>JAFSYV010000124.1 GCA_017443585.1 Lentisphaeria bacterium | reverse complement strand
GGCCGACGAGCCGACAGGCAATCTGGACGAGGAAACGGGCGCAGCCATCATGGAGCTTTTCCAGTCCCTCTACGAGGAACGCCGGAACAGCCGGGCCATCATCATGATCACCCACAACCCGGCGCTGTGCAAGTTCGCCGATGTCACCATGGAGCTTACCGGAGGAAAACTCCGGAAGCGCTGAAATCCAACTGTTTTCAACTTCAAATCGAGGAAGAGCACATATAATGAACGGACGTTACGTTTTCGGCCCCCTGAACTCCCGGAGACTGGGCAGATCTCTGGGGGTTTCCCTGATCCCGCCCAAGACCTGCCAGCTGGACTGCATCTACTGCGAAGCGGGAGCGACCACGCGTCACACCTGCGAACGCAAGGATTACGTTCCCACCGCCGCCGTCATCCGGGAACTGGACGACGTTCTCGCCGCCAAGCCCGAGATCGACTACATCACCTTTTCCGGCGCGGGGGAACCCCTGCTTCACGCCGGGATCGGCGAAATAATCCGCCACATCAAGGACCGGCACAAGGATTTCAAGCTCTGTCTGCTCACCAACGCCGTGGCCCTCGGCGACGAGTCCTTGTGGCCCGATCTGAACCGGGTCGATCTGATCGTGCCCTCCTTCGACGGCTCCAATGAGGCGGAATTCAAGGCCGTGAACCGGCCGGAAGCAAGCGTGGATTTCAAGCGCTTCACCGAAAAGCTCACCGCCTTCACGCACCAGTGCCCGGCGGAGATCCGCCTCGAACTTTTCATCGTCCCCGGCATCAACGACTCCGACGAGTCCATCGCCCGTTTCGCCGGACTGCTCAAGGAAATGCGTCTGGACGCCATCGAACTCAATTCCCTGGACCGTCCCGGCACGGTGAAGGACATCCCCATCCCCGACGAAGCCACCTTCCAGCGTTTCGTCCGGGCGCTGTCCCACATCGCCCCCTGTACGGTCATCCGGCGGCGCATGCCCCGCGAGAAGAACGAACGGCGCTGGCCCCGCAGCAAGACCTATTTCCGGCCCGAGATCGACGCCCTCGAAGGCTATACGCCGGGGGAACAGCCCAAGTTCGCCAATCTGGTGAAGCTGAACACCAACGAAAACCCCTATCCCCCCTCCCCCGCCGTGGAGAAAGCGTGGCGGGAATTCGACTGGAAACGGCTCAACCGCTATCCCGATCCCTGCGCGGACCGGCTGCGGGACCTCTTCGCCCGGGTCAACGGCGTCGAGCGGGAAAACGTCATCGTGGGCAACGGCTCCGACGACCTGCTCACCATGATCTTCCGGGCCTTCACCTCGCCGGAGCGGGGCGTGGCGATCCCCGAGCCCACCTACTCCCTCTACCCGGTCCTCGCGGCCATGCAGGGCGCCCCCGTCACGAAGATCGATCTGGACGAAAAGAACGATTTCGCCCTGCCCGCCGACTTCCTCAAAAAGGCGGAAGGCGCCAATCTGCTGATCTTCCCCCGGCCCAACGCCCCCACGGGCAACGCCTTCAGCCGGGAAGAGGTGCACAAGCTCTGCCGGGAGTTCGACGGCATCGTGGTCATCGATGAAGCCTACGCTGATTTCAGCTGCGACAACTGCATGGAATTCGCCGCGCTCTTCCCCAACGTCATCGTCATGCGGACCTTGTCCAAGAGCTACGGCCTCGCCGGGCTCCGGCTGGGCTACGCCGTGGGGGACAGCCTGCTCATCGACGGGCTGATGAAGCTCAAGGACTCCTACAACGCGGACATGATCAGTCAGGCCCTTGCCGAAGCGGCTTTCCGGGACCGGGACTATTTCAACTCCCGGCGCAAGGAGATCGTCACCGCCAGGGAAAAGCTGGCCGCATCGCTCCGGGAGCTGGGCTTCAGGGTCATCCCCTCCCAGGCCAACTTCATCTTCGCCGCTCCCCCCGACGAGGACGGGGAACGGTGTTTCCGGTTCCTGCGCGAAAACGCCGTGGTGGTGCGCTTCTTCAAACACGCCGCGGGGGGCCGCTACATCCGCATCACCGTGGGGACAGCCGCCGAATGTGGGAGACTGCTGGAGCTTCTCTCCGCCCGCTACGGCAAAAGGAAGTGATGGATCATGATCAAATTTTCCGTCAGGTGTGTGGAAAAGGAGCCGATCTTTCTGGAAGGGACCGAGCCCGAATCCTTCTGGGCTCTGCCCGAAAAGGATGAATTTGCCCCCGCTTCCCCCGTGAGCTACGCCTTCAGGATCTCCGCCGCCGCGGGCTCCTTTCTGGTCACGGGGAGCGTCCGGGGAACCGTCTCGACCCGGTGCGGACGCTGTCTCGCGCCCTTGAAGCTGGAGATCCGCAACGACCATGTGGAACTTTGTTACGCCAAGTCGGACATCGTCACCGAAGAGGTGGATATTTCCGGCGACGTGCGGGACGAACTCCTCATCGAACTGCCCATGAATCCGTTGTGCAGCGAGGAGTGCAAGGGCCTGTGTCCCGTCTGCGGGACCGACCTCAACAAAAAACGGTGCCGCTGCAAGAGGCCCGAGAACCCCGTGTGGAGCGCTCTCGACGACATCGAACTCGGAGGTGAAAAATGAGAAGCCGGGCCGAAAAACTCGAAATATTCCGCAGTGCGGACATCTATCCCGTGATCTCTTCGGAGTTCTGTCTGGACCGTTCCCCCTTCGACATCTTCACCGCCTGCGCGGAGTCGGGGGCGAAGATCATCCAGCTCAGGGAAAAGCACAAGGGGGACAAATTCCTCTACGCACTGGCACTGAAGTGCCGTCCCGTGGCCGACCGCTTCGGCGTACTGCTCATGATCGACGACCGGGTGGATGTGGCGCTGGCGGCCGGAGCCGACGGCGTCCATCTGGGGCAGGAGGACATGCCCATCCGGGTTGCCCGGAAACTGGGGCCCGAACTTTTCATCGGCAACTCCACCCACAACGGTCCCGAAGCCCTCGCCGCCGAGGCCGCCGGGGCGGACTGCATCAACGTGGGGCCCATCTATCCCACTCAGACCAAGAGCGTCAACTGCGGCGCCGTGGGGCTGAACATGATCCATGAAGTCACGTCGCGCGTTTCGCTTCCCTTCACCGTCATGGGCGGCATCAAACTCCACCGTTTCGGCGAACTGCTCCGGGCCGGGGCGCGGGTGCTGGCCATGGTGACCGAGATCACCACCGCGCCGGACGTGGCGGCCAAGGTCCGGGAACTGCGTCAGGAATACGCCCGGTGCAGGCAAAATGGCTGAAGTCGTCACCCGCACCGCCGCCGATCAGGTCTTCTGGCTGAGGAACACGGTCCTCATCACCGTTTCCCAGTTCTTCGCCCAGCTGGCCTTCAGCAGTGCCATGACCTTCATCCCCTTCTACTTCAAGGAGCTGGGCGTAACGGAACACCGGGCCCTTTCCCTCTACGTGGCCCTCTTCAGCATCGCGGGCAACGTGAGCTTCTGCCTCTGCTCCCCCCTCTGGGGCGCGCTGGCGGACCGCTACGGCCGGAAACTCATGCTGCTGCGCTCCACCCTCGGAGGCGCGCTCCTCATGCCTCTCATGGCCCTCATCACCCACCCGGCGCTGCTGGTCGTCCACCGCTTCGTGCTGGGGGGACTGGTGGGGACCGTCACCGCCGCCCAGACCCTCATCATCACCACCACGCCGAAGAAAAATCTGACCCTCGCCCTGGGCTCCATTTCGGCGGGGCTTTTCGCCGGGATCATGGCGGGGCAGTTCCTGGGAGGCATCGCCGTGAGCCGGTGGGGCTTTTTCACCACTTTCATCTGGAGCGGGATCCTGCTGGGCGTCAGCACCGTGCTGGTGCTCTTCTGCAAAGAGGACTTTCACGCGCCCGCCGCCGGAAAGGGCAAGGTCCTGAGCCTGAAAGTCCCCCGGTTCGGCAGGGAAGGTCTGCTCCTGCTGCTTTTCGTCGCCATGGGCTTTTCGCGGGACATCGACGGCCCCTTCCTCCCCCAGCTGGTCATGGAGGTGATGGACAATTCCTGGGACGCGCTGCTCTGGACGGGCTGGATCAACGGCCTCTGCGCCCTGGGCGGCATGCTCTCGGGCCTGCTCCTGGGCTATGCTGCGGGCCGTCTGCCCCTGCTCAAGGTCCTGGGCGTGGTGATCTTCACCGCGGGAACGGCAAGACTCCTCCTCGCCTTCGCCCCCAGCGCCCCCGTCATCATGGGGGAACGCTTCGTGCAGGTGCTGGCCGGCGGCGGCATGGAGCCCCTCTTCCAGACGTGGCTGGCGGGAGCCGTCCTCGCGGGAGATCAGGGCCGGATCCTGGGCTGGTCCGCCACCGCCCGTTCCGCGGGCTGGATGACGGGCTCCCTGGCCGGAGGCGGTCTGGCGGTGCTCTTCGGCGGTGTCCACGGCCTCTTCTTCGTCTCGGGGCTCCTCTATTTGCTCCTCATTCCCATGATGCTCCTCATTTCCAGGGTGATCCCGCCGCCGCCCCCCGGAAGAGGCAAAAACGCAACGGCGAAAGGCTGAAGGTCCCCATGAACAGCGGTCGTTTCATTCTGATGCTCGCGGTCTTCGGCGCCGGGTTCCTCGTCTGCGCCGTCCGGGGGTGCCGTCTGGCCGGACCGGAACGCGAGGCCATCATCGCCAGGGGCGAAAAGACCGCCCGGGTGCGGCGCAATCTCCCCGCCAAACGGGGGCGGATCCTGGACCGGGAAGGCAAGGTGCTGGTGTGGAGCGAGATCTACTTCGACTTGTGCTACAACGCCGACGGGGAAAACGAACTCAGCGAAGACGAACAGCAGACCTTGATCGCCCTCTTCGGCAAGGTCGATCTTCAGGCGGGGCCGGGAGCGGTGCTCCACCGCCACCTGACGCCGGGGGAACTCCTCGCTCTGGAACCCCTGCTGCGCCGGGGGGCCCCCCTCAAGGTGTCCGTGCGCCACGAGCGGATGCTCTGCAGCTCCGACGCGGTGCGCCGTCTGGCCGGGACCGTGGAGGTGCGGCACGGCACCCAGTGCGGCGTCAGCGGCTGGGAGCTGGAGCACGAGCTTACGCTCCGGAGCGTTCCGGGGGAATACTCCGTTCTTCTCGACCGCTTCGGGAAATACATGCCCAAGAGTTTCCGCATGATCTCCAAGCCCCAGGAGGGGCAGGACGTCCGGCTCCCTCAGACGCTGGAAGAGCTGGAAAAGGAACAGCCGGAGCCGAAGCGGGAACAGCCGCCTGCGGAACCGTCGGCGGAACAGCCGGTGCAAACCGGGAGCGAGGAAGGAGGCGAAGCATGAAGATCCCCGCGCGGACGGTCATCATCTTTTCCATGATCCTGCTGGGCTTTTTCGGGCTCCTCACCATCATCAGCTCCCAGAGCGAAACGGCCATGCCCTATTTTCTGGTCCTGCGGCAGCTGATCTCCTTCGCCGCCGCGCTGGGGCTGATGTTCCTGTGTTCGCTCCTGCCTTTCGGCTTCTTCCGGCGCGCCGCCGCGCCGCTGGCGGTCCTCTCGCTGCTGCTGCTGCTGATCCTGCCCTTCTTCGGCACCCGGATCAACGGCATGTGCGGCTGGTTCCGTTACGGCTCCTTCAGCCTTCAGCCTTCCGAGGTGGCCAAACCCTTCTTCCTGCTGGGACTGGTCATGCTCATCCGCCGTTTCAAGGAGGAAAAGTACCGCTTCGCCGCCGGACTTGGTTACACGCTGCTGTGGGGAGCGGCCATTTTCATCCAGCCCGATTTCGGCACCTCCTTCATCTACTTCGCGACCTTCGCACTGGTGATCTTCGTCTCGGGCATCCGCTGGCGGTGGCTCGTCGGCACGGGAGCGCTGGCGGCGGCGGGGGCCTGGTATTTCATCCATTCCCACCCCTACGCCCTCAAGCGGATCACCGCCTTCCTCAACCCCCAGGGGTCGTGGCATTTGCGCCAGCTGGAGCTGGCCTGCGCCCGAGGCGGCTGGTTCGGCCACAAGCTGGGACAGGCCCTCTGGAGCAACGCCTACGTGCCGCTCCCCTACAACGATTCGGCCTATGCCACCTTGACCGAAACCATCGGATTCGCGGGAGCGCTGCTGGTGCTGGTGCTCTTCGCGGTGCTGCTGGCGGCCCTGAGTTCCATCGCGCTGCGCCGGGAACACCCGGAAACGGTCCGGCTCTTCGCCGCCGGGGCGGCGGCGGTCATCGGGGTGCAGACGCTCCTCCACGTGGGGGTGAATCTGAGCCTGATCCCGCCCACGGGGCTGACGCTCCCCCTCATCAGCTACGGGGGCAGCTCCCTGATCGGGTGCGGGATCCTCGTCGGCATGGTCCTGAGCGCCGAAAAGGAGGAAAAACGGTGAAATGCCCCGAAACGCCCTTGCCAAGAGGGAATTCCGATGCTATATTCAGCATCGTGCGCAAAAAAACGGAACGCGATGAATGAAAATCGATTTCAAATGTTATGACTGCATCTTCAAGCTGATCCTCGAACTTTCGGAACAGCTGGGCTCCGACGGCGAAACTCGGAAGCGTCTGGCCAACGCGATGCTGGAGAAATTCGTGGAGGTTTCCGCACGGGGCGGTTCCCCGCCGGAGCTCCTCGCCCATCTGTGGGGCGAGATCCGCTTCGAAGCCTCCGGCTGTGCGGATCCCATGCGCGAGATCAAGCGGAACTCCACGGAGCTCGGGCTCCGGCTGCTGCCCCGGCTCCGGGAAGCGGTGCGCGATTCGGACGACCCCTTCGCGGCCGCCGTGCGGCTGGCCGCCGCCGGGAACATCATCGACTACGGGATATTCCGGGATCTGGATCTGGCCCGTGCCGAAGAGAGTATCCTCGCCGTCCTCGACGAGCCCTACGACCGCGCCGCGGCGGCGGAGCTCCAACGGCGCATGGACGAGGCCGACTCCATCTTCTACATGCTGGACAACTGCGGCGAAGCGGTCATCGACCGGCTGCTCATGGAGCCTTGCCGGGAAAAGCTCACCGTGGGGGTCCGGGGGAAGCCGGTCCTCAACGACGTGACGCCCGAAGACGCGGCGGCCTCGGGCATCGACTTCGCCCCCGTCGTCGACACGGGGGACGCCACGGCGGGAGTCTCCTTCACCCGCTCCAAACCGGAGTTCCTGGAAAAACTCGAAAGCGCCTCTCTCGTCATCGCCAAGGGCCAGGGCAACTTCGAGTCCATGGAGCATTTGTTCAGGAAACCCGTGTTCTACCTTTTCCGGGCCAAGTGCAGCGTCATCACGACCCTGCTCGGGTGTCCCGCGAATTCGATCCAGATAATCCCCAGGAATTTGTCGTAATACCTTCAACTTTCAACGAAAGGAACACCTCATGAAACGATTGCTCCCGATGGCGGGGATCCTGCTCGGCATGACGCTGGCAGGAGCCGGATTGGACAAAGGCGGCGTCACCTTCGACTTCAGGAAGATTTCCGCCGAACGCTTCAAGCCTGCCCAGGCAGTGGCCCAGGCGGACAACCTGGTGACCAACGCCGACGGCAAGGCCCCCCTCAACCCCAGGGACAACCTGCGCTGGCAGGGCAACTACTGCTACCTGCACACGCGGGAGATCCCCGACAAGGATCCCCGCCGGGCCCAGGTCCGGAAAATGGTCAAATGGACCATCGAAGACGGGGTCTTCAAGGTGGTCAAACCCGCCCAACTGAACGACATCCTGCCCGTCAAGGTGGTCAAATCCACCTCCGGCGGCTGGCGCAAGCCCGTCAATCTGCCCGACGACAAGGGCGGACTCTACAACCTCACCTTCCAGTACCGGGCGACGGTCAAGGGGGCGGGCGGCTGCTGTCTCATCGTCAGCGGCTTCACCGAGCCCGCCGGAAGATGGTGGAAGGCCAAACGTCCTTTCTTCAAGATCTATTCGCTCCGCCCGTCGAGCGAATGGCAGAATTACCGGAACGAGATCCTGCTTCCTCCCGGACTCAAATCCCTTGAGATCGTCTGGCGCATCGACGGGGTGGGAAGCATGGATTTCCGGAGCCCCGCGCTGGTCGCCGCCTCGGGCAAGGGCACGACCGAAAAACTCAATCTGCGGCTGTCGCCCATGGCTTCGCTGGATCAGACCTTCGCTCTGGCGCAGAATATCCCCGGCACCATGGTCTTCGTCTGGAAGCGCAACGGCGCCCCCGCCGAAGCGAAGCTGGTCAAGCCGGAACTGGTGGTCGTTCTCCCCAAAGAGATCACCTTTTATGAGAGCGCGGGGGCGAAGCTCCTGAGCAAGAAGGAAGTCACGGGAGGCATCGAATACCGCATCGACCTGCGGGGCCGCCGGGAACGGCCCGCATTGATGGAATCCTACGACTTCTATCTGCGTCACTCCCTGCTGATCTCCACCAAGGCCGCTCCGGGCACGAAGATCGCCGACGGCTCGGCGTGGGTCGAAGAAAACGGCGTCCGCCTTTCCAACGTGGAAAAGGTGAAATTCGAAGTCATCCCCGCCTTCACGGCGGCGAAGCCCCAATACTACATGCCGGGCATCTACAGGGGCGGCATCTACTGCAACTACACGGGGGACAACATGGCCGTCTGTGCCAAAATGTACGACGCGGCGGGAGTCCGCTGGATCGTGGGCGGCCAGAATTCCGCCTTCCCCGTCTGGCGCAAGGCCGGAGTGAAATACATCACCCCCGAACTCTTCTTCATCGCCAACGGGTTCCGGGTGGGGATCCCCAAGGGCCGTCCCGAGGCGGACAAATACCGGGCCATCGGCACCCACAATCTGGCCGAATTCGAGCGCTCCACCTGCCCCGCGGCAGTGTATGAGAAGCGCCCCTTCTACATGAACTCCACCGTGCCCTACATCAACAAGAGCCTCGCCGGCGCCGACGGCCTCTGGGCCAACTGGGAGCCCTACGGCTACGCGGGCCGGGGCTGCTTCTGCGACACCTGCCGGAAGAAATTCGCGAAATTCGTCGGGGTTTCCGAAGAACAGATGAAGAAGGAGTGGCCGCAGGAGCTGGCCATGGGCCGCAAGTACTACAAGCAGGCGGTGCGGTTCCGCAGTCTGGAACACGCCAAGCTCATGCACACCGTCAACGAGGCGGTGACCGCGGCCACGGGCGGTGAAAAGTCCCTGGGCTTCATCCCCGGCGTGCAGGTGGACAACATGAGCTCCACCTGGCGGCAGAACGGCTTCGACAAGGAGACCCACCCCATCGACTACGCCGGGAAGTTCCGCTGGATCGACCCCTGGGGCCCCTACGCTTTCTGGAACTCCTTCACCCCCTTCGTCTACAGCAAGGGATACAATTTACGCACCTTCGTCAAGGCCAGAGACGTGCGGCAGGCGGTGAACAGGGACTATGCGCCCAATCCGCCGAAACTGCTGGCCTTCCCCCACGGGCTTCAGGGCTCCGACTGGGTCACCCAGCCCGAATCTTTGGCCCTCGAACTTCTGGGCTTCATGTTCAACGGCTGGCAGGCTTCCACGGTCTACGCCTTCCCCAAAGGCTACGACGCCCGGTACTGGAAAGCCTTCGCCGACGCTTCCGACATCGCCGCGAGGTATGACAAGTACGTTTTCACCGGCAAACGCATCGACGACCGGGTCACTCTGACGGCGTTCCAGCCCTACGCCGCCAACACGGCGATCCTCGAAGGGCTCCTCGGCACCCACAAGACCTGGAGCATGCTCCAGCACACGGCCTACCAGCTCAAGGAGACCGTCATCGTGGCCGCCTTCAACTTCTGGCGGGACGGCGAAGTCTTCTTCAAGTGTCAGGTCAAGGGGCTTGCTCCCAAAACGCGCTATACGGTGAAACACCACGCCGCCGCCACGGGTTCCACCCGTTTCGTCCGTGAGGACGGGAGCTCCTTCACCGGAGCGGATCTGGAAAAGGGCGTCATGCTCCACGCGGGAGCCGTCCGGTGCGTCGTCTACGAGATCGCTCCCGAAAAGCTCGCCGACCGGAAATATTACGCCCTTGACGCCGCGACGATGGCGAAATTCCGCGAGGAAGCCCGCCCGGCCCTGCTCAAGGCCAAGGCCGCCGACGAGCAGTACGAAAAACTCTACGGCATCCGGGAGTCCAAGCTGGAAGACATCGCCAACGCGGGGATCGTCTGCAAGGCCGACACCAAGGCGAACACCCTCACCTTCACTTCCGGCAGGAACAAGGCCGTCATGAACGTTCCCACCTTCCTCATCCGGGACTGGACCACCGCCGCCGGAGCGGTCATCACCGGGAACCGCCACAGCGGCGTGGGCGCGGTGGCCTTCTGGCAGCCCTCCTGCCAGATCCGCAGCGGCTTTACCGTGACGGCGCAGAAGAAGATCCCCGGCGGGCTCGAGATCTCCGGTGAGAAGCGGATGCTGGACCGGGACAATCCCTCGCTCGCGGGGCTGGTGATCCGCCAGACCTTCAAGATCACCGACGGATTGAAGAAAATCGCGGTGAACACCCTTCTCGTCAACGAATCCGACCGGAATCTCGTCTTCGGGGTCCGCTACAACCTGATCCCCGCTCCGCCCGGAGCGCAGGGCGGCTTCACTCAAGTTACCGTCGGCGGCAAACTCACCGACTTCAAGCGGGATTTCTCGCGCAGGATCTTTTCCACCGGCATCGACAAGCAGTACGAAACGGCGGTGCGGAAGCTCTTCGAGGTGAAGTCCGAAACGAGCAAGATCGACGCGGGCCCAGTCTTCTTCCGCAAGCCCGGACTCGCGGTCAAGCTGCTCCTCGAACCCAAGGCGGCTTTCGCGGGCGCGGCGGTCTGGGACGGCGGACGGCAGGCGGCGGGGACCTTCGAGCCCTGCTTCAAGTTCCTGGATCTGGGCCCCGGCGGCAAGAGTTTTGCCATTTCGAGCGTCCTGAGCGTCGAGTAATGCTTTCGGGAAGAGGTAAATGAAAGTCTATATCCAGACGGACATCGAAGGGGTCGCCGGATTCTGTTTTCAGGAGAACCGGCGGGATCCCGGCATCGAAAACGTCCGGCACCGCTACCGGATGTACAAGCTCCTCACCGACGAGGTCAACGCCGCCGTCCGCGCGGCCTTCGATGAAGGCGCCGAGGTCGTCATCGTCAACGACAACCACGGCTCGGGGTACAACATCCTCTTCGAGGAGCTGGACGAGCGGTGCCGGATCATCCACGGCCGCAACGGCTCCTCGGGCAAGTGGCTTGCGTTTCTGGACGAGACCTTCGACTGCATGCTCCAGATCGGCATGCATGCCATGGGGGCGACGCCCAATTCCATCATTCCCCACTCCCTCTGGGAGGTGAACGACGGTGCCTTCTACCGGAGCGAAGGGACCATGGCCGCCGCCGTGGCGGGAGACCTGGGCGTTCCCTCCGTGATGATGGCGGGGGACGACAAGATCTGCGCCGAGTTCCGGGAAAAGATCCCCGGCATCGAACAGGTCCAGACCAAAGTGGCCCTGTCGTGCTATCAGGCCTGTTCCCTCATCCCGAAGCGTTCCTGCAAGCTTATCTACGAAGCGGCCCGGCGGGGCATCGCCCGGCGGAAGGAGATAAAACCCTTTTTCGTGCCCGGTCCGGTGCGGCTCCGGCTCTGGGACAACGCCACCCACGTGCCACCCCTCTCCCCCCTGGGCGAGACCATCGAGCGGCCCACCATAACTCAGGCGGAACACGACTACTACCCGGCCAACAAGCCCTCGCTGCCCTGGTACAAGGGGCCCAGCACGGACATGGACGGCTTCATGTTCCCCTGATCCGTCAAATTCGAGAAAGTGAGTAAAGAAATGAAAGTTTACGTTCAAACGGACATCGAAGGCATCGCCGGATTCTGTTTCCGGGAAAACCGGGCCAACACGGGGGTGGAGGGCGTCCAGCACCGCTACCGGATGTACAAGCTCCTCACCGACGAGGTCAACGCCGCCGTCCGCGCGGCCTTCGACGAAGGGGCCGACGAGGTCATCGTCAACGACAACCACGGTTCCGGGTACAACATCCTCTTCGAGGAGCTGGACGAGCGGTGCCGGATCGTCCACGGCCGGAACGGCTCCTGCGGCATCTGGCTCCCCCTGCTGGACGAGTCTTTCGACTGCATGGTCCAGATCGGCATGCACGCCATGGGCGCCACCAAAAACGCCATCATCCCCCACTCCCGGTGGGAGGTGAACGACGGCGCCTTTTATTTGAGCGAAGGCACCATGGCGGCGGCCATCGCTGGCGACCTGGGGGTCCCCTCGGTGATGATGGCCGGGGACGACAAGATCTGCGCCGAGTTCCGGGAAAAGATCCCCGATATCGAACAGGTCCAGACCAAGCAGGCCCTCTCCTGCTATCAGGCCTGCTCCCTCATCCCGAAGCGCGCCTGTCAGCTGATCTATGAGGCTGCCCGGAGAGGCATTGCGCGCCGCAGGGAAATAAAACCCTTCGTCGTCCAGGGCCCGGTGCGGCTCCGGCTGTGGGACAACAACACCCACGTGCCGCCCCTCTCTCCCCTGGGCGAGACCATCGAACGGCCCACCATCACCCGGGCTTTCCGGGACTACTACCCGGCCAACCGGCCCTCGCTCCCCTGGTCCAAGGGGCCCAGCGTGGACATGGACGGCTTCATGTTCCCGTGACGGGCAAAAAACGTTTTCCGCTCCCGGCGCTCTTTCCGCCGGGATTTTTTTGTGGAGAAACGGGCGGTTTTTCTTGAAAAAAGGCGCTTCCGGCGCTATGTTATGTGATGTGAAGGAGGAACCGGGACATGAGTGAATCGGAAAACAATCCCGAAAAATACGGAGACGGGGATCGGAGCCCTCAGGCCGAGCTCGAACGGAAACTGCAGCTCCTCAACCGGACGGAGAGCCGTTTCCATTCGTGGCAGCTGGCGGAACCGGGTTTCGAAGGGATCCTGAAGGATCTGCGGGAAAATCCCCCGCCGCCCACCGCCGAGGGAGGCATGATCTACAAGGCCTCCGGCAAGCGGGTGTGGCATCTGCGCCGGGAAGCGGGGGGCAAGGTCTACGACTTCGCCTACAAGACCAATCCGGGGAAGGCCCGGCTCCGCTACATCATCAACTCCGCCCTCACCGTGCGGGAGGTGCGGAACTACCTGCTGCTGGAAAGTCTGGGGCTCCCCGTGCCCCACATTCTGGCGGTGGGGGATGTTCGCAGTTTCTTCGTCCTCAAGGAGACCTTTCTGGTGACGGGCTTCATCGCCGACACCCGGGACGGGCGGGATTTCGACCCCCGCGGCCCCCTCTACGGCGACGTGGAAAAGAAGATGAGGTACTGCAAGCTCCATTTCGAGCAGCTGGCGAAGATCCACAACGCCAACGTCTTCCACAAATCATACCATCCGCGGAATCTGCTCT
The DNA here is from genome assembly GCA_017443585.1 of Lentisphaeria bacterium. Taxonomy (GTDB): domain Bacteria; phylum Verrucomicrobiota; class Lentisphaeria; order Victivallales; family Victivallaceae; genus UBA1784. The sequence goes on along the minus strand of JAFSYV010000124.1, from coordinate 8,927 downwards.
GGCGCGAGCGCGGCGACAAGATGGAAATATTCCTCATCGACGTGCCCCGGTGCCGCCGGGAACAGCGGTCGGGGATGTTCCGCGCGGCGGTGACCGATCTGCACTCCTTTTTCCGGGACATGATCATGCCCCGTGCGCAGGTGGAGGAGCTCGTCGCCTACTACCTCAAATTCCGCACGCCGGGAACGGCCCCCACGGCGGAAGAGGTGCTCGACGCGCTGATCCACTTCCGCCGCCGTCCCTTCAGCCGCAGGAAATACCGGCTCTTCGCCGAAGAGGAGTGAACTCCCCGGCAGCGGCGCGAATTCCGGGACTGCGGTGGCTGGCTCCGCCGTTCCCCGCTCCGCTTATGCTCAAGGAATGTCCTGTCATTGAACCGGGGCAAGAACCAGGCGGAAGCCGCTTTCACCATTATTTTCGACAGTTTTTTCGTTGAAGGATAAACCTATACCACCCCATTTGCAAATCCGCTTTCAAAATGATGAATCTTACACCAAAAATCGGACAAAAAGCATAAAAAAGCGGTTTTGCGCTTTTTTCCGGCGCCCGGAAGGGCAAAAAAAAGGAGGGGCAGCCCCCTCGATTTTCCTGAATGTACGTTCCCCGGTCTTTTCAGAAGGAACTTATCTGAAGCAGCCACAAGGGGCGCTCTTTGGCGGCCTGCTGCCACATTTCCCGGTCGGCGCGGGGGAGATTTTCCCCCAGACCGAGGGCGGCCGTTTCGGCCTCGGAGGGCGTGACGCCCGCCTTCACGCTGCGTCCCGACCCCAGGAGCAGGAGCATGGTCAGCAAAAACAGCACGAGAAAAATGTTGCGAAGAAACTTTTCCACCTCAGTTATCCTCCAATTCCCGATCGAATTCCCTTTCCTTTCTGGCTTGTTCCCTTTCCCCCGAGCTCTTCAGCTCGGCATCGAAGCGGCGGGCTTCCCAGATCTCCACGCCCAGCTCCACGCCGACGACCACCGCCTCGGCCCCCGCGGCCAATCCCGCGTGGACCCGCAGCAGTTCGGGCAGCGTGATGCGCCCCTGACGGCTGATGTTTTCGGAGCAGGTCAGCGCCCCGAACCGCCGCAGTGAACTCCGCGCGGCGAAGCTCGAATTGAGCTGCTCCGGATTCCCCAGGGCGGGCGCCCGCATCCGGTGCCAGATCGATTCCGGATACAAGGCAATGCACCCTTCGGGCAGACCATGCATGACGATGTCGGCTCCCCCCTCGCGGAGGAAGGAGTCGACCATCCGCTGCGTCAGGCGGATCCGCCCGTTGGCGTCCACCAGACACCTGTCGATGCCGTAAAAAGAAAGCATGGCTCTGCCTTTTCCAAATTATTCCACACACATCCAATTTACACCAATTTTTTCCAAAATGCAAGCGTTTTTCGAAAAATATTTCAATTTTTTTTCATTTTCAGCCCTTCCGCGGAGACGGGGGAGCGGCGCCGGACCGCGGGGAAGTTCCGGAGAAACGGGAAATTTCGTCAAAAAAAGCTCTTTTCGACTGGAAATTTACGCAAAATGTCGGTATAGTATGGAAAGTACATCTTTTCGGAGGAATTCGTCATGCGTCAAAAAATGCTGCTTCTGCTCGCCGTGGTCTTCGGTCTGATGGCCTTCATGCTCACCTACAAGCAACTCGAACACGAAAAGGCCAAGATCCGCGGCAGTTCCGAGGAACAGGTCCTGATCCAGATCAAGAACAACATGGTCGAAGGTCAGGAAATCAAGCTGACCGACATCGCCGCGCTGCGGGTCCGGCGCGAGAAGGACGCCTTCAACCGGAGCCGGGAGATCCCGTGGGAGGAACGTTCCCGGGTGGTGGGCCGCCGTCTGGAAGTCACCGTGGTCCCCGGCCAGCTGCTCCAGTACACGGACTTGAAACCCATCACGCTGCGCAACGGCTTCTCGGCCATCATCAAGGACCAGTACCGGGCCATCAGCATCCCCGTGGACCCGGTCTCTTCGGTGAACAATCTCATCCAGCCCAACGACAACGTGGATGTTCTCGGGACCTTCCGGTTCCCCGACATGCGGGGCGACAACTCCCTCGACACGGTCACCATCACCATTCTCCAGAACGTGAAGGTGCTCGCGGTGGGCAACCGCTGGGGCTCCCCCATGGGCGACGCGGCCGCACAGCGCTCCTATTCCACGGTCACGCTGCAGCTCTATCCGGACGAAGTCGAAATGGTCATTTTCGCCTCGCAGAAGGGCAAACTCACCCTCTCGCTCCGCAACTTCGAGGATGAACGCATCGCCAAGGACATCGAGGCCCGGAGCGTGAATTTCAAGTCTCTGGAAAAGGAGATCCCCAAGTACAACAAGCGGCGTGAAGAACGGCGGAGACTGCAGTAAATGATCGATATCATCGTCCGCCTGCCGGGCTCCCCCGACGCCGGGGCCGCTCTGAGCAACGGCTCCTATCTCATCGGCGCGGGCAAGGAGTGCCATATCCGGTTGCCCCGGCCGGACATTTCCGGGCGGCATGCCCAGCTCATCGTCAACGACCGCTCCGTCACCGTCATGGACATGGGGAGCAGCAACGGAACGACCCTGGGCGACGGCACCCCCCTCTATCCCAACCAGCCCTACCATCTGGAAGGAAAGACCAACGTCCTGCGCCTGGGCCGGAGCGTGGAGCTGGTCATCAATACCCGCGAAGAGGTCAGAAAGGCCGCCGTCAACGACGATTTTTCGGTGGACAAGGGGGAGATCCCCCTGCTGGAGCTTTCCGGGATCCCCATCCGGTTCCGCCCCATCGTGCAGGAGATAAAGAAACAGGCCCACAAGGAGCTGCTCCGGCGGCTCAACCTCAAGAAGATGGCCGTTTCCGGCGTCTCGGACGAGGAGCTGCGCTCTCAGGCGGTGACCATGGTCAAGGAGATCCTGGGCCAGCTCACCGTGAAACTCCCCCCCGAACTTTCCATCGAGATCATCGAGAAGGAACTGGTCAGCGAGGCCATCGGGCTGGGCCCCCTCGAAGTCATGACCGCCCGGGACGACATTTCGGAAATCATGGTCAACGGCCCCAATCAGATCTTCGTGGAAAAGAAGGGCGTCCTCTACAAGACCGACACCTCCTTCGCCGACGACAATCAGGTCCTCGCGGCCATCGAACGCATCGTGGCCCCTCTGGGCAGGCGCATCGATGAAAGTTCCCCCATGGTGGACGCCCGTCTGCCCGACGGCTCCCGTGTGAACGCCATCATCCCGCCCCTGTCGCTGGTGGGACCTTCCATCACCATCCGTAAATTTTCCAAGACGCCCCTCAAAGCGGGGGATCTGGTCCGCTTCGGATCCATTTCGCCGGACATGGTCCGTTTTCTCGCCGTCTGCGTGGCGGTGCGGAAGAACATCATCATTTCCGGCGGTACCGGCTCGGGAAAGACCACGCTGCTCAACGTGCTGAGCAGCTTCCTCCCCAACCGGGAGCGCATCGTCACCATCGAAGACGCCGCCGAACTTCAGCTTCGGCAGGAGCATCTGGTCCGGCTGGAGTCCCGCCCGCCCAACATCGAGGGCAAGGGGGCCATCACCATCCGCGACCTCGTGCGGAACAGCCTGCGTATGCGGCCCGACCGGATCGTCGTCGGCGAGTGCCGCGGCGGCGAGGCGCTGGACATGCTCCAGGCCATGAACACCGGCCACGACGGCAGTCTCACCACCATCCACGCCAACACCCCCCGCGACGCCCTCGCCCGTCTGGAAACGTTGGTCCTCATGGCGGGCTTCGACCTGCCCCTGCGGGCCATCCGGGAGCAGATCGCCTCGGCCATCCACATCGTGGTCCAGATCACCCGCGAACGGGACGGCAGCCGCAAGGTGGTCAACATCAGCGAGATCACCAAGATGGAAGGCGACATCATCACCATGCAGGACATCTTCACCTTCCGGCAGACGGGCTGGAACGCGGAAAACAAGATCGAAGGCGTCTTCGAGCCCACCGGGAGCATCCCCACCTTCATGGAGGAGATCGAGCGGGCGAAGCTGGATCTGGATGTTTCCATGTTCTCGAAGAAACGTTGAACAAACACCAAAGGAGTTTTTGTTATGATAAACGCAGGAGTCATCGGCGTTTCCGGATTCGGGGCCACCCATTGCAGCGACCTCTTCCGGGAACATGAAGCGGGACGGCTCAACTTCGCCGCCGCGGTCATCCACAACAACGAAGTGAGCCCCCGGTTCCTCGAAAAGCTCAAGGCCCTCAAGGTCGATCTTTTCACGGACTATCCCTCCATGCTGGCCAAGTACGCGGGCAAGCTGGACATCTGCTGCATCCCCACGGGGATCGCGCTCCACCGGCCCATGACCGAGGCGGCTCTCGCTTCCGGCGCCAACGTCTTCGTGGAAAAGCCCGTGGCCCCCACATTGCCCGACGCGCAGGCCATGGAAGCGGCCGCGAAAAAGGCGAAGCGCTTCGTGGCCGTGGGCTACCAGACTATCTACCAGCCCGAGACCCGCCGCATCAAGGAGCTGATCCTTTCCGGCGCTCTGGGCAAGGTGAAGCGCCTCAAATGCTACGCCTTGTGGCCCCGGCACAACGCCTACTACGGCCGCAACGGCTGGGCGGGCAAGCTCTTCAACGCCGCGGGCGCGCCGGTGCTGGATTCCCCCTTCACCAACGCCGTGGCCCACTACCTCAATCTGCTGCTCTTCTACGCGGGCAACACCTTCGAAGGCACGGCGGACGTGACCTCGGTGCAGGCCCATATGTTCCGGGTCAACCCCATCGAAAGCTGCGACACGGCGGACATGCGGGTCCTCACCGAAGACGGCAAGGAGATCCTCTTTTACGTCTCCCACGCCATCGCCACCCGCGAAGGCCCCATCTCGCTTCTGGAGTGCGAAAAGGGCACCATCGCCTATGATCAGGAAGAGACCGTCGTCCGCGATTTGGCGGGGAAGGTGCTGGACCGCTTCGCTTCGGCCAACTCGCTGGAAACCCGCCTCAACGTCTGGGAGCATCTGCGGAACAAGGTCACGGATCCCAAGGGCTTCATCTGCACGGTGAAGCTGGCCTCCAAGGCGGTCCTGGTGAGCAACGGCGTCTTCGACAGTGCGCCGATCGTGGACCTGCCCGGCTCCCTCATGGACATCCGGGTGGACGATGACGGGCACATCTTCCGCATCATCCGGGGCATGGACAGCATCATCCGCCGCTGTTATCTGGAAAACCGCCTCATCACCAAGGCGGACCTGGCCTTCACGACGGACTCCCCGGCTTTCGACCTGACCAAATACAAAGGCTTCACGGGGGCCCTCTGCCGCTGAACCGGAATCCTTGAAAACACTCCCTCGGAAAGGAGAAAAATATGGCAAGCTATATCGTCAACGGCGTATCACAAAATCTTTTCGACCTCTACTCCGGGGATACCCTGCAGGCCATTTCCGGCGGGGTCGCCAATACGGTGAGGGTTTCCGCGGGGGGCATTGCCTACGTTTCCGCGGGAGGAACGGGAACCAATGTCGAGGTCTTCCAGGGCGGGCAGCTTTCTCTGGGGCCCGGCGGCGGACAACTGGACTTAACGGTCATTTCCTCCGGGGGAAAACTCTACATGAACGGCGGTAATGCCAGCAGGACCAATCTGGGATCTTCCGGCAGCATGTTCCTCAACGATGGCTCCGCCCTCTCGGCCACGGTGGCGGGAAGCAAAAGTTACCTGGAAGTGAACGGCGGGATCCTCCGCAGCGGGATCGTCGGCGGCGCTGCGGCCACCAACAGCACATGGCGGCCGCTGATCAAGGTAAGCGGCGGTTTCATCAATGATACGGAGGTCCGCTCCGGCGGCACCGTGTGGATGACCGAAGGCACGGCCTCTTCCGCTTACATCAGGGAAGGCGGCCTCTGGTCGATGGACGGCGGCCGGATGAGTTCCGCCACCTTGTACCTGGGCGGTTCGCTGACTTTGGCCAACGCTTCGGTGAAGAGCGTTTACATCAGCGGCGACGCGGGTACCTCCAAAGGCGGGACCGTGACGGTGGCCAACGGCGGAAAACTTACTAATGCAAGTGCGAATTTCGGAGGAACGGTCAGAGTCCGGTCCGGCGGCTCCGCCAGTGATGTGCTGCTCAGCTACGGGGGGATTCTCGAGGTCCACGGCGGCAGGGCGGAAAATGTTTCCGCCATCAGCTTCAATGGAGGGACCGTCGATGTGAAAGAGGGCGGGATCGTGTCCAACATCCTCTTCAGCAACACATTCAACGGCCACAACGGCGCCGTCCTGAACGTTTCCACGGGAGGCTCCGCCAGCTCAGGCAAGATCATCGAGCAGGCCAATGTTTATTTCGGCGGAAAGGTCACCGAGCTCAACATCTATTCCGCCGGCGTACTCACTCTTTACGGCGGAACAGCGACGTCGACCAACGTCATGATCGACGGTCATCTGAATGTTTCCGGGGGGATCGCGCTGGATACCCGTGTGAGTCCTCTCGTCAACGGCATCGCCAGCAGCATGGAGGGCATTTACGGTAAACCCGCCTACATGGACGTCCTTGCCGGGGGGTCGGCGAGCAATACGACCGTCAGCAAGGGCGGCTCCCTGACGGTGAAAGGGGTGGCGACCGATACCACGGTGAGCTCCGGCGGGCGGGCAACGGTCTTGTCGTCCGGGGTCGCCCGCAACTTCGACGTCGCCTGGAACGGCGAGGCGTCTGTGAGGATCGGCGGGATCATTTCCGGCGGGATCGTTTCCGGCGGCGGTCTCTACGTCGAAGAGGGCGGCACTGCGGAAAACGTGGAAGTAAGGGGCGGAAACGGGGGAGTCGGGAAGCTGATCGTCGGTAATGCCGGATTCGTGACCGGCATTACCGCCGGCGCCGCTGGGTCGCTGAGTATTCTTGACGGCGCGACCGCGGTGAACATCCTGGCCTCCATCGGGACGGTCCATGTCAGCAACGGCGGATGGCTTTCGCATACCGAGCTCAACAACGCAACGCTGTATGTAAATTTTGGTGGGATCTCGCTGAACACCCTGGTCCACGAGAACGGCAGCCTCAGAGTGGAACAGGGCGGCGTGCTGCTGTCCGCCACGGTGGACCCCGGCGGGTCCTGCCTGGTCTCCTCCGGCGGCGGCGTGGGATCCATGACGGTGGCCTCCGGCGGCACGGCGGTCCTCAGATCCGGCAGCATCCTCACCGCGCCCATCGCGGCCGACGGCGGCACGATCGTCCTGGATCTTGCCAGCCTCGACGCGCCCAACGCCGGTCCTCTGGTCACCAACTTCAGCATGATCACGGGAACGCCGACGGGAACACCGCATTTACAAGCGCTGGTCACCCCGGATCAGGCGGCGGGCGCCTACGTTCTGGGTACCGACGCGGCGGGCTTCAGCAATTCCGTCACGGTCACGGCTGCGGGCCAGGCGGCAGTCGAACTCGCCGCACTTTCCCCGGGACAGTCCTTGAAGTACAACGACCAGTACTACACCCTCGGCCTCTTCGGAAACAATCTGCTGATGACCGTTTCCGCCCCCGCCGCCACCAGGCTGACCATGGCCGGAGAATTTGCCACCCAGCACCTCGGCGACGAGCTCGCCGTGTATTCCGACGGTTCCATCCGGCTGCAAAGCTTCACCGGAAAAGTCGGGAACGTGGTGGGGGCGCTGGATCCGAACCGGTGGGAGATCCTCGGCTCTCTGGACTTCGATGCGGACGGCCTCGACGAACTGGCGGTCAGGGACGGCCTCTCGGGCAATGTTTTCCTGGCCGACGACCCGGGCGGCGGCATTTGGGATGACAAGCTCACCGGCGGTCCCTGTCCCGGGCTGCTGGGGACGGGCTACTCCTTCTACGGAGGGGGCAGTTTCGACGGCAAATCCGGGACGAACGATATCCTGATGAAGGGCCCCGCCTTCGGCGATCCCACACTCTCGCTGAATTACGGTCTGCCCGTCTGGGTGTTCGACAACGGCGTGAAGCAGTACGACGGCTGGCTGGGCGCCCTGGTCAACACCTGGCAGTCCGGCGATCCGCTCCGGGGCGACACCTCCAACCCGGTGGACATCAACGCCAAGAATTACCAGTACGACCTGGTCGGGATCGGCGACTTCAACGGCGACGGCAGAACCGATGTGATGCTTCAGAACACCATGCCCTCCACCGTGGCCGGAAAGACCATCACGGGCGCGGGCGACGTCTTCGTCTTCCTGACTGGGGATGAAAGCGCCGTGCAGGCCGGAGCCGCGCCCACCGTCTGCTACTCCGGCAAGGTGGACGCCGTCGATCTCGGCGGCTGGTGCGTGGCGGGGATCGGCGACTTCGACAACGACAACATCGACGACGTCCTGCTGCTGAATCAGGCCAACGGCCAGACCGCCTGCTGGATCATGAACAACGGTCAGATGCAGGCGGCGTACGGACTCAACGTCCTGGCCGCGGGAGAGCATATCTCAGGCGTCTGGGACGTGAACGGCGACGGCACCGACGACATTATCGTCGCCGACCCCAACCGGTACACCTGCTGGACGATCAGCAACGGACAATACGCCGGTACCCAGTTGCTGGCGTAATCGCGAAAGAGGACACGGGTGTTGCGGAAACCGCTGCACCCGTTTTTTTTGCGCTCAGAAAGCGTTTTTACGCGTTTTTCGCCCCCCGTCACCCGCAGAATGGGAAACTAAGAATACTAAGAATACTAAGAATACTGTGACGACGGCCGACGGGCATCGGGAAATCAAAACTACTTTTCTCGAGGAGGGAGTACGGCGAAGCCGCACGGACTGACGCAGAGCGGGGCCCCCGGAAAATGCCCCGACAGCCCGCGAAGCGGGGGAGGCCCCTCAAACGGGGCCGACGGGCATCAAGAAATCAAAAGTACCTTTCTCGAGGAGGGAGTACGGCGAAGCCGCACGGACTGACGCAGAGCGGGGCCCCCGGAAAATGCCCCGACAGCCCGCGAAGCGGGGGAGGCCCCTCAAACGGGGCCGACGGGCAT
>JAFSYV010000123.1 GCA_017443585.1 Lentisphaeria bacterium | reverse complement strand
TTCGGCTCCCTTTCCCGTCTGAAACAGCAGGTCAACGGCCGCACCCGCAGCGACCACCGGGCCATCATGGACGCCATGATCCGGCTCTACGCCGACTACAGGAGCACCATCGAAAAGCAGTCCATGGGCTTCAAGATGTCCGGCTGGGACAACAAGCTGCTCAAGTACGGCAAGCGCTTCGAAGCCGAGATGATGGACCTCGAAGTGAACATTCCTCTGGAAAACGCCCTCGACCTGGGCTGGAAGATCCTGGCGGACTGCTTCGAACCGGCCGAAGTGGGCATCAAGACCGACCTGATCGGACAGTACTGGCCCAAGGAGTCCTGATCCTATGGCGGAAAAGATCAAATTCACCAAGCAGGAGCAGAAAAAACAGCAGGACGCGCTGAAGCAGTTCCGCCGTTTTCTCCCCACCTTGCAGCTGAAAAAACAGCAGCTTCAGGCCGAAGTGCGCCGGAGCGCCGACCTGCTCGAGGACAATCTCCGCCGTCAGCAGGAGCTCCGGGGCGTGCTGGCCCGGAGCCTGATCTTCTTCGGCGACCCCGCCGCGGCCAAGCTGGCGGCCTCGAAGGTGAAGATCGGCACGGTCCGCACCTCCACTCAGAACATCGCCGGCGTCCCCGTTCCGGTCTTCGACGGCATCGACTTCGAAAACATCCCGGTGGACCGCTTCGCCACCGACTGGTACATCGACGACGCGGTGGATGCCCTGAAACGGGCCGCGGAACTCCGGGAAGAGTACCGGGTCCTGCAGGTGCAGTTCGACCTGCTCTCGGAAGAGCTCCGCACCACGGGCCAGCGGGTCAACCTCTTCGAAAAGGTGAAGATCCCCGAGTGCCAGGAAAATATCCGCCGCATCCGCATCATGCTGGGCGACTTGGAAACCAGCGCCGTGGCCAGAAGCAAGATCGCCAAGCGCAAGACCGCCGCCACCGCGGAATAAGATCCGTTCAAAAAAAGGGGGGCCCTATGAAGCATCCCAACACCGACCTTTACGTCGAGGTCCTCGACACCACGTTGAGAGACGGGGAGCAGACCCCCGGCGTCTCCTTCACCCCCGACGAGAAGCTGGACATCGTCCGGATGCTCCTCCGGCGGCTGAAGGTCGACCGGGCCGAGATCGGCTCCGCACGGGTTTCCGAGGGGGAACGGGAGGGCGTCAGGAAGATCCTCGACTGGAGCGAGGTCCACGACGACCCCGGCAAGCTCGAGATCCTCGGCTTCGTGGACGGAGGCCGCTCCGTGGAGTGGATCAGGAACGTGGGGGGAAAAGTCCTCAATCTGCTCTGCAAGGGCTCCCGCGCCCACTGCGAGATCCAGCTCAAAAAGACCCCCGAAAGGCACTTCGCCGATATCCGGCGCGAGGTCGAAAGGGCCGTCGCGGCGGGGCTCCGGGTCAACCTCTATCTCGAAGACTGGTCCGGGGGCGTCTTCGACTCCTTCGACTACGTGCTTTCCCAGATCAGCGCCCTCCGGGACCTGCCCGTGGAGCGCTTCATGCTCTGCGACACGCTGGGCCGGCTCCACCCCGACGAAGTCACCCGCGGCATTTCGCTCATGACCGCCGCCTTTCCCGCATTGCGCTGCGACTTCCACGGCCACAACGACTACAACATGGCCGCCGCCAACGCCCTCGCCGCCGTCAAATGCGGCATCGGCGGACTTCACTGCACTGTCAACGGTCTCGGGGAACGGGCGGGCAATCTCGATCTGGCCCAGCTGACCGTGGCGGTGAACGACCTGAGTTCCCGCAAGGTCCGCGTGGTGGAAAAGGAACTTCAGCACGGCGCCAATCTGGTCCAGACCCTTTCGGGGAAGCGGTGCGCCTGGAACGCCCCCGTCATCGGCAGCGATGTCTTCACCCAGACCTGCGGCGTCCACGCCGACGGGGACCGCAAGGGGGACCTCTACTGCAACCGCCTGCTCCCGGAGCGCTTCGTCCGGCAGCGGGACTACGCATTGGGCAAACTTGCGGGCAAGGCCTCCATCGACCGTTCCCTCGAAGTCATCGGCGAAGGGGTCATTTCGCCCGAACTGCGGGAAAAGGTGCTCAACGAAGTCATCCGCCTCGGAGACCGCAAAAAGGCGGTCACGGGAGCCGATCTGCCCTTCATCATTTCCAACATCATGCGTACGCCCGACGCGATCCGGATGCGCATCGCCGATTTCGAAAGCATTTCCCACCGCCACGGGCTCCCCAGGAGCCGGGTGACGCTGGAGTTCGACGGCGTCCGGGTCGAAGCCGCCGCCAGCGGCGACGGAGGCTACGACGCCTTGATCAAGGCCCTGCGCAAATGTCTCCGGCAGTTCGGCATGACCATGCCCAAACTGCTGGACTATCAGGTCCGGATCCCCCCCGGCGGCCGGACCGACGCCCTGGTCGAGACCACCATCACCTGGCACGGTCCCGACGGCCGCAGCATCGTCACGGCGGGAGTCGACTCCGACCAGCTGGTGGCCGCCGCCATCGCCACGGAAAAAATGCTCAATCTGATGCTCATGGGCCGGAATGATGGGTAGTGTCTGCATCATCTCGGGCGACGACGATTACAGCCGCCGGAAACGGGCCCGCGAACTGGCGCTCCAGCTGGGCGGCGCCGATCCCGACGACCTCGGGGTGGAGATCATCAGCGCCGACACCGAAGGCGTCAAGCCGGGACAGCTGGTCGCCCCCTTCGCGGAGGCGGTGGAGACCCCGCCCTTCCTTTCCCCGCGCAAGATGGTGTGGATGAAGCACTTTCCCGACATGGACCTGCTCTCCAAGCCGGGGCAGTTCGAGGTCCTTCTGCAACTTCTCTGCTCCCCGCCCCCGGAAGAGGTGGACATCATCTTCGACGCCCCCGGCTTCGACAAGCGCAAGACCTGGGCCAGGAAACTCCTGAACTCCGGAGTCCGGCTGGAACTCTTCCAATCCCCCAAGGCCGGAGACAAGAACTACGCCGAAAACCGCCGTCAGATGATGGAAAGCATGGCCGCCGCAGGGGGGAAACGCCTCGAAGCCCGGGCGGTCCAGTACCTGCTGGAAACGGTGGGGGGCCCTTCCGCCAATCTGGCCAACGAAATGGAAAAACTGCTCCTCTATGCCGGGGACTCCCCCGTCATCACGCTGGCCGACTGCGAGACCGTCACCAGCCGCACACCGGAGGCCGTGGGCTGGGAGTTCACCGCCGCCGTGACTGAAGGCAACGTCAACCGGGCCTTCAAGCTCCTGGACCTGCTGTGGACCAAGGACAGCGACCTTCTTCCCCTGCTGGCCTCCCTTTCCGCCGAATACCAGCGCTACAGCAAGCTGATCCCGGCCATGAAGGAGCTCGGGATCACCCGGCTCAATCCCCGTTCCTTCGACAGTCTGCCCGCGGATGCGAAGAGCCGCTTCCCCGACAATCCGCTCCTCAAGCTCCACCCCTACCGGGCTTTCAAGATGTGCGAGGCGGCCCAGAAGCTGGGCGGCTTCAGGATCGCGGAGAAGCTGGCGGCCATCCGCGACGCCAGCTGCGCCGCCGTCTCCGGCGGCGGTGAGGGACGGCTCCTGCTGGAACAGCTGATCCTCAAACTCTGCCGGAATCAGGAATCGAGAAAATGAATCTTTGCCTTTTGGCCGCGGCTCAGGCCGCGGGCAGCCCCATTCTGCCCAAAGAGGTCCTCCTCTTTCTCGGCATCGGCATCGTCATCTACGTAGCCGTCATGCTGCTCATCGGCTACTTTTCCAGCCGGCGCATCGCCGGGCTCGACGACTACATCGTCGCGGGCAGGCGTCTGCCGTTGTGGATGGCCACGGCCACCTTGCTGGCCACCTGGTTCGGGGCGGGCTCCAGCATGGGCGTGGCCGCCACCACCTATACCGACGGCGTGGGCGGTGTGCTGGCCGATCCCTTCGGCGCTTCCGTAAGCCTCATCCTCGCCGGTATTTTCGTGGTGGGGATGCTCCGGAAGATGAAGTGCCTCACCGTCACCGACATCATCGCCCGGCGCTACGGTCACGCCGCCGGGGCCTACGCTTCACTCTGGATGCTCCCGGTCTACATCGGCTGGCTGGGCTCCCAGATGCTGGGACTGGGCACAATCCTCTACCTGCTCACGGGCATGAACATCATTTTGGGGACCTGCATCGGAGCCGTCATCGTCCTCGTTTACACCTACGCGGGCGGCATGTGGGCCGTGACGCTGACCGACGTGATCCAGGTTTCCCTGATCGTGCTGGGGCTCCTCATCATCCTCCCCGGCGCCGTGGGCGAAGCGGGGGGCTTCGGAAAACTTTACTCCTCCCTGAGCGCCGCCGACCTGAACTTCTGGATCCCCCCGGCGGCGAAGGGGGCTTCCCACACCCTCGACGACTGGAGCTACTACATCGGCAGCTGGATCGTCATGGGCCTCGGCTGCATGGTGGGCCAGGACCTCATCCAGCGCTCCCTGGCCAGCCGGGACGAAAAGGTGGCCGTGGCGAGTTCGGTCATGTCGGGATTCTTCTATCTCATCATCGGCCTCATCCCCATCACCATCGGCTTCGCCGCCCGGATCGTCCTGCCCAAGTACGGCATTTCTCCCGAAGCCATGGGCGCCGACCCGGAAAATCAGGTCCTCCCCCAGATGGCCATGATCGTGCTGGGAAAACTCCATCCGCTCCTGCTCGTGCTCTTCTTTTCCGCGCTGGTCTCGGCCATCATGAGTTCCGCCGACAGCTCGCTCCTCGCCGGTTCCTCGCTCCTCTGCAACAACGTGCTCAAGCCCCTCCTGCCGCAGCTTTCGGACAAGGCCTTTCTTCGCCTCACCCGGATCAGCACCGTGGTCCTCACCTTGGTGAGCCTCTACTTCGCCCTCAGCGTCAAGAACATCTACGTGCTCATGAAGAACTCCTGGGTCACTCAGCTGGTGGTGGTCTTTTTGCCGGTGATGACGGCCATGTACGTGCCGAAGGCCTCCCGAAACGCGGCGTGGGCGGCCATGATCGTTTCCACCGCGGTGTGGCTGGCTTACTGCGCCGTCTCGTGCATCGGGGCGACGGGGAGTTTCGCGGAAATCATGGAAAACTTCGACCGTCCCCTCACCTGCGGCGCGGTCTACGGCTTCGCGTCGGGAGTGCTCGTCTTCTTCTGCTGCTGTCTGGGCGAAAGGCTTTCGGAAAAGTTCCGCGCCGGAGAGGAGACGGAGTGATGCCGAAGCTCATCCGCTGCGGCGATCCCGACGCCTGCGCCGCCGAGGCCGCGGCGGTCCTCGCCCGGCCCGGCAGCGTGGCCCTGGTCCCCACCGAAACGGTCTACGGCCTCGTGGCCCGGGTGGGGGACGAAGCGGCATACGCCCGCATCTTCGAACTCAAGCAGCGGAGTCCCGCCAAAGTGCTGGGCTGGTTCGTCGGCGACTGGCGTACCCTCGGCACTTACGGAGTCAAGCTGGCAGGGCTCCCGGAGCGTCTGGCGGCGCGGTACTTCCCCGGCCCCCTGACCATCATCGCCCCTCTCGAAGGGGGCGGCACCCTGGGCTTCCGTTCCCCGGACCATCCCTTCCTCCGGGCCCTCCTGAAGCTGACGGGCCCCCTGTACCAGACCAGCGCCAATTTGTCGGGCCGTCCCGACCCCAGGGACGCCGCCAGCGCCCTCGCCGAGCTCACCGGTTCCCCGGACATCGCCGTGGACGCAGGCCCGCTCTCCCCCGACGCCCGAAGCTCCACCATAGTCGACGCCACAGGAAGTACGCCGAAAATCCTCCGGCAGGGACAGCTCGTCGTCGATTTGACGCTGTAACTCCCCCGCGAACACCGCCGCAGGGGTTATGTGCGCTTGCACACCCCGGCCTATCCGGCCTATCGGCCAATTGCCGACCGTGCCCTGTCGGGCACACAAAAAGCGCCGGGGGATCCCCCGGCGCCCGTACCTTGCCTTCGCTCAGGTTATTGAAGGATGCCGTTGATCCCCAGCAGCTTCTGGATCACGGGCGAAAGCTTGATGAAAAGCGGCGCGAAGACGATGCACACCATGCTCATCAGCTTGATGAGGATGTTCAGCGCGGGACCGCTGGTGTCCTTGCAGGGATCGCCCACCGTGTCGCCGATGACCGCCGCCGCGTGGGTGGGGTTCTTGCTGCCGTCGGGCAGCTTCTTGCCGCCGTAGGCGCCGTTCTCGATGTACTTCTTGGCGTTGTCCCACGCGCCGCCCGCGTTGTTCAGCATGGTGGCGAGGACGAATCCGGCCGTGAGGCCGCCTGCCAGCAATCCCATGACGCCGGGGACGCCGAGAAGCAATCCCGTGGCCACGGGAATGATGATGGCCAGCAGCGAGGGCAGCAGCATTTCACGCTGGGCTCCCGCCGTGGAGATGGCCACGCACCGGGCGTAATCCGGTTTGGTCTTGCCTTCCATGATGCCGGGCATTTCCTTGAACTGACGCCGGACCTCTTCGACCATGGAGCCGGCGGCCCGGCCCACGGCCTTCATGGTCATGGCGCAGAAGAGGAACGCCGCCATGCCGCCGATGAAAAGTCCGCCGATGAGGAGCGGGTTCATGATCGTCAGCTGGAGCTTGTCCACGAACTCGAGAATGGTCATTCCAGCCGCCTGCGCGGCGGTGATGCCTTCGCCGAGGCCGTCGGAGAACTTGCCCATCCAGATCTTGCACTCTTCGATGAAGCTGGCCAGCAGCGCCATGGCGGTCAGGGCCGCGGAGCCGATGGCGAAGCCCTTGCCCGTGGCGGCGGTGGTGTTGCCGAGGGAGTCCAGCGCATCCGTGCGTTCACGGACGAAAGAGGGCATTTCGGACATTTCGGCGTTGCCGCCCGCGTTGTCGGCGATGGGACCGTAGGCGTCGGTGGCCAGGGTGATGCCCAGCGTGGAGAGCATGCCGACGGCGGCGAAGCCGACGCCGTAGAGCCCGCGGGCGAAAGCCCCCTGGGTGTGTTCGAACCCGCCCGCAAAGCCGTAGGCGCAGAGGATACCGATACCGATGGTCACCACCGGGATCCAGGCGGAGAACATGCCCGTGGCAAGTCCGTCGATGATGGTGGTGGCGGGGCCCATCTGGGCCTGAGCCGCGATGCCCTTGGTGGGCTTGTATTCACTGCTGGTGTAGTATTCGGTCGCCTGTCCGATGATCACGCCGGCGAAAAGCCCGGCGACCACGGAACCGAAGACGCCCCAGGTGATGAAGTTCATGTAGATGAGGAAGAGCAAGGCCCCGAGGATCAGCACGGAACTGCCGAGGGTGCCCGTGAGCAGACTGCGGAGCAGTTGTTTCTGGGAGGCCCCTTCCTTGCACCGGACGAAGCTGATGCCGATGATGGAAAGGATGATGCCGATGCCGGCCACGATCATGGGCGAAAGCACCAGTTTCAGCGCTTCGCTCGTTTCCGCATTGACGGCGGCATTGGTCGTGGGAGCGATCTTGTCCGCGGCGGCGGTGGCCGCTTCGCCCGCCCGCTTGGCCAGATTGGCCACGCTGCGCAGCGCCTTGTTGCCTTCGACCATATCGGTCAGGGTCGCGGCGGCCTCGGTGATGGAGGCGGCGGCCCTGGTGACCACCTCCTTGGTGCTGTGGCGGGCGACCTGTCCCGCCTGCTGGGCGGCCACAGCGGCCCCCAGAGCGGCGGTGGCGAGGATGGAGCCGCAATAGGATTCATACAGGTCCGCGCCCATACCGGCCACATCGCCCACGTTGTCGCCCACGTTGTCGGCGATGGTTGCGGGATTGCGGGGATCGTCTTCGGGGATCCCGGCCTCGACCTTGCCCACCAGGTCGGCGCCCACGACGGCCGCCTTGGTGTAGATGCCGCCGCCCACACGGGCGAAGAGGGCCTGGGTCGAAGCGCCCATGCCGAAGGTCAGCATGGTGGTGGTGATGGCCACCAGTTTTTCGATGCCGGTGCAGCCCTTGTGGACCAGTTCAAGCCCGCAGAGGGAGAATCCGGAAGCCATGTGCTCGGGGGTGAAGACCAGCTTGTCGAGGATGATGTACCAGAGGCAGATGTCCAGCAGACCGAAGCCCACCACCACGAGGCCCATGACGGCCCCGGAACGGAAGGCGACCTGAAGCCCCCGGTTCAGCCCTTCGCTGGCCGCCTGAGCGGTCCGGCTGGAGGCCCGCGTGGCGGTCTTCATGCCGATGTAGCCGCAGAGGCCGGAGAAGAACCCGCCCGTCAGGAAAGCCACCGGCACGAAGGGATTCTGGATCCCGAGGAAGGCCAGCACGGCGAAGATGATGAAGAGGATGATGAAGACCACGCCCACCACCTTGTACTGGCGGTAGAGATAGGCCATGGCGCCTTCACGGACGTATCCGGCGATCTCCTTCATCCGGTTGCTGCCCTCGTTGGCTTCGAGCATCTTCTTGTAGAAGCTGGCAGCCATGAGCAGGGCCACGATGGCCGCGAGGGGAGCCACATACCAGAGGGTGGGGAGTCCCCAGGTGGTGTCGAACTGGTTCAGCGTCTCCTCGGGGATCCCCATGTAGGTCTCGGGGGCGGCAGGTTCGGAACTTGCGGCGGCGGTTGCCGCGGGAGCGGCCTTGGGCTTCTTCGGAGCCTTTTTCCCGCCCTTCTTCGGGGCCTTCTTCGCGCCCTTGGGCGAGGCCTTGACGGTGGCGCCGGTGGTCCCGGCGGTGGGCTTCGCCGCCGTGTCGGGCGCGGCGGAGAGGCCGAAGCACAGGGCGATGCCGAGCAATGCGGACAACATTACCTTTTTCATAAGACAAGTTCCTTTGTGTTGGTCGGGAACCGGAGCCCCGCACGGGCCCCTGCCCCGGATTGAAGAGTGCCTTGGCTATAAGATACCATACCCCGGACCATTTTTCAAGCCCGCTCTTTCGGAAAAGGTCCGGAAATCTGCTTTTTGGCCCTCTTCGCCGCGGCGTTTTCCCGGAGCTGCCCTCCGTGCCCGCGGCAAAAAAACGCGAAATAGACGCTTTTTTGCGCCGAAACCTATTGCTTTTACCGCCGAACGGGGTTATATTATCCCCGTTGGATGCTTTTCTCCACAAAAAACGAAAGGAATTTGGAAAATGAGCAAAAGTACCAAGACCGCCGCCCCCGGTGCGAAGAAGGGCGCAAAAACCGCCAAAGCGGCCAAAAAATTCAAAGTCGCCATCATCGGTCTGGACACCAGCCATTCCGTCGCGCTTCCTCAGCTGATGCAGGATCCCGCCACCCCCGCCG
>JAFSYV010000008.1 GCA_017443585.1 Lentisphaeria bacterium | reverse complement strand
CGGCGGTGGAGCCCTTGCCGTTGGTTCCGGCGATGTGGATGAAGTTCAGATATTTTTCCGGGTTCCCCGCCCGGCGGAAAAGATCCTTCGTGGCATCCAGCCCCAGCCGGATGGCGAACATGTTGCAGCGGTCGAGGTACGAGGCGGTGTCGAACATCTTACCTTTCCCCCGTCTTGGGCGCGCACTGGGACCAGCTCGGCATGGAAACGGGGATCCCCGGCGAGGCCAGGAGCCGGGCCTTGCCGCTCCAGGTGTCGATGACGTAGAGCTCCTGTCTGCCGTTCAGCGTGCGCTTGCAGACGATCTGCCGGTTGTCCGCCGCCCAGCCGGGGGACTCCCAGTCGCCCGGCAGGTCGAGGATGCGCTTGTTGGTGTTCTTCGTGCTGTCGCAGACGGCGATGGTGTAGCGGCCTCCCACGCGTGTCGCGTAGGCCACCTGACCGCTTCCGGAACAGTCCGGCGTCACGGCGTCGGAGCCGATGGTGGGCAGCCGGTAGCGGCGGTTGCTCTGCAGGTCGTGGCGGATGAGCCGGGGACGGCCGCTCTCATCGCTCACGTAGACCACGAAACGCCCGTCGGGGCTCCAGCAGGGGGAAGCCTCCACGGCCTTGTCTCTGGTCAGCCGCCGCCGCTGGCCCGTGGCCAGGTCGATGATGTAAAGATCCACCTGATGATCCGGACTGCGGATCACCGCCATGTATCGGCCGTCGGGGCTCACCGCCGCCCCCGCGTTGATGCCCTGGGAGCCGGAGATCAGGCGGCTCCGCCGGGGCTTGGCGACGGTGGTTTCCAGCACGTCGATGCCGGTACGCCCGTATTTGGAGTAGCAGATGCTCAGGCCCCGCGGGGTCCAGCAGGGCTCCACGCAGAGGGCCCGGAAGTGGGTGATCTGTTCGATGCTGCGGCCGTCGATGTCGCAGACGTAGATGTTGCTCACGCCGGGGGAGGTCCGGGCGCAGAAGGCGATCTTCGAACGGCAGAAGCCTTTGACTTTCAACTCCTTGAAGGTCTTTTCGATGATGGTGTCCACGGCGGTCTTGGCGCTTTCCCGCACGTCGGCGGTCCGGGCGAACCGCCACGACCCCGCCGGGGCTCCGCCCATTTTCAAATAGAGGGCGAAGGAGCTGCCTTCATTCCGGCCTTCGAGAGTGTAGTCGGCGACCTTGGCGTTGGGGGCCGGGTCGAACCAGCCGCAGGCGGTGAGAAAACGGTGCAGTGCCGCCGTCAGTTCCGGCGCGCCGGAAACGCCCGAAAAGAAGATGGAGGGATTCTGACTGGTGGTCTTGGAAATGGTCAGCACCCGCACGTTGTCTCCGAAGAGCGCGGGCGTGAAGAGCGAAAGGGCCAAAGCGACGGCGAAGAAGATCCTTGTTTTCATGGGCGGGGCCTCCGTGACGAAAAGGGTTGTTGGTTGACGTTGCACAATGTAGCCCGGATTCAATAATTTTTCAAGACCTCGAGCAGATTTTTTACGAGAAATTCCGCCTGTTCCCGGCAAAAATCCGGCCCGAAGCTGAACCGGAGCCCGGAAAAGCTCTTTTTGCCCGTGTATCCGATGGCCCGGAGCGCGGAAGAGCCGGTCGGGCTTTCCGAGGCGCAGGCGCTCCCCGAACCGGCCCAGATCCCCCGCTCGCTGAGCATCCTGACCACCACGGCCCCCTGCTTCCCCGGCAGAAACATATGGAGTATGAAGGGGGAGCTTGATTCTTCCGGGACGGTGAAACGCAGGTCGGTTCCGGCCAGCTCCCGGCGCAGAAAGGTGTTGAGTTCCCGCATCCTTTCCAAAGTTTCCTCAAGGCGGGCGCAGCGGTTTTCGAGGGCCCGGAGCATGCTCAACGCTTCCGGCGCATGGACCCGCGGCACGGTGTAACCGGGGTGCCGGGCGGCGGAAACGGCCTTGAGAAAGGCCGCGCTCCACGGGCAGCGTTTCCGCACCAGCAATGCGCCGCCCCCCGGAGCCCCGAATTTGACCCCCGAGAGGGCGATCAGGTCGGAAACCGCCGCCACGGGGGCGAGGTCCATCTTCCCCGCCATCTGGACCGCGTCGGTGAAGCGGATACACCTGTCGGGCAGGACGCCCGTGAGGGCGGGGAGATCCTGCACCGTCCCCAGTTCGCTCTGGACGGCGTGGAACGCGGCGAAGTCCCAATCGCCGGGGGAGGGGACGATCCGGCCCTCCCCGGTGTTCCCGAGTTCCGTGACCTCGCAGGCGCTGCGCTTCAGCATGGCCGTGAGGGCGGGATGTTCCAGACGCGAGGTGACGACCCGCCGTCCCTTCAGGAATCCGGAGCTTTCGAGGAGCCGGAACGCTCCCGTGCCGGAGCCGCACCAGCAGACGGTGAAGGCATCGCTCCCGGTGAGGAGCCGGACCATTTCGTTTCCTGCGTCATCCAGCGCGCGCCGGACCTCGCTTGCGCCGTAGTGCGAAGACTCCTGATTGGCGTACAGGGTGCGGCAGGCGCCGACGAAGCACTCGAGCGCCTCCTCGTCGGGCCGGGCCGCCGCCGCCTGATCGCAGTAGAGGATCATGGGTTGCCGTTCCTTTCGTTTGTATGCGTGATAGTATAGCCTCTCCCCCCGCAAAAGTCAAGCCGCGGAAAGGTTTTTTTCTTGACATTCCCGGCCGCAGGTGAAAGGAGAAAAAGTCCTATGATCGTCGAATTGAGATCCCTTTTGCCCGCCCTTGAGGAAGAGGAAAGTCCCCGCGGTCCCGCGAAAAGCGCCCCCGGAGAGAAACGGGAGGCGGAGGAAGCCCCCCTTGTCGAAGCGGAGCTCCGTTCCGCCGATTTGCCCCAAGTCCTTCCGTTGCCCCTGCCGTCACCGTCCCCCCTGCCGTCCCCGTCACTCCTGCCGTCCCCGTCACGGGGGAATGTCTCTTTTCCGGTCTTCCTTCCGGAAAGCGGGCTTCAGCCGGAGCGATCCCCATTCTCTGCGGCCGAGGAGACCGGCGGCGCCTTCCGCGACGACCGGATCCCCGAGCTTCTGGAACGGCTCCTCGACGCCGCCGAGCGGAGCGCGGTCTTTTCGGAGCGGATCGCCGATCTGATGGAACGGCAGGGAGCCGCCCCGACCCCGGTTTACGCCTGAATCTTACGCTTTCGTGGAGGAGTCCGTCATGATCGAATGCAAATTGAAAAATGTCTTCACCCGCTCCCTCGACGCCGACGGCGGCTGCCTGGCCGCCCGGCTCAACTACATCGTTTCCGGTGTCCCCGTGGAACTGTCGGATCCGGGGGCCGGGGCCCTCGAACCGGTCCGGGAGACCGCTCCCGCCGAAGTGGACGGCGCACCGCTGGCGCGCATCAGTCTGACCCGGAGTTACGGCAACGGCGTCTTCGAGGTGCAGGCGGAGTACGAACAGAACGCTCCCGCCCGTCAGGCCCGGAAGCGCATCGGCGAAAAACTCTGGATCTTCGACACCACCGGGGGTCGGGAGGAGGTTTTTCACGGTGAACTGCTCCGGGCCCGCGCCGCCTCCGGCGAAACGTATCCGCCGGACCCCGGCGATCTGATCAACTGGAACGGCCGGAACGGTTCGGCGTTCCAGCTCCGCGGTGTTTCCAAAATCGTCTCCTCCATGCGCGAAAGCTGCATCGCGGTCCACCGCGAAAGCGAACTTACGGGCTCGTTCCGCCGCCGGATCATGGAGTTGACCGGCTGCGTCAATTCCCGCTCCTTCCACTCGTGGGAACCGGGCGAGGTACTCTTTCTCGGCGCGTCGGGGGGCGTCCCCTTCCGGAACGATCAGGGGGTGCTTCTCGCCGAAGTGACCTACCGCTTCGCCGTCCGGCGGAACGTCGCCGACCTCCGCTTCGCCGGGGTCTCCCTGGGGCATGCGGAAGGGTGGCACGTGCCCTGGAGCATCACCTCGCCGGACTATCCCGACGGTACGCCCCGTGTGCTCGGGGCCTATCTGAGTTCCATCTACGAAAAGGGTGATTTTTCCCGGCTGAAACTGGAATGAGGCTTGAAAAAACCGCCTTTCCGGGATATAGTATGCAGATGTAAGGTAAAGTTCTGCATACCGAAGAACAAACAATGTGAAAGGCAGGTTTCTCATCATGCTCGAAGTCCGACTGATAAGCGCGCTGGAAAAGATCCTTCCGGAAGCTCCGGGCCTCAAGGCTCCGGAGTTTCTTTCCGATGTGGCGGCACGGGGCGAGGTCTACTCGTTCCAGATCGCCCTGCGTTCCGACGAATGGCGCAAGATGCTGCGCATAGAGCTTTCCTCCGGACTCAACGTCCGGGCACGGGTGGTCAAGTACGTGCCCGTGCTCTACGCCGGGTCCGGCGCCGACCGGGACGTGCTCCGCGACAATCAGCCGGGGCTCTACCCCGATCTGCTGGACGAACCCGAGTTCACCGACCAGTTCCGTCTGGTCAGGAACGTGTGGCAGTGCCTGTGGATCACCGTCAACGTGGGCAAAGACCAGAAGCCCGGCCGCTATCCCATCACCGCCGTGCTCCGGGACATGGCGACCAACGAAGTCGCCGCCTGCCCGAAATTCGAACTTCAGGTCATGGATTTCGAACTGGAACCCCAGGAACTGATCAACTTCCACTGGTTCCACGCCGACTGCCTTTCGGATTACTACAAGGTGCCCGCCTGGAGCGAAAAACACTGGCAGATCGTGGAAAATTACGCCCGCAACGCTTTCGCCCACGGCATCAACGTGCTCTATACGCCCCTGTGGACGCCCCCTCTGGACACCGCCGTCGGCCACAGCCGCCCCAACTGCCAGCTGCTGGACATCACGCTGGATATGAAGGACATGACCTATACCTTCAACTTCGACCGGCTCCGGCGTTACATCGAAATGGGGAAGAAGATCGGTTTCGAGCGCTTCGCCATGAGCCACATCTTCACCCAGTGGGGGGCCGCCGCCACGCCCCGGATCACGGCCCACGTGGTCAACGCTTCCCAGAGCTGCGCCCGTGAGCGCTACGGCGAAGACAGCGATTTTTCCAAGACGGTTTCGGACCAGTACCACGGCATCTTCGGCTGGGGCATCGCCTCCACCTCGCAGGAGTATTCCGACTTCCTGCATCAGCTCTTCCCCGCGCTGCTGCCGGTGCTCCGGGAGTACGGTCTGGGGGCGGGCAACTGCTTCTTCTCCCTTTCCGACGAGCCCCACGCCGAGCACATCGAGACCTACTCCAAGCTGGTGGCCCTCACCGCTCCCCTGCTCGAAGAGTTCGAGACCGTGGAGGCCCTCTCCAGTCTGGACTTCTACAAGAACGGTCTGGTGAAGCACCCCGTTCCCTCCATCTCGGTCATCGAGACCTTCAAGGGCGTGGTCTCTCCCCTCTGGGGCTACTACTGCTGCGGCCCCGAGGCGAACTACCCCAACCGCTTCATCGGCATGCCCTCCCGGCGGACCCGGAGCATGGGGTTCCTCGCCTACATCTACGACTTGGCGGGATTCCTCCACTGGGGATTCAACTTCTACTACTCGCAGTACTCCTGGCGCTCCATCGATCCCTTCAGCGTGACCGATGCGGGCGGCGCTTTCCCCGCGGGCGACGCCTTCCTCGTCTACCCCGGCAAGACGGGGGACCCGCTGGATTCCATCCGGCACGAAGTCTTCTTCGCCGGCCTGCAGGATCTGCGCGCCTGCCGCACCCTCGAAAAGAAGATCGGCCGCGAGGCGGTGCTGGCGCTCCTCAACGAAGGGGCCCCCCGCCCGCTGAAAATGAACGACTTCCCCGCCAACGACGCGTTCCTCCTGGAAAAGCGCCGGTCCGTCTACGCAGCCATCGCCGCCAACTGAAAACTTTCAACGAAAGGATTTTTTAATATCATGAGCAACAACTGGAAACTTGAAACTTTGGCCGTTCAGTCCGGGTACACCCCCGGCGACGGCGACGCCCGGATCCTGCCCATCGTTCAGAGCACCACCTACAAGTACGACAACGCCCAGAGCGTGGCCGACCTCTTCGACCTGAAAAAGCCCGGATTTTTCTACACCCGACTGGCCAATCCCACCGTGGACTGCTTCGAAAAGCGCATCGCCGCCCTCGAAGGGGGCGTGGCCGCCGTGGCCGTTTCCAGCGGCCAGACGGGGAATTTCACCGCTCTCGCCAACATCGCCCGCTGCGGCGACCACATTGTCGCCATTTCGGCCCTCTACGGCGGGACCGTCTCCCTCTTTTCCAACACCATGAAAAAGTTCGGGATCGAATTCACCTTCGTCACTCCGAGCGCTTCGGACGATGAACTTGCCGCCGCCTTCAAGCCCAACACCAAGGCCCTCTTCTGCGAAATGCTGGCCAATCCGGCTCTCGACGTGGCCGACCTCGAACGCTACGCCGTCGCCGCCCACGCCAATCAGGTGCCCCTCATCGTGGACAACACTTTCCCCACCCCCGCCCTCTGCCGCCCCTTCGAATTCG
>JAFSYV010000122.1 GCA_017443585.1 Lentisphaeria bacterium | reverse complement strand
GCCGCATCGGCACCCGCCGCATGCTCGAGATGCTCGAGAAGATATGCGACGGCAAGGCCGACGAGAGCACGCTCGCCGAGCTCGAGGACCTCGCGAACACCGTCCGCGACACCGCACTCTGCGGCCTCGGCCAGACCGCGCCGAACCCGATTCTCGCCACGCTGCGCTACTTCCGCGACGAGTACATCGCGCACGTCCGCGACAAGAAGTGCCCCGCCGGCACCTGCCCGAAGCTTTACACGCTGCGCATCACCGACGCGTGTATCGGCTGCACCAAGTGCAAGCGCAACTGCCCCGTGGGCGCCATCACCGGCGAACTCAAACAGAAGCATGTCATCGACACGGCCAAGTGCATCAAGTGCGGCGCCTGCATCGACGGCTGCCCGAAGAAAGCAATTGTCAAGGAATGAGTGAGATAAGAAATGAGTGACGTAACGATCAAAATCAACGGTAAGGAAGTTTCCGTTCCATCTGGCTCCACCATTCTTGATGCTGCCAAGAAGCTCAATATCAACATCCCGACCCTCTGCTACTGCGAGAAGCTGGGCGGCTGCAATGTTCCCAACAAGCCCGCGTCGTGCCGTATCTGCCTCGTGGAGGCCACCGGCATCCGTCCGCGGCCGATCCTCGTTCCGGCTTGCGCGACGCCCATCACCAACAGCAAGGTCGAAGTCTGGACCAATTCCCAGCGCGCCCGCAACGCCCGCCGCACGGTCCTGGAACTGCTCCTGAGTGACCATCCCCAGAAGTGCCTCACCTGCGCCAAGAACCAGGACTGCGAGCTTCAGATGCTGGCCGCCGAGTTCGGGATCCGGGAGATCGAGTTCTCCGGAGCCAAGAACCGCTTCGAAGTGGACGACTCCAGCGCAGCCATCATGCGCGACCTTTCCAAGTGCATCATGTGCCGCCGCTGCGAGACCGTCTGCAGCAAGGTCCAGACCGTGGGGACCCTCACGGGCTACGGCCGCGGCTTCAGCGCCAAGGTCGGCACCGCCAACATGACTCCGCTTGCCGACACCTCGTGCACCTTCTGCGGCCAGTGCGTCAATGCCTGCCCCGTGGGCGCCATCACCGGCATCAGCTACGTGAAGAAGGTCTGGGCGGCCATCAACGATCCCACCAAGACCGTCATTGTCAGCACGGCTCCCGCGGTGCGCGTCGCCGTCGGTCAGGAGTTCGGCTTCGAGCCCGGGCAGCCCGTCACCGCCAAGCTGGTGGCCGGTCTCCGCGCCCTCGGATTCGACAAGGTCTTCGACACCAACTTCGCCGCCGACCTCACCATCATGGAAGAGGGGCACGAGCTGGTCGGCCGCGTGAAGGATTTCCTCGCCGCGCTGGCCGGCGGCAAGAGCCCGATCGACGCTTCGATCGCCACGAAACTTCCGATCCTGACTTCCTGCTGTCCCGGCTGGATCAACTTCATCGAGCACAACTTCCCCGATCTGCTGGACATTCCCTCCAGCTGCAAGTCCCCGCAGCAGATGTTCGGCGCCGTGGCCAAGAGCTACTATGCGGAAAAACTCGGCATCGCTCCGAAGGACCTCATCGTCGTTTCGGTCATGCCCTGCCAGGCCAAGAAGTATGAGGCGGCCCGTCCCGAGTTCTCTCACGACGGCGTCCGCGACATCGACTACGTGGTCACCACCCGCGAGCTCTGCAAGATGCTCCGCGAGGCGGGCATCAACCTGGCCAACATGGAAGACGACAAGTACGACAGTCCTTTGGGCGAATCCACCGGCGCCGCCGACATCTTCGGCGTCACGGGCGGTGTGCTCGAAGCGGCTCTGCGTTCGGTCTACTTCATGCTGAACGGCAAGAATCTGGAAGGCGACGCCATCAACTTCCGCGCGGTCCGCGGTCTGGACGGCGTCAAGGAAGCCAAGGTCGAGGTCGCTCCCGGCGTCGCGGTCAACGTGGCCGTGGCCTCCGGCCTCGGCAACGCCCGCAAGGTCCTCGAAATGGTCCGCGCGGACCGTTCCCGGTTCCAGGCCATCGAGATCATGGCCTGCCCCGGCGGCTGCATCAACGGCGGCGGCCAGCCCTTTCTCCACGGCGACAGTGCGCTCCTCGAAAAGCGCATGAAGGGTATCTACTCTGAAGATGAACGCAAGTGCCGGCGCTTCTCCCATGAGAACGCCGAAGTCAAGCAGCTCTACGACGAGTATCTGGGCACCCCCGGCAGCGAGAAGGCTCATCACCTGCTCCATACCAAGTATCATCAGAAATGATGTGATCCAAGGCCTCTTTCGACCCCGCCCCGCAGGCAGCAGTCTGCGGGGCTTTTTTATTTTCGTTCGGGCAAAAAAAGCCCCCCGGCACGGAGCGGAAATCTTGAATGCCGCGTGCCGGAGGGAAAAGCGGGGAAAGGGATCACCGGGCCGGGGCGGCGGGCCGGAGAAGCCCGGTGACGTTGTCGGCGTCACCTTCGATGCAGAAGAGATTGTACCAGCTCAGGTCGAGCCTGTCGCAGTTGGCCGCCCTGAAACGGAGCAGGTCGCCGCTGCGGCGCTCCTTTTCGGCCGGGGACGCGATCATGGCGAGATAGGTCAGCTTTGCGTGATAGTGGGCCAGCAGCAGACTTTCGAGGAGCTCCTTCTGCCGGGACGTCAGGCGCTTGTTCAGCCCCCGCGCCAGCAGGGCGCCCGCCGCATCGAAGTCGTTTTCGTAACAATACTTCCCGATATTGCGCATGACGTTCCGGCGGAACTTCACGACGCCTTCGCCGCTTCCGAGCCGGACTTTGTTTTTGAACAGCCGGGATTCGAAAAGTTCCCACCTGAAATAGTCGAGGTAGTTACGGACGTCGGAGGCCGCTTCGCCGAAAACCGAACAGTATTCGCTCAGCCAGTGGTCGAAGCTCTTCGACGGATCCCGCAGGGCGCGGAGCAGGATGTACTCCCCGACCCCTGCTCCCGTCCAGAAGCGGTGGAGTCCGTCGTAGTCGATTTCCGTGACGCCGTTGCGCAACGCCGTTTGAAGATGGTCGAAGAGCCGTTTTTCTGACCCGATGGTGAACCCTGCGTTCAGATGCAGGTCCTGAGGCAGAACGAGCAGCTCGGTCGCTCCTTTCAGCCGCCACGCCGTCAGGCGTTCCTCGGTCTTTTCCGGTTCCAGCATGGAGATCGAGAAGGCGATCATGACCCCGGAGGCCACCCGGACCTTCGTCGGCGGTCCGGCACAGACTCCGTCCGCCCGCAGGATGACGGTCGCTCCCGGGATACGTTTCCGGACTTCACGGACGATGTTTGCGGCGAAGAGAAGATAACGGTCGGTCAGATCCGCATCCCACTCCCGGCCCGGGGCGGGAGACGCGTCCAGAGCCCGGCACCGGGGGCACTCGCAGTGACCGCCGGGGGTGATTTCGCCCAGATCGAGCCGGGCGGCTCCCGGGGCGCTTTTCAGCCAGAGTTCCGCAACCTTTCCGACCGTTGCCGGGTTCGAAACGCACAATTTGGCCCCGGTCCTTCCGTTTCGGGGCTTGCGGCCGTAATCGAGGAGAGCGAAATATTCGGGATGCTCTTTGCCGTAAAGGCCCCACCATCCGGAAAAATCGAGCTTCCGGACCGGGAGCGGGGCCCCGCTCAGACGCTGCTTTTTCAGCCACAGCCGGACTTCCCGGTCCGCGGCGGCTGAATCGGCGGAATAACGTCCTTTCCAGAAAGCGGGCATGCGGGGGAGCAGGGCGGGAACCTTGTTCCGCAGACCGGTGCAGTCGGACCGGAGCCGACGGCGGAAACGGCGGTCCGGAACGAAGGCGTACTCCCCCGTGACGAAAGTCAGCTGCCGCAGCAGGGGAAAAATCGTGCCCCGGTCCCCCGGAGCGATGAAGAGGAACCCCAGCTGCTGTTCCAGAAAGGCGTAGACCGCGCTCAAAACGCCGGAACGGCTTTCGGGAGAGAGGATCTTTTCGACGTCGATTCCGGGGCCCGACGGGGTGGAATCGCCGTAGAAGCGGGTGGTCCACTCCCCCACCTCCCAGCGGGCTTCTTCAGGCTGAAGGGCGGCTTCCCGCGGCCCCTCGAACAGAAAAGTGTACCTTATCCCCGGGGCGGCTTCGGGCAGGATGGGCAGTTCACGCAAGGTGGCCATTTTGATGTGGCGCTGAAACTCCCGGGCCGCGAAACGGACCGTGCCGTCGGCTCCGGGAGGAACGACGATCTGGGCACGGGCGGGATCCACGGTGATCTCCGTTCCGTCCGCTCCGCCCGCGGGGGAAAGAAACAGGAAAATCGCGCCGATCGCTGCGAAAAGGCGCGAATGAAAGGAACACTTTTCAGCAAAAGGTCTCATATTTGTCCTTCAGGGTTGAAAAAGAGGTTTTCACTGGATGTACGCACCAAATATAGCATTTCAGCCCGGCGCTGTCAAGGGGGAGACGCAAAAAAATATTTCCGCAGATATTTGGTGTCACAGGACGGTGACGACCAATCCCGTGATGATGAGGGCGACTCCGGTGATCTTCGGGGCGGTGCAGCGCTCCTTGAGGATGAAGATCCCGCCCAGGAGTCCGAAGACCAGCCCCAGCTGACGGAACACCTGAACGTAGGAAACGTTGGTGACGTAGTTCATGGCCATCAGTATCGTTACATAGGTGAGGGAGGCGATGAGCCCCGCCAGAAAGGGCGTCCATTCGCGCTTTTTGAAGAAGTTGACGAAATTTTGCCTCTCCCCCGGTATCGCCAGCACCGCCAGGGACATCAGCGTGGTCATGAAGATCCCCCTCGTGGAGTAGAAGGTCATGGAAACGAGGGGCTTGGCCAGATCGGGATAAGCGGCCCGGAGCACCCCCTGGGCCTGGCTGTCGAAGAGGGTGTATCCGGCGGTCCCCCCGGCCACCACGAGAATGTAGAACATGTTGGCATTGAGATAATTCCCGATCTTGAAATGGGAGAAGTCGGCCAAGGGCATGACCAGACACCCGACGAAAACGATCCCCATGCCCAGATGGGCGAGGACCGTCAGGGGCTTTCCCCAGCCCGGAAGGGAGGTGACGGCGGCGACGATCAGGAGCGGCAGGGCCCGCATCATGGGGTAGGCGGTGGACATCTCCATGGTCCTGTAGGCCCGGACCAGGGCCAAACTGTAGAAGAGCCCGCAGAAGACGGAACAGAGGAGATAGAAGAAGAAAAGCCGCGGCAGATGCCAGACATCGACCGGCGTCCAGAACTGCATGTGGAGCCACAGCGAGGCCGAAGTCATGCAGATGACCGTGTAGAAGGCCACGCTCATGGAGGAGCGCTTGGCGATCAGGTTCCACGACGCGTGGAGCGCGGCGGAAAAGACGATGAGCAAAAAGGCGAGAAACGACATTTTTTCCCTTTCCTCCGGTGCTATTTCCGGACCGTGACGACGATCCCCGTGAGGACGAGGAGCGCGGCGGAAAATGCGATGAGCAAAAAGAACGACATTTTTTCCCTTTCTTCCGGTGTCACTTCAAAACGGTGATGACCAGTCCCGTGAGGATCAGGATCACACCGGTGATCTTCGGGGCGGAGCAGCGCTCCTTGAGGATGAAGATCCCGCCCAGCAGGCCGAAGATCAGTCCCAGCTGGCGGAACACCTGCACGTAGGAAACGTTGGTGACGTAGTTCATGGCCATCAGCACCGTCACGTAGGTGAGCGAGGCGAAGACGCCTGCCAGCACGGGCGTCCACTCCTTCTTTCTGAAGAAGTCTGCAAAATTTTTCTTTTCTCCGGGCAGCGTCAGCACCGCGATCCCCATCAGCGTGCTCAGGAAGATCCCGCGGGTGGAGTAGAAGGTCATGGAAACGATGGGCTTGGCCAGGTCGGGGCAGGCGGCCCGGAGCACGCTCTGGGCCTGACTGTCGAAGATGGTGTAGCCGGTGGTGCCGCAGGCCACCAGAATGATGAAGAACATCCTGGCGGAGAGGTATTCCCGGAGTTTGAAGTGGGAGAAATCGGCCAGCGGCATCATCAGGCAGCCGATGAAGACGATCCCCATGCCGAGCAGGGCCAGGGGGGTGAGAGGCTTCCCCCACCCGGCGAGGGAGGTGACGGCGGCGGTGAGCAGCAGCGGCAGCGCCCGCATCATGGGGTAGGCGGTGGACATTTCCATGGTCCGGTAGGCCCGGACCAGCCCCAGACAGTAGAAGAAGTCGCTGAAGATGGAACAGAGCAGGTAGACGTAGAACAGCGCCGGCAAACTCCAGACATGGACGGGGGTCCAGAGCTGGGTGTGGAGCCACATGGAGGCCGCCGTCATGCAGATGGCGGCATAAAAGGAAACGCTCATGGAAGAGCGCTTGGCGAGGAGGTTCCACGAGGCGTGGAGCACCGCCGAAAATGTGATGAGCAGAAACGCAAGGAGCGACATTTTTTCCCTCTCGAACGAAAACGCGCCGGAGCGTCCCTCCGGCATCGGGATAATATACTCCCAGAAAGGGAATTATTCAACTCAGGCGGCGCATTTTCGCGCCGTTTTCAGCGGTAATAGGCCCGGTGGGAGCGGCGGCGGGAACTGACGCTTTCTTCCGACGTCCCCGCGCTGACGAGTTCGTAGAGGACCGCCTGCTTCTTGCCGGGGGCGGCCCGGAGCACCCGGCCCAGACGCTGGACGTGCTCCCGGACACTGCCCGTGCCCGCCAGCACCACCCCCACGGCGGCGGCGGGCACGTCCACCCCTTCGTTCAGGACCCGGTTGGTGACCAGCACCGGATAAGCGCCGCTGCGGAATTCTTCGAGAAAGGACTTTCGCTCGGCGGCGCGGGTCAAATGGGTCATCACCGGCAGCAGGAAGCGGCGGCCCAGATCGTAGGCGACGGTATTGTCGGCGGTGAAGACGATGATCCGCTCCCCGGCGTGGCGGCGGAGTATGGCCCAGAGGGCCCGGATCTTGGCTTCCCCGCCGCGGGCCAGACGGCGCTGTTCCAGAAAGGCCCGGAAGGCCACCCGGCCCTCCGGCGTCCGCCCCGCAAGGCCGAGGAAGCGGCTCCAGCCCGTTTCGGAGCGGAAATCGATCCGGTTTTTCCGGACGAAGCCGAGATAAATTTCCCGTGCCGCACGGTACTTTTCGTACTCTTCGGGGTCCAGCGGAATCTCCAGACGCTTCACCACGTAGGGAGCGAGCACCTTGCCCTCCAGCTCATCGATGTTCACCTGACAGACGATCTCCCCCAGGAGGTCCCGCATGATCTCCGCCCGGTCCTCGGGCAGTTCCGGCGTGGCCGAGAGCCCCAGCCGGTAAGGTGCGGTGCACATGGCCGCCGCGAGACGGGTCTCCGGCGCGGGCAGGTGGTGGCACTCGTCGGCGACGAGGAGCCCGAAGCGGTTGCCGATGAACTCCATGTTGAGCACGGCGGAGTCGTAGGTGCTGACGGTGAGGGGCTCGATGTCGTGGGAGCCGCCGCCCAGCATCCCCACGGGCAGGGAAAAGAAGCGCTCCAGCGTTTCCGCCCACTGGGAAAGCAGGTCGATGGTGGGGACGAGGATCAGGGCCGGACGCCTGATTTCGGCGATGGCCAGCACCGCAAGGATGGTCTTGCCGCTGCCCGTGGGCAGTGCGGCGATGCCTTTGGCGCCCGCCTGCCGCCACAGGTCGAGGGCCTGCTGCTGATGGGGCCGGGGCGTTATCTTTTCTTTGAGTTCCCACGAACCGGGAACGCACCCGTAATCGGGGACCGTGTCGGTGAAAGGGATCCCGTTGAGCCGGAGCGCAATGACGGACTCCGCGTAATCGCAGGCCCGCGCCCGGAAGGTCCCGCTCCTCGGGTCGGCCCGGAAGAGGGGCGTCAGGCAAGGCGGAAGCGCTTCTCCCGGAGCCGTCTCCAGTTCGAGCGTTCCGGCGGAAAAGGCAAGTTTCATCACGACCGGGGACGGAAGGCCGCGACGCCTCCCGCGATGAGCCCCGCGATGAGGGCCATGCCGATGATGACTGAGAGCCGCTCCCCGGCGGTGACCTTCCGGAAAGCGCTCAGGATCCCCCACGCCAGCAACGCTCCCGCAACGGCTCCGGCGATGCCGCAGCCCGCCCCCTTCTTCACGTCGGGGTAGTCGGGCACGGCATTGCGTTCCGCTTCCCGGAGTTTTCTCTGCAGTTCGGGATCGTTCTCGTCCATGGCCGGGAGGAGGGGATCAGGCTTCGGCGAAAAGCAGTTTGGTGTTGGCCAGACTCACGTGGCAGCCCCAGAGGCACTCCTCGCGGCCCTCGAACTCCACGGAAACGTAGCCGTCGTAGCCCGATTCCTTGATGATCTTGACGATGGGGCGCAGTTCCACATTGCCGTGGCCCACGATGGTCCCGCGGATGAAGTTGCCGCCCTTGGTCCGGGACCATCCTTCGCCCACGGGCGGGTTGCCCGCGCTCCGGCGGAAGAAGTCCTTGAAGTGGATGAAGGAGGCGATGCCGATATTGGTCCGCACGGCGGAAACGGGATCGTCGTCGGCGCAGACGAAGTTCCCCACGTCCATGGTGGTCCTGTAGTTGGGGCGGTTCACCAGATTGACCAGTCTCCGGACCCGTTCGGCGCCCTGGAAGTGGTAGCCGTGGTTTTCCACGCTGCAGGTGATGCCGTACTGCGCGGCGTAGTCGGCCACTTCGCGGCAGCCGTCCGCCACGAAGGGCAGATCCTTTTCGAAGTTCTCGACCGTGGCTTCGGGGATGGGCCGCCAGCCCGCGTCGTAGCGCATGAAACGGACGCCCAGCCGCGCGGCGATGTCCACTTCGCTCTTGACCCGCGCCACCTCTTTGGCGCGGGCTTTGGCGTTGGGCTGGAGAAAGTTGGCCGAGATGGTGTAGCTGGAAACGTCGATGCCTTCCTCCCTGGCTCTCGCGGCGATGCGTTCGGGCATCTTTTCCGCATGGATGTCGAAAGCGCCGGGGACGATCTCGATGTGTTCGCCGCCCTCGTTGGCGATCCAGCCGATGGCTTCGAGGATCCCCATGCTGCCGCTGCCGATGGCTCTGGAAAGACTGTAACTGCTCAGACCGATCTTCATGAAAGTACAAGCTCCTTTGTTGATTCGAAAGTGTCCTGCTGCATACTATATCACACCAACGCGTTTTTTCAAACGCCCGATGAAGAAAACATCGCGGAAAATCTCCTTATTGCCTGAAGGCGGGCTTCGGGGCCGGGGTCCGGTTGATCTGGAGTTTCACCAGACTTCCGGGAACGAGGGTGCTCAAACTCCCCGCCACCGGGATGACCCCCGAGACGAAGGGCCGGGCCTCCGCCACCCGGAGCCGCACCTTGCCGTCGGGCGTGACGAAGGTCATGCCGGGGAAGACCCCGTGGAGCGCTCCGGCGGAAATGACCGCCATGTTCAGTTCGCTGCGTACGGCCATGACCCGGACCTGCCGGAGCTCCTCGTTCCCCTTGCCGGGGACCATGCCGGAAACGGCGTTGACCCGCGCGGCGGTCCGTTCCAGGGATTCGAGGGCCATGACCAGCCGGATCCTTTCGGCGGAGCCCAGAGGGAGCGTGTTGAGTTTGGGCCTGAGGATCTCGCTGAAGTCCATGCTCTTGAGGACCAGTTCGCCCGCGCAGTCGGCCAGGACCTTGAGGTTGGTCAGCAGCCGCTGTTCCCGTTTCGAGACGTCGGCGATCCGGCCGTCGGCCTGCGCATAGGCGAGCCAGACGCGGATCTGCCGCAGTTCGTTTTCCCTCGCGGCGAGGGCGGCGGAAAGACGGTCCGTTTCCTGCTGCTGCTTCAGCAGCTCCCTGCGGAGCCGGGCGTTTTCCTCCGCCGGGGTCTCGGCGGAAAGGGAAAAGAGGCCCAGAACGAGCGCCGGCAGCACGGCGACACATTTTTTCATTTTTGCCGGTTCCTTTCTTTTTGCGGCGGCCTTTCCCCGGTCCGGTCCGAAATGATCTCGTCGAAGGTCCGCCGGGGGGCGATGCGGAAGAGTCCGCTGCGGCCGAACTTGCTCCTGTCCACCAGCAAATACTTGTGCCGGGCAAGTTCCAGCACCTTGACCAGGAGACTTGCGTGGTATTCGTGATTGGTGGTCACCTTGTCCTCATCCACGCCGAAAGCGGAAATGAAGGCTTTGGAAATTTCCAGCGACTCCACCTCGCGGAGCGTGGCCCTCCCCAGAAAGGAGTTCAGCTGCATGTCGAAGCTCCCTCCCAGCCCGATGCGCAGGTAGTGGGGCGGGAATTTGTGGAAGTCCTGGATGATGGTCACCGAGTTGGTGACGATGGTCAGATTGGAAAAGGAGGAGTTTTCCAGCAGCTTCGCCAGATAGCTCACCGTGGTGGAGGAGTCCAGAAAGAGGATGTCGTTTTCCTGTATCCGCTCCAGCGCCTGTTTCGCCACGGCCTCCTTCCGGCTCCGGTTCCAGTTGATCCGCTCCTCGAAGGGGGAACCCGAAGGCTCCCGTGCCGAGGGAGCCCGTTCCCGGAGCGCCACGCCGCCCCGGACCTTCCGGATCACGTCCCTCGCGGCCAGGTCGGCGATGTCCCGGTACATGGTGGCGGGCGACACGCCGAAACGGGCGGTCAGTTCCCGTATCGAGCAGTGTTTTTTCTGCTTCAGGTAGTCGACGATCCCGTATGTCCGTAAATTTTTCATTCGTCCTGCGCCGTTTTCCTTTCCGACGGGATATAATATAGCTTCCGCCGGGAGAAAAAACAAGCCGGCAACGGGGAGGAAAAATGAAAAACACGATTTTTTTCTCAAAATTTCTCAAAGGTTTTGATTTTTTTCTCACGGGTCTCTCTTGAAATTTTCCGCGGGGGGATTATATTTTACCCAAGTCGAACGCCCCGGAAGCGCTTTTCCGGGCGAGCGTTCCGGAATCGGTATTTCGTCTCGGAGGAATGATGAAGGATTATCCGTATTTTACCGCTTTGGGCTTCTGCAGCAATGACTTTCTTTCGTTCCTGCCCGAGATCCCCCTCGACAACAAGGTCAGGATCCTGAAACACATCGTTCAGGGGGGCGGGCCCGCCGCGACCTCGGCGGTGGCCGCCGCCCGGCTGGGAGTCCCTTCGGCCTTCATCGGCGCCGTGGGCGACGACGATCCGGGGAAGTGGATACTCCGGGACTTCGGGAAGGAAGGGGTCGATACGCGGGGCGTCGCGGTCCGCCGGGGGTGTTCCTCGGCCATCGCCTACTGCTGGATCGACTCCCGGAACGGCAAGCGCAGCGTGGCCTGGACCCAGGGCGACCTGAAGGAGCTGGACCCGGAGGAGATCGACATGGAACTCGTCCGGAACTCCAAGGTGCTCCATCTGGACGGCCACCACGCGAAGGCGGCTCTGGCCGCCGCCCGCGAGGCCCGGAGCGCGGGTGTCCCCGTGAGCCTCGACGCCGGGACCTGGAGCGAAAGTATGCGCCCCCTCCTGCCCTTGACGACCTTTCTCATCGCCTCCGAAGCCTTCGCCCGGCAGTACAGCGGCGAAGAGGATCTTGAAAAGGCACTCTTCGAACTGGGGAAGATCGGGGCTCCCGTGACCGGGGTCACCATGGGCGAAAAGGGCTCCATTGTCCTGGATAAGGGAAAAGTCCTCCGCTGCCCCGCCTTCCGCATCACTCCCGTGGACACCACCGGAGCCGGAGACGTCTACCACACCGGATTTGCGCTCCGTTATCTGGAAACGCGGGACTTGCAGGAGTCCATGCGTTTCGCCTCGGCCGTGTCGGCCTTGAAATGCCTCCAGCCCGGCGGCCGGACGGGGATCCCCGGCCGGGAAGAGGTGGACCGGTTTTTGGAAAACGGCGGCGCGATCCCGCAGGACAGGTGAAAAGATGAAAAAAACTCTCAAGATCCTCTATCTGCCCCTGACCAAGGCCAACTGGACCAACGCCGAGCTGGAACGGCAGCGGGAAGCGTCGCGGGCCTTCCTCGCCTCCCTGCCCGGCGTGACCGTCACGGGCGGCGAACGCATGATCGAAGACGAGGAGCAGGCGGCGGCGCTGCTGGAATCGTGCCGGAACGAGGGCGTCGATCTGGTGGCGGGCCACCTGCTTTCCTTCGCCCTCGGGGTGGTGCTGTCGCGCTTCGCCCGTGCCCTCCACGTGCCGGTCCTCCTCTGGTCCATCCCCGAACCGCCCCCCGGCGGGGGACGGCTCCGGGCCAACTCCTTCTGCGCGGCCAACATGAACGCCCATATCCTCTACAAGCTCCATGTTCCCTGTTTCTGCGTCCACGGCGACACGGGTGAGCCGGAAACGGCGGCCCAGCTGGAGCGGGCCGTCCGCGTCACCCGGAGCTTGAAACTCCTGCGGGAAATGCGCATCGGTTCCGTGGGGGGCCGGGTCCCCGGCTTCTTCACTTCGGACTACGACGAGATGCTCCTGCGGAACAGGATCGGCCCCGAGGTGGTCCCCCTGACGCTCCTCGAAGTCTGCGCCGCCGCCCGCGATCTCGCGCCGGAAAAGACCGCCGCGGCGGAAAAGATCCTGCTGGGGGATGCCCCGCTCCACGCTTCCGACGCGCCCACTCGTGAGCAGTTCGAAAAATCCGCTTCGCTCTACGCCGCCGTGACGGAGCTGGCGGCGAAATACCGTCTCGACGCGGTCACGCTGCGCTGCTGGCCCGAAGTCATCGCCGACGAGATGTTCGGCATCACCCTCTGCTCCACCATCGGCCACCTGAACAATCACGGCGTTCTCTCGGTCTGCGAGGGGGACGTCTACGCGGCGGCGATGCTCGGTGCGCTCCGGGAACTTTCGGGGCAGGCGCCCTTCTTCTGCGACCTCATCAAGCTGGACGGCGACCACGCCGTGGCGTGGCACTGCGGCGCGGCCCCCTGCGCCCTGTGCAAAGCGGGATTCACGCCCGCGATCCGGCGCAGTTCCACCGTGGGGGGCGGCGGCGTCAAGGGGTGCGTCTGCGAATTCCCCCTGAAGCCCGGCAGAGTGACCTTCGCCCGGCTGGGGGAAAACCGGGAAGGGACCGCCTTCCGGCTCCTCATCGCCCCGGGGGAGGGGATCGACACGGAGCTTTTCGTCCGGGGCAATCCCCTCAAGGTGATGTTCGACGCCGGGTGCGGCGCGTTGCGGAACGAATTGCTCGACAACGGCTGGGAACATCACTTTTCCATGGCCTACGGGGACTTGACCGAAGAACTCCTGGCCCTGGGCCGGGCGTTGGAAATCGAAACCACAGTGGTCCGCTGAAGCGGACAGAAAGGATAGGAAAAATGGCCGAACTGCTGATCCGTCTCGCCCCCCGGCAGGGGTACAACAAGGTCTTCGAATTGGGAGAGTACGATATGAAGCTCACCCGTTTCGGCATCGTCCAGCTGAAACAGGGAAGTTCGTGGGAGTACGACTCCGGCGAATTCGAAGCCGCGCTGGTCCTTCTGGGAGGCAAGTGCGCCGTCCGGGGCGAAGGCTTCGATTTTCCGGAAGTGGGAGGGCGCAGGAACGTCTTCGACGGCAAGCCCCACACCGTCTATCTGCCCCGCCGGACGAAGTGCACAGTTACCGCCCTCACCGACATGGACTTCGCCCTGAACGAATCCCCCGCGACGCGCGACACCGCGAAGCCGACGGTCATCACGCCCGAAATGACCCGGACCATCACCATCGGCAGGGACAACTTCTTCCGTTACGCCACCATCATGCTGGATGAGAAATTCGACTCCGAACACTTCTACATCGGCGAAGGGCTGATCCCCTCGGGCAACTGGTCGGGCTATCCGCCCCACCGGCACGATTTCGACAATCTCCCCGAAGAGATCGACATGGAGGAAACCTACTTCTACCGCTTCGACCCCGCCCAGGGGTTCGGGATCCAGAAGGTCTACCAGCCCGACGGCTCCATCGACGAGACCTACACGGTGAAGAACAACGACACCGTGGCCATCGCGAAGGGCTATCACCCCCTCTGCGGGGCTCCCGGATATCAGATGTACTACCTGTGGACCATGGCGGGGGCCGTCAACCGGGGGCTCATCTCCTCCAAAGATCCCCTCCACGCCTGGGTCAAGTGAAAGATGATCCCGGACAAGGACATCCTGCTGGGGATCGACTTCGGCACGGGGGGCTGCAAGGTCACGGCCATCGATTTTTCCGGCGTCGTGGCGGGAGAAGCCTCGGTGGAGTACCCGACCCACTTCCCCCGGCCCGGCTGGGCGGAACAGACCCCCGGCGACTGGTACGAAGCCCTCTGCGGCGCCCTGAAGAAACTCGGGGAAAAGGGCGTGGCTTTGGAGCGCGTCTGCGCCCTGAGCCTGGACGGCTCCACCCACAACGCGGTCCTGCTGGATGACCGCATGGCCCCGGTGCGGGACACCATCATGTGGACCGACCAGCGCAGCACCGAAGAGTGCGCTTTTCTGAAGAAGGACTACGGCGAACTGATCTTCTTCACGGCCTACCAGAACCCCGCGCCCACCTGGACGCTGCCGCAGATGATGTGGCTCGCCCGGCACGAGCCCGAGGTGCTGAAGAAGACCCGGCACGTGCTTTTCGTCAAGGACTTTGTTCGTTATCTCCTCACCGATGTTGCGGCGACGGACCACATCGAGGCGCAGGGGACGTTGTTTTACGACATGGCGAACCGGAAGTGGTCCGGTGAGTTGACCGCCCTTTCCGGCCTGCCCGAAGGGGTCCTGCCGGAGTTCCTCGACCCCTGGGACGCGGCGGGCAAGGTGACCTCCCGCGCGGCGGCGGAAACGGGTCTTGTCGAAGGGACGCCCGTCATCTGCGGCACGTCGGACTCCGCCGCCGAGGACTACGGTGCCGGAGCCGTGGAGGAGGGCGACTGCATCATCAAACTCGCCACGGCGGGCAACGTGAACGTTATGACCGCGGGACCCCATCCCCACGCCCGGACCCTCACCTATTCCCACGTGGTCCCCGGTTTGTGGTACACCGTTTCCGCCACCAACGCGGCGGCTCTCTGCCAGCGCTGGATGAGGGACAATTTCTGCACTCCGGAAAAGCGCGAGGCGGAAGAAACGGGCGTCAACGCCTTTACGCTCATGGACCGTCTGGCCGCCGAGTCTTGCCCCGGCGCGGGCGGGGTCTTCTTCCACCCCTATCTGCAGGGGGAGCGCTCCCCCTACTGGGACGCGAAGCTCCGGGGCAGCTTCACCGGGGTCTCCATCACCTCGACACGGGGGGACTTCATCCGGGCGCTGCTGGAAGGGGTGGCCTATTCGCTCCGGGAGTGCTACGGGAGCATCCGGGAAATGGGGCTCCCCGTGAAGCGGTTTTTCCTGATCGGGGGCGGCGCCCGGAGCGGGCTCTGGAGCGAGATCGTGAGCAACGTCTTCGATTCCACGCTGCAGATCCCGCTTCCGGGGGACGCTTCCTTCGGCACGGCCCTGCTGGCCGGGACCGGGGCGGGGGTCTTCCCCGACGTCCGCGAGGCGGTGAAACGGTGTTTCCACATCGACCGCGAAGTTCGCCCCGACCCCGAGACGGCGGCCTTCTACGACAAGGCCTTTCTCACCTATCACAAGCTCCACGACGCGCTGGCGCCGGTTTATGCGGAATTGCAATGATCCATCAACAAGGAGGAAAATATGCTGGTTGAAAAAGACAGTTACATGTACGAAATGATCCGTACGGAGTTGATCGACGTCCTCGGAGCCGAGAACGTGGGCACGGGGGCGGCCGACCGTTTCGGCCACTCCGTGGACTTCTACTGGATCCCCGAAATGTGGCACGACCGGGGCATGGAGACCCCCAAGCCCGACTTCATCTGCCATCCCTCCACGACCCAGGAGGTGGCCGAGATCATGAAGATCGCCAATCAGTACAAGATCCCGGTGGTCCCCTGGGGAGGCGGTTCAGGTTCCCAGGGGGGCGCTCTCCCCGTCTACGGCGGCATCATCGTGGACACCAAGCGCATGAACAAGTACTACGGCGTGGACAAGGAATCGTTGACCGTGCGCTGCCAGACGGGCATCATCGCCAAACATCTGGAGTGGAACTGCAACACGGAAGGCTTTTCCACCATGCACCTGCCCGCCTCCATTTCCTGCGCCACCATCGGCGGCTTTCTGGCCCACCGGGGGACGGGAGTCCTTTCCACCAAATACGGCAAGATCGAGGACATGGTCATGTCCATCGAGGTGGTGACGCCCACGGGGGAGATCATCCGGACGTTGCCCGTGCCCCGTCACGCCTCCGGCCCCGATCTCACCATGCTCTTCG
>JAFSYV010000007.1 GCA_017443585.1 Lentisphaeria bacterium | reverse complement strand
GCGCCGCCCGTGAGGGGACGGGGGAAATGGAATCGCTCACCGTCGCCCGCGGCGGCGGTCTTCTGGATGACCGGGCCTCCGGGATAGCCCAGACCGAGGAGTTTTGCTCCTTTGTCCAGCGCTTCGCCCGCGGCGTCGTCAATGGTGCAGCCCAGTTGCCGCGCCCGGCCGGAGCGCTCCACCAGGCGAAGGGAAGTGTGGCCGCCGGAAACCACCAGCGCCAGCAGGGGATAGAGGCTTTCATCGGCCAGAAGTCCGGGCCCCGTTTCCAGAAAGGCGCCGTAGATATGGGCCAAAAAGTGATTGACCCCCACCAGCGGCAGATGATTCATCTGGCTCAGGCCCTTGGCGTAGTTGAGCCCCACCAGCAGAGCGGGGATAAGTCCCGGCCCCTGGGTCACGGCCACGGCGGAAATCTCCTTCATCGTGACGCCCGCGCCGTCCAGCGCCCCCTGCACTACGGGGGAAAGGGCCTTCAGGTGTTCCCTGGCGGCCAGCTCGGGGACGACGCCCCCGTGGACGGCGTGCTTGGCGATCTGCGAAGCCACTTCGCTGGAAAGCACCCGGAACCCGTCCTCCACCACGGCGGCGGCGGTCTCGTCACAACTGCTCTCTATTCCCAGGATCAGACTCATGATGGGGCATGAAGCGCCGGAAGGAATTTCCCCGTTCCGGCGCTCGGTATGGTTATGGTTTTCGTCAGCGGTTGGCCATCTCGAACTTCTTCATGAAGTCGATCAGCGCAACGATGCCTTCCATGGGCATGGCGTTGTAGATGCTGGCGCGGCAGCCGCCCACGAGGCGGTGACCCTTGAGTTCGGCCAGCCCGGCGGCACGGGCTTCGGCCACGAATTTGGCGTCCAGCTCGTCCGAAGGCGTCCGGAAGACCACGTTCATGCGGGAACGGTCCGCCTTGGCCGCGGGGCAGGTGTAGAAGCTGCTGGAGTCGATGAAATCGTACAGCTTCGCCGCTTTGGCGTTGTTGATCTGTTCGATCCCGGCGATGCCGCCCTGTTCGATGAGCCAGTCGGAAACCAGCTTGAACATGTAGATGCCGAAGGTGGGCGGCGTGTTGAACATGGAGCCCTCGTCGATGTAGGTGGCGTAACGGAGCATGGTGGGCACCTTCTCGACGTTGGTGCGGGCGGCCAGCTCCTTGCGGATGACGACCAGCGCCATGCCGCTGGGGCCCAGATTCTTCTGGGCGCCGGCGTAGATCAGGCCGAACTTGCCGGCGTCGAACTGCCGGGACATGATGTCGCTGGACATGTCGGCGATGAGGGGCACGCCCGCGGGGGCGTCGGGCAGTTCATGGTACTGGGTCCCGGCGATGGTGTTGTTGCTGGTGATGTGCAGATAGGCCGCGCCGGGGGTGAGCTTCCACTCGCCGCGGGCGGGGATGTGGTCGTACTTGGTCTCCTTGGAGCTGGCGGCCACGTTGGCGGCGCCGAAGAGCTTGGCCTCCTTGCAGGCCTTGGAGCTCCAGACGCCGGTGTCGATGAAATCGGCGGTGCCGCCGTTGAGCAAATTCATGGGGATCATGGCGAACTGCATGCTGGCGCCGCCCTGGACGAAGATCACGGCGAAGTCGTCGCTCAGGTTCAGGAGCTTGCGGACGTTGGCCTCGGCGGCCTCGATCACCGGCTTGAAGTATTTGCCCCGGTGCGAAAGCTCCATAATGCCGCTGCCGCTGTCCTGATAGGCGCAAAACTCCTGCTGGGCCTTCTTCATCACTGACTCCGGCATCATGGCCGGACCCGCCGCGAAATTGTAGATCTTCATCTGATGCTCCTTGATATTTCAGGGTTGATTTTTCCTTCACCGACGGCAGCCTTCCACCGTCTGTTCGAACATAATATAACCCCTCGAAACCACTTTTGCAAGGGCTCGGAAGCAGATATCGTTATTTTTTTACTTATCTTTCCCTTCCGAACCGGAAAAAGGTCAGAATTCGACCCATTTCCCGGTGCGGGCGGCTTCCTTCACCGTTTCGAGATAACGCTGGAGCTTGATGCCCTGCTCCAGGCCGGGATCGGCCTTGACGCCCCGGTGGACGCAGGAAAGGAAGTTGTAGAGACAGTGCATGTGCCCCCGGAGCCAGCCGATGGCCGCCTTGGGGGTGGGAAAACCCGCCGGCTTGTCGTAGCGCTGGCCGCAGTCGATGGCGGTCCAGCCCCGGAGCCCGCCGATGGGGGCTCCCTGCGCCAGCCGGTCGTAGAAGAAGAGCTTGTCCAGATTCATGGGCTCCCACTTCAAGCTGCCTTTGGAGCCGTGGATGGTGAAGCCGATCTCGTCCTCGGCTCCCGT
Source organism: Lentisphaeria bacterium (assembly GCA_017443585.1). Classification (GTDB taxonomy): domain Bacteria; phylum Verrucomicrobiota; class Lentisphaeria; order Victivallales; family Victivallaceae; genus UBA1784. The sequence continues at coordinate 13,208 of JAFSYV010000007.1, read as the reverse complement.
GGCGATCTTGGAGGCGCGGACGATGCCCGAAGCCCCCGAAGGCAGCTTCACGATGCAGTTCATGTTGTCCTCGGCCCGGACTTCGAGCATGGTCGCCGGATCCGCCGCCGAAGGACGTCGGGGATAGGCGATGTGGGTGGCGGCGGAAACGCAGGCGAAGTCCCCGACGAGAAAGTTCATCAGATCGAGGATATGGGCCCCCAGATCGGCGATGGTCCCGGCTTCCAGCTTCCACTTGAGGGGAGCCTTGGGGTCGGAACTGCCGCTGTGCAAGTATGCGCCTTCGAACTCCAGGATCTCGCCGATGCGCCCTTCGTCGATGAGCTGTTTCGCCCGGAGCGTGGCGGGGAAGAAGCGGTTCTGCAGCGTCACCTGCGCGATGCCCCGGTAGGCGGGCAGCAGCGCTTCGACTTCGGCCGCTTCGGCGGCGGAGCTGACAAGGGGCTTGTCGCAGTAGATGTGCTTGTTGTTCTTCATGGCGGACTTGAGAGCCGCCAGATGGGCGTCGTTGGGGGAGCAGATGTCCACGATGTCGATGTCGGGATTTTCGGTGATCTCCCGCAGATCCGTGACCCCCTTCGCCCCCAGCGCGGCGGCGGCTTTGGCGGCGCTTTCGGGCTTCGAGGTGCAGACCATGGCGATCTCGCTGCGGAACTCCTGCTGATCGTAAAAGAGGGGGATGTTCCGGTGTCCGTAGGTGTGGACCTTGCCGATGAAACCGTAACCGATGAGGCCGACCTTGTAAACTTTCATGATCTTCACCTTGTTTTTTGGATTGGAAATGCCCTTAAACAAAAAAAAGCTCGCCTGCGCGAGCTTTCTTCGAAGTACCGCACTTACTTGGCGCGGCGGATCTTGAGGGTATCGGTCAGTTCGATGTACTTGGCGTAATCCTCGCGGGCCAGATAGGCCAGGAGCTTCTTGCGGCGGGCCACCATGGCCAGCAGACCGCGGCGGGTGCTGTGGTCGCGCTTGTTGGCCTTGAGGTGCTCGGTGAGAGCGTTGATGCGGCTGCTCAGCAGAGCGACCTGCACTTCGGGGGACCCGGTGTCGCCTTCGGTACGGGCGAACTTGGCGATGATCTCTTTCTTGTCCATTTTTCAGTTCTCCATTTTTACTGACTTGCACTGCCGCCTGCCCCGCCGACGGACTGACGGCGGAACTTCACGGAGCGTGACAACTGCTTAATATAGCATATCATTTCCGATTTTTCAAGACATTTTCGCGGTAAAACTTCAAAAAGAGCTCCATCCGGTGGGGGATGCAGTACTTTTCGTCGTCGAACTTCGGGTCGCGGAGGGCTTTTTTCAACACTTCCTGACCGGTCTGGTAGCCCTGGAAAAGGTCCCCTTCGGTCCGGAAGGGGCTTCCGGCGAATTCGGTGCCGAGCCGCAAGGCCACGGCGGCGAAGAGGAGCACCGGCAGGATCCGGAGGAACCGTTCCGTGCCTCCGGCGGCGGTGAGCGTCAGCAGGAAGAAACAGATGATCATCATGGGCATGGCGTAGGTCCCGTAGAGCACTTCGGGCCGCATGACGGCGGGATGGCGGGCGGCCATGCCGACGGCGCAGACGATCGACGCCCCGGCGGCGCAGAACCAGAGGAGCGCCAGGGGGACCGCCCGGCGTTTGCCCTTGCGGTGCTCGACGAAAAGCTCCAGCGCGAGGCCGGCGGCAAGCAGCATCCCGGTGACGGCGGCGGTCATGAGATGGCGGGAGTTGGCGCTGAACCAGTTCCCCGCGTTCCCGAAGAAGAAGAGGATCCCGTCGGAAATGTTTTTGGGCTCGAAGACGATGTCCCGCTGATAGGCGAAATTCGGCGTGTAGCCGTTCAGCGCTTCGATGAGTGCGGGGGTGAAATAGAGGTCGTTCAGAACACCCGCCAGGACCACGACGCAGGAACTGACGACGATGAAGCGCAGCCGCCGGGACGGGACGGGGGAAAAATCACGGCAGAAACAGAAGCAGAGCATGAGCACCCCCGCCGTGCCGGAGACGGCGGCGGCGAAGAAGAAGCCCTGCCGGTCGCTGAGCACCATGAGCAGCAGACTTGCGGGGAACCAGAACCGGCTCCGCTCGGTGTCGTACCGGAAAGCTGCGTATCCCGCGAAAAGGGCTCCCCAGAGCCCGAGTCCGGTGAGGTACTTCGCACAGCGGAAGTAGTTGAGGATATTCACCTGGGGCGAAAGGACGAAAAGCAGAGAAAGAGCCGTGACCGCAAGGCCCGGGACCTTCGGGAAGAAGCGGCGCGTGAAGTACTGCTGGCAGAAGATCATCATACCGCAAATAATGAGCGAACAGATCGAGTGGAACCAGACGATCTGCCTTTTGAGCAGGAAGGCCACGAATTTCGTGTCCAGAAAGTCGAAGAAGTAACTCAGCTCACGGGCCTGATACATGCTCCAGTCGTTGCGGTGGGGATCCATGACGATGTCGATGAGCGGCCGGTCGTCCAGATAGTTCATGAAGAAGAAGCAGCTTTCCTGATGGAGTTCCCCGCCGTCACGGTAGAGCGTGATGAGGAAGAGGATGACCATGCAGAGGAAAGAACCCAGGCAGGCGGCCCCGAAGTTGGTCCGTTTGAAGGTGAATTTCATTTCTTCTTCTTCTCCAGAGCATCCAGTCGCCGGAGCTTGTTTTCGACGAAGGCGGCGAAACGGGCCTGCCGGGCGCTCCGTCCGCGGGCCAGGGCCAGCAGATACCAGCGGCGCGCTTCCCTGTACCGTCCGTGCCAGACCAGAAAATCCCCGTAGAAGTGCATCATGGAGGGGTAGCGGAACTCCGCCGCGCCCAGCCGGAACCAGCTTTCCGCCCGCCGGTGCCGCTTCAACGCGAAGTAGGTGGCGGCGGCGTAGGCGGTGTGCTGGGCCTTGCCCATGCTGTATTCCAGTCCGGTCTCGGTGGCGGCCAGCAGGCGGTAATTCAGATCCCGCTCCAGGTGTTCGGGGATGGCGGGCTTGTTTTTGGGCATGAGGAACTGCTGGAGCAGCAGCAGCACGGGGATCCCGATGACGGCGGCGAACCCGATGCAGATGTCGGCGCTTCTTTCTTTCATTTCTTCAGCCGGAAGACCCTGGCTTCGCAGGGGGTGAAGGAGGCGTTGAAAAGCCGGTTGCCGGGGAGCTGGAGTTTCAGCCGGGCGTTCTTGTACAGGCAGTTGACGACCACGAGGAGATGGTAGTCGCCGCAGTCCCGGAGCGCCGCCTGGAATCCGGCGGGTTCCTTGACCGGGATGGCGGGATGGGTGTGGAATTCGGCCATGAGTTCATCCAGTTCCGTCCCGGTGGTGGAGATCACCGACCAGATCCGGGAGCGTTCCGCGGGGAGCAGGCCGTGGCCCAGGTGGAGGATCGCCCCCGCGCTGCCGTTGAGAAAGGCGAGGAAGAGCTCCGCCCGGAGCTCTTCGCCGTTCCGGCGGGAGATATCGGGGACCGTGACGCCCAGCCACTGGATCAGCACCTTGTCGGGAAGCGCGGCGCGGAGCTCCCGGAACTTTCCGGCGATGCCGGGCAGGGGATCGGGCAGATAACTGCCGCGGACGGCGATCTCGAGCACGTCGCAGGCGGGAGCGAAGCGCTCCGTCGCTTCCTGCCGGTCGATCTGAAGCGAGAAAAGCTGGTCCGGAGCCCCTTTCTTGAGTTCCCGGTACATCAGATAATACATGAGCTCCGGCGTCTTGGAGACCAGTTCCCCCTTTTCGGTAAGGAAGAACTTCATCTGGGCTTCATAAGCCAGCCGGGAGATCCGCAGGGGCTTTCCCTTCATCCCGGCGGCGAAGGCCGCACACCGGCGGAGCAGTTCCGGCTCGTCGCACGGAAAGACGTAGCCGGTCCCGTCGGGAGCCCGGCGGAGCCGCTTCCCCTTCATGGCGTAAAGTTCCAGCGCACCGGGAAGCGTTCCCGCCGGGGCGACGGCCAGATCGAAGACGTTGCCATATTGCAGGGCGCAGACTCGGCTCGGGGAAGCGCCGAAGAGAAAACGCATCCGGTCGCCGCAGAAAAAGAAACTCCCTCTCTTTTCCCACGTTCCGGCGTATCCCAGGGGCCGGGGAGGCTGTTTCAAAACCTGCATGACACGGGAAACTTTCGCCTGACCGTTGCTGACGGTGAGCACGTAGCGTCCGGGGAGATCCGGCAAAAGGTGGCGGCCGGAAGCGGCGGCGGAACGCCACTTCACGTTCCGGGGGCCGGAAAGGAAAAACTCCTTGGCTCCGGGGAGCAGGGTGCGCCAAACGAAGACCTTTTCCTGCGGCGTGTAGGCGAAGCGGTCCAGTTCCAGATAACGGCGGTTGTCGAAGCCGCTTCTGGCGGAGCGCTCCCAGAGGACCCGGCCCGTGGCATCCTTGAGCCGGAAGGTCCGGAGCCGGTCGGATTTGAGGGGCACTTCGAATCCCTTGGGGGCGGCAAAAAACCACTCCCCCGCGCGGTTCACCTGTCCGGGCCAGGGGGTTCCTTCCTCCAGCAGTTCGAGGGAATACCCCGGCGGAGCCTCGAAGACCCGGGCGCGGGCGTCGAGGACGGTCTGAACGCCGGGCAGGACCTGCGGTTCATCGGGGTGACCGAATTTCAACAGTCCGTACTTGTTCACGTCGTGGAAACTGCTGCCGCCGCCCCAGCTGGCGTGGCGGGTCTCCCCGCCGACGGACCGGGTACGGCAGAAGTTCACCTTCCACACGCTCCCCGGCGAAGGAACGGAAACGCCCAGCGCGGCGTAGGGAAGATCCACCACGGCCTTGCCCCATTCCCTGACGTCGAGTTTCATCCCTTTGGCTTCCCAGGCGGTGTCCCGTTTCCGGGCGGAGTAGACCAGCCCTTCGGGGGTGAAGCCGATGTGGAAATAGACCCCCGAGGCGGGGTCGGGGACCAGCTGGAGTTCGATGGATTCTCCTCCCAGCAGCGCGGGGGAGTCGTGCTTTGCCCGGCTCACCCGGTAATTTCCCTTTTCGACGCCGGTGCGGAAGGTGAACCGCAGTCCGGCGGGGAGCTCTTCGATCTCCACCGTGTCGGGAAACCCGCTCCAGTTGTCGGCAAGACCGATGAAACCTCCGGCGCGGCCCCCTCGGGAAAAGGTCACGGGGGGGGCGGCCCCCAGCAGCGCGGTCAGCAGCAGAAATGCCGCCGCAAGTGTTTTCGTTTTCATTTCAGAAGTGTCCCAGCAAATAGGCCGCCACGGCGGCGATGATGAAAATCAGCAGAATGAGTCCCGACACCAGAATGCGGCGGCGGCGGGCGGTGAGGCTGGCGAAGAAATACTTGTCCTGGACGTTCATCACCGCCTGACGGAGCTCTTCCGCCGAACCGTAGCGGTCGGCGGGATTCTTGGCCATGGCCTTGGCGCAGATGGCGTCCATTTCGGGAGGGATGACGGTTCCCGGCGGCGCCGCGGTCCGCAGGGGCGGCGGGTCGGCGGTAAGAGTCTTGTAAAGCTGTTCGTCCCGGTCCTTCCCCTCGAAAGGGCCCACCGTGGCGAGCATGGCGTAAAGGAGTGCGCCGAGGGAGAATATGTCGCTGTGCTTTCCCGCTTCAGGCGCCTGGGGATTGAGGGAGATCTGCTCGGGCGCCATATACCCCGGAGTGCCCCGGAGTTTTCCCTTGCCGGGAATGCGGACATTGCCCTTTTCGTCGGTCTCGCAGGCGATGCCCCAGTCGATGAGGCGGACGTCTCCGAAACGCCCCACGATGATGTTGCTGGGCTTGATGTCCAGATGGCAGATGTCCCGGCTGTGGGCGTAGTTGACCGCGTAGCAAATGCGCAGGAAGAAGCGGAGTCTCCGGTCCAGAGTCAGGTAGCGGCTTTCGAATTCCCGCTTTTCCCGGACCCTTTTCAGGAGCGTGGAAAGGGGGAGCCCGTCGAGGAAGGCCATTGTGTAAAAGGGGGCCCCGTGGCTGTCCAATCCGATGTCGTGGACGGAGACGATGTTGGGATGTTCCAGAAAAGCGGTGATCCGGGCTTCGCGGATGAAGTTTTCGATGGCCTCGCGGGGACGCTCGTTGAAATCGGGCATGAGGGCCATGGCCACGTTTCTCCCGGTATCCCGGTCGTGGACCAAGAGGACGCATTTCATGCCGCCGAAGCCGATGGTGCGCAGAAGTTTGTAGCGCTCCTGAGCCTTGGGCCGAAGGGAGTCCAGCGAGGCGTCGAACCGGTCCTGGATCGGGGAACGCTCCGCCCCCGGCAGATCCAGAACACTGTCGTCTTCGTTCATTCTTTCTTCAGAAACCTTGTCGAGTGTCTCCGCACGCATGGCAAGTTCCTTTTTTCCGGGGCCGGAAGAGACTCTCCGTTCCCTCCGGCCGCCGGTATTTTCAGGGTTTTCTGATCCGGGCGATGCCCGTGTTCACGGCGTCGGCGTCGATGGTGCACACGCCTCCGGCCTTGCCGGGAGCTTCGTACATGACGTCGAGCATGAGCTGTTCCAGGAGCGCCCGCAGTCCCCGTGCTCCGGTCCCCAGCTTGACCGCCTTGTCGGCGATGAGGTCCAGCGCTTCGGGGGTGAATTCGAGGTCCACGTCGTCCATGGCCATGAGACGCCGGTACTGCTTGACCAGAGCGTTCTTGGGTTCGGAAAGGATCCGGACCAGGTCCTTCCGGTCGAGGGGAGCCAGACTGGTGACCACGGGCAGCCGGCCCACGATCTCGGGGATGAGGCCGAAGCGGACCAGGTCGCCGGGGTCGCAGAAAGCGTAGGGATTGCGTTCGAACTCCTCCTGCGTCACCACGCCCTCTTCCGCGGCCGCCCGGCGGTCGAAGCCGATGATCTGTTTGCCCCGGCGGCGGCGGACGATGTCGGCCAGGCCGCAGAAGGCCCCGCCGCAGATGAAGAGGATGTTGCTGGTGTCGATATGCAGACACTCCTGCTGGGGGTGCTTGCGGCCGCCCTGGGGCGGAACGTTGGCCACGGTGCCTTCCAGGATCTTGAGCAGCGCCTGCTGGACGCCTTCACCGGAAACATCGCGGGTGATGGACATGTTTTCCCCCTTGCGGGCGATCTTGTCGATCTCGTCCACGTAGATGATGCCGATCTGGGTGCGTCCCATGTCGCCGTCGGCGGCCTGATAGAGCCGGAGCAGGATGTTTTCCACGTCCTCGCCCACGTAGCCCGCCTCGGTCAGCGTGGTGGCGTCGGCGATGGCGAAGGGCACGTCGAGCATCCGGGAAAGGGTCCTGGCCAGCAGGGTCTTGCCGCTGCCGGTGGGGCCGATGAGGAGCACGTTGCTCTTGTCGATCTCCACCTCGGAAAAGGCGGCGGCGGCATCGGGGTCGGCGAAGCGGGTCTGGAGACGCTTGTAGTGGTTGCGAACGGCCACGGAGAGGGTCTTCTTGGCCTGTTCCTGACCGATGCAGTAGGCATCGAGGGTGGCCTTGATCTCTTCGGGCGAAGGGATCTTCAGCGCTGCGACTGCTTCGGCGGCGCCGGAATTCGTTTCACGGTTCTTCCCGGCCTGGATCGTCGTGTATCCGGCCCGGAGGCAATCGCCGCAGATGCCCATGCCTTCGAAGCCGCTGGGCAGAAAATCCGCGGGGATCTCGCTGAATTCCCGGCCGCAGAAGCCGCAGATGGTGCGGTTGCTTTTCGTCATTTCAGGATCATTTCCCGGACTTCTTGGTGACGATCTTGTCGATCAGGTGATATTCGAGGGCCTCTTCGGGACTCATGAAAAAGTCTCTTTCGGTGTCCTTTTCGATGCGCTTGACGCTCTGGCCGGAGTGGGCGGCGAGGATCCCGTTGAGGATCCCCTTGAGCCGGATGATTTCCCTGGCCTGGATGTTGATGTCGGCGGCGGTCCCTTCGGCGCCGCCCCAGGGCTGGTGGATCATGATGCGGCTGTTGGGGAGCGAATAGCGCTTGCCCGCGGCTCCGGCGGCCAGCAGCACGGCGCCCATGGAGGCGCACTGGCCCACGCAGTAGGTCTGCACGTCGCAGGAAACCATCTGCATGGTGTCGTAGATGGCAAGTCCCGCGGTCACGGAACCGCCGGGGCTGCAGATGTACATGGAAATGTCCTTGGAGGCGTCTTCCGCTTCCAGGAAGAGCAGCTGCGAGACGACAAGGCCGGCCACGGTGTCGTCGATGGGGGAACAGAGCATGATGATCCGTTCCTTGAGCAGACGGCTGTAGATGTCGAAAGCCCGTTCGCCCTGTCCGGTCTGTTCGATGACGGTGGGGACCAGATAAGCATTCGTATTTTTGTCCATGATCCGAAACTCTCCTCTCTTGTACTTCCTGTTGCAAAGATCACGCGGCGCCCCGCAGCCGCGGAAACCAAAACTCTTTTCACGGCGGAAAACGATCGGACGCTCCGCCGTGAAAAGCCTGTCTCACACCCCGGCCTCCTCGAAAGGAGGCCCGTAAAGCCGCTTACTTGAGGACCTTGGCGACCAGCTGTTCGAGGGCCTTTTCCGAGGCGGCCTCCATGCGGAGTTCCTCGATGGCTCCGTTGCGGATCAGAGCGCTGCGCAGTTCGGCCGGCTTCATCCCGTAGTAGTAGCTCATGGCGGTGATGCGGTCATCGAGCTCCTTGTCGGAAACAGTGAGATTTTCCAGCTTGGCCAGCTTGCCAAGGATGAGCTTGCGGCGGAGCGCGGCGCGGGCGGCAGTCTCGGCGGCCTTGCGGTGCTCTTCGAGTTCGGCCTTGAACTTGTCGGCGTCGGCTTCGCTGCGGACGGTGGTGCGGGCGATATTCTGCAGCTCGCGGCTCGTCTCGCTCTCGAGGAGCGCGGGAGGCAGGGGGAAGTCGCCCGCGGCTTCATCGAGCTTCTTGCAGACGGCGTCGGCGGCCTCCTGGCGGCGGCGGGCTTCCCCGTCCCGTTCCAGTCCCTGACGGATGACCTTGCGGAGTTCGTCGATGGAGTCCATCCTGATCTTTTCGAGGAGTTCGGCATCGGTGAGCTCCTTGCGGCGCTGGACCGCCAGGACCGTGACCTTGTAGTTCACGCTCTTGCCTTTGAGGGCCTCTTCGCCGCAGTTGTCGTCGAAATTGGCGGTGAAGGAGTATTCCTTGCCCTTCTCGGCCCCGGTCAGCGCGGCGATGGCGCCGGGGATGTTCTCGGGCTCGCTGAGCATGATGAAGGTGTCGTCCGCGGCGATGCGGCGGCGGAGACTGGGGGAGGCGTCCTCGGGCAGCTCGAAATCACCGGCATAGTTGACCTTGAGCATGTCGTCGGCCTTGGCGGGCTCATCCACGTCGGCGAAGGTGCCGTACATGGAGTGGTAGAGCTTGAGTCTTTCGTCGACCTTCCCTTCGGAGATCTCCTCTTTGGGCAGCTCCACGGTCATGGCGGCGTAGTCGCCCAGATCGATCTCGGGAGCGATGTTCATGGTCAGAACGAAGGTGACGTCGCCTTCCTTGTCCAGGTCGGGCTGGGTCTTGAAGTTGAGCGAAAGGAGTTCGTGCTCCTTGTCTTCCTCGATTTTGGCGAACGCGGCGGACATGATGCGGTTGCGGAGCTCTTCGCGGATCTCGCCTGCGAATTTGACGCCCACGAGCCCGGCCGGAGCCCTGCCCGGACGGAAACCGGGGAGACGGGCCACGCCGCCGATATAGGAAACGACGCGGGCCTTTTCGGCCTTGACGGCATCGGCGGGGAAGGTGAAGGCCGCCTCACGGCAGCAGGGCTGCGGATCGGTGTATTCGACTTTCGCGCTGTCAGCGAGCAGGTTCTTCTTAGACATACTACTTCAGGTCCTTTCAAGATTGCCAAAAAGATTCAAAATCTACAGTGATAAGTAATAATATAGCACGGTTTTCCGAATTTACAAGGTATTTTCGCGAAAAACTCCGGTTCGGGGCATCGAAAAGGCTCTTGTTTCCGCCCCTGCCCCGCCCAAAGCCGCCCCGCCGGGAATGGTCTCATCCGGGAAAGCCGTACCGGGGACACTCCGCCTCGAGCAGATGTTCCCCCGCGCCGAGGATCTTTTTCAGTCCGTAAAGATCCGTTTCCGCCTCGGCGCCTTCCGGGACGCGGACGCGCATCCGCGCCCGGCCGCCCTTCTTGCTCACGGAAACCTCGATGGGCCCGCGGATCGTGGGGTGCCGCAGTTCCGCCTCCGCCAAAAATCCGGTGCGGGGCACGAGGGAGAAGCGCTTCAGGGCGGGGGCGAGGGGCTTGATCCCGAACATTTCCCGCGGAATGAGATGGGCGGGCGCGGCGGAAAAGGGATGGACGAGATCCATCGTCGGGTGGATGTAGTGATCCCAGGCCTCCATGGTGACGGTGGCGCCCAGCCGGAGCATGTTGCTCCAGGAGCGGTTGGAACTGCGGTCGCACATGAGGCGCAGTCCCTGCTCCTCGTCCCCCGCCATATAGAGGGCGGCGATGAGTTTCGAAGCGGCGCAGGCGCTGCAGGACATCCTTTTCAGCCGCAGGTGGCGGAGGATGGCCGGGACCTGTTCCGGCAGGGCGATGTCGGCGAAGATCGCCCACATGCTCGTATGCTGGGAAGTGTGCCCGGAGCCGGGGACGTCCACATAGAGGGAAGTCGCCGGGTCGAACATGGTCTCCCGCAGAAGAGCCCGCACGGCGGCGGCCCGTTGGCGGAAAGTAGCGGCATCCTCCTCCTTCCCCAGCACCTGTGCGATCTCCGCGAAGGCGTCCAGCGACCACGCCTGACCGGCGCCGCCGACGAAATGGGCTTCGCCGATCTCCCTGCCCGAAGGGGTACTCGTCGGCGGGGGCAGGACCTTGTCCTCCCGGCGGAGGAGCTTCCCGAAATCGTACTCGTCCATCTCGCGGGCGGGCCAGTCCACGATGTCCCGCATCCAGTGGCTGAGAAAGGGGGAAAGCCCCGTCTTTTCCGCGATCTCCTCATCGGTGTACATTTCGTGGATCTTTTTGGCATCCGCCGGAAGGCCGCTTTCGAAAAAGATCCGGCAGCGGGCCGCCGCCTTCGCGTACCACTCCTCCAGGGGCGAAGCGTCGCCGCTGTACATCCAGTAATCCCGGATGAGATTGGCGGTGAGGAAGAGCCCGTTGATCGGCCAGTTGGGGGTCTTCATGAGGAAGTCGATGGTCCTTTTCGCAATCCGGAAATCCGTATCCAGGCAGTAATGTCCAAGGGCGGAGATCATGGCATCTCCCTCGTAGGGCGTCCGTTCCCGCTCGCCGTCGATGTAGAAGCCGAAGGCGTTGGTCATCTTGATGGTGTACCGGCACAGCTCCCAGACCCGGTCGAGCATGTCGTTGGAGGAGCGGAAAAACGCGGCATCGTCGTCGAAGTCGGCGAAGAGGGCCAGCTGGGTGAGATCCTCCTTTTTCAGTTCCCCTTCGTACCCGGTGATCTCGCAGTAGCGGAAGGGTCGCACCTCGCCGACGGGCGAGGGGACGACCCCCGTTCCGCTGAAGACCGCTTCGGGAAATTCAGCCTTGTAGGTGTGCCTCCCCTTCTTCAGAACGAGAGGAAAGACCGTGGTGACGACTTTTCCCAGGATCCGCCTGCTCATCCGGTCCATTTCCGCGTCGTACATCTGGCCCGCGGCGATCTCCACGGTCCGGCCCTCCCGGTCGGATTCCAGAGTGAGCTCCAATTGCCCGTAGGCGTCCCGGCCGAAATCGGCGAAAAAGGCGCCGTCGCCGATCTTCCGGATCCGGACGGGGGAGATGCGGTCGATATGATAGTGGTAAGAAGTGTTCTCCATGGTCAGCTCCCGATGTTCTGCCTGTGCCTCGGGGATAATATATCTCCGGCTTCCGAAAATTCAAGCCGACGCCCCCCGCTTTCAGGAAAAAATGCGGCGGGAAACAAGGGTGTATTTTCAAATGGGAGCGTTGAAAGAAAGAATGATGTGTGTTATATTATCCTCCGAACTGCAGAAAGGATTAAAACATGAAAGAGATCCGCATCTTTATCGCGTCTTCGCAGGAACTGCTTCCGGAACGGAACTATCTTTCCTATCTGACGCTGGTGCATGAGGAGGAATTCGAGAAGCGGGGCCTCGCCGTCCGGCTCTCGAAGTGGGAGTACGTCGATCCCCGGATGACCGGGGAGCGGACCGAGGACCGCTATCTCGACGAAATGCTGCAGTGCGACGCCGTCATGATACTCTTCAAGAACATACTCGGCAAGTACACGGAGGAAGAGATGACGAAGGCCATCGCCGCCGAGCGGGCAGGTACGACACGGCTCAAGGCGCACGAGATCCTTTTTGCCGCCGATGGGGAGCCGGACTCCGACGCGGCCGGGTACCGCTCTTCGCTGCCTGACGGCGACTATGACACCTGGTTGGGGCCGGAGGAATTGCGTGACCGTTTCCTCGCCCTCGTCGACCGCGTCGCGCAGTGCGAAAATCTTGTCGAAGCCCCCGGAAACCTCCGGAAGATCACGGCCTTCCTGGCGGCGGACGATGAGCTCGCCGCCGAACGCGACGCCTTCGCGGACACGGTCCTGAACATCAACGACCTTCTGGCCCGCCGCGGGCTGCGGATCGCGCTCCGCTTCTACGATCCCGACCGCGCCGCGGGGGTGCTGGATTCGAGCGAAATGGGGCTCGCCCTTTACGGCACCAACTGCCGCGTCTTCGGCAGGGAGGAAATAAAGCAGATCCGCGAACGACTGGACGACCGCAGCCGAAACCCGAAATGCTTCTATGTGTTCTTCCGGGACCTCGACCCGAACACGGAAAAGGCTTTGGACGAAACGTTCCGGACATTCCGCAATGATTTTGTCACCAAGCTGGAGCATTTCCCCTGTCAGTTCGGCGATGCCAACGCGCTCCGGGTGAGCTTCCTGCTGTCCCTCGAGCGGTATGCGGGCGAAGGAATCGAGATATATTCGACAGTCGATGCATCTTCGCCTGCGTTTGTCGGGCGCGAAGAGGAACTCAAGCGCCTCCGCGCGCTCTTCGAGCCGGACCGCGAAAAATACCCCTGCGGCCGGATCCCGGTCATCACCGGCGCGGGCGGCACGGGCAAGTCGGAACTGGTCCGCCAGTATGCATCCCAGCTCCGCGTCGAGTTTCCGGGCGGTGTCTTTCAGGCTGATATGGAGCATGTGGAGACCGTCGACGAGGCTTTTCTTCGCCTTTTGGACCGGACGTCCAATAACGGCGTGAAAGTTGCCGACTGCCTCGGGCTCGGAGAGGGCAATGTCCGGGGAAACGGCCCGGAAAACAGCAAAACTTCCGGCAGGCTCTCCGGCGCCGACGTGCGCGATGCCATTCTCCGCCGCGCCGGGACATCGGGTCCCGTGCTCCTGTTCCTCGACAACGTCGAG
>JAFSYV010000121.1 GCA_017443585.1 Lentisphaeria bacterium | reverse complement strand
GAACGCAGGCGGATTCAGACCGCCCCGGTTGATCCAGCAGATGTCGGCTTCCATCTTGACGGTGACGGGATCCGTTTCGGCGAGGATCTTTTCCATGGCCGGAACGCCGTCGATGAGTTCGAACTCACGCCAGTGGTTGTGGTAGGCGAAGACGAATCCGTTCTGCCACGCGGCCTTGCCCGCGGCGGCGATGTCGGCCTTGATGGCGTCGTAACCGGCGACGAAGTCGGTCATGATACTGTGGGTCACGCCGGGCGACTTCAGCGCGCGGGCGTAGTCGTAGACCTTGCTCGCAGGATCCCGGATCTCCTCCGGTTTGAACATGGTCCCGGCGCATTCCAGTTTCAGTTCCTTGAGAAACGCGGCGATCTCGGCGGGTTCCATGTCGCCGTAGAAAGTGGCGAACTCCACGCCGTCGAAGCCCAGTTTGGCGATCTCGCGCATGGTCCCCTGAAAATCGTTCTTGAGCTCCTTGCGGAAGTTGTACAGCTGCAGCCCTGCTTTCATTTTTCTGTTCCTTTCCTCAGAAATTTATGGGTTCGCCTTTAATATGGCACCTGAAAGGCACATTTTCAAGGTCCGGGAAAAACAAAACTTGGTTTTTCCGTCGGGGGCCGGGGAGGAAACGGGGGAAGCGGGGGAACAGGGCGCCGGGGGAACTGTGAATACTATGAACACTATGAATACTGTAATGTGCAAATCAGCAGAAGCTTTAGAAGAGATCGGGCGTGCGGGGGAACTCCGAGAGGTCGCCCGCATGGTCCCGGAGCCAGCCCAGGATCATTTCAACCACGTAGGTCTGTTCCGCCTCGGAAAGCGCGTGGCCGGGCGCGATGTGATGCCACTTGGCCAGACACCCCCGGCAGCAGGTCGCCGTGGCATGCTGGGCCTTGAAGACGGGATGGTTTCGCATGGGCGTCTGCCGACCGTCATTGAGGGGAAACGCCGGAGCGAGGCGCTCGAGGACGATCCGGGCCGCCTGGCCCCGGATCACCTCCCAGCCCCGGTCAGCCAGATAGGCCCGCTCCGCACACGTCAGCTTGAACCGGGAACGGAAAGCCGAAGCGGCGAAGCGCTCCTTCATCTCCTCGTAAGACATGGAAAGCCTTTCAAAAAAAGGTCCCGGCGGGGCGCATATTCCCGGCGGGACCGTTGCTGCGGAACAACTTCAGTAGCGGTAATTTTCGTTCTTGTAGGGCCCTTCCACCGGGACGCCGATGTAATCGGCCTGCTCCTGAGTCAGGGTGGTGAGCTTCGCCCCCAGCTTGCCCAGGTGGAGCCGGGCCACCTCTTCGTCCAGCTTCTTGTCCAGCAGATAGACGCCCACCTTGCGGCCGGGATTCCGGGCGATGTCGATCTGGGCCAGGATCTGGTTGGTGAAGCTGTTGGACATGACGAAGGAGGGGTGTCCCGTGGCACAGCCCAGATTCACCAGACGGCCCTCCGCCAGCAGGTAGATGGTGTGACCGTCGGGGAAGGTGTAGGCGCTCACGGGGCAGGAGCTGCCCTTGATGACCGTCTTGACCGCGCCGGGGCACTTTTCCAGCTGAGCCACGTCGATCTCGTTGTCGAAGTGACCGATGTTGCAGACGATGGCCTGATCCTTCATCTTCAGCATGTGTTCCAGCCGGATGATGTGGCAGTTGCCCGTGGTGGTCACGTAGCAGTCCGCCTCGGGGAGCGCGTCCTCCACCGTGCACACCTGGAACCCGGCCATGCAGGCCTGCAGGGCGCAGATGGGATCCACTTCGCTGACCAGCACCCGGGCGCGCTCGTTGCGCATGGCTTCGGCACAGCCCTTGCCCACGTCGCCGTAGCCGCAGATCATGACCGTCTTGCCGGCCAGCATCACGTCGAGGGCCCGTTTGATCCCGTCGGTGAGGCTATGGCGGCAGCCGTAGATATTGTCGAACTTGCTCTTGGTCACGGAGTCGTTCACGTTGATGGCCGGGAAGAGCAGTTCGCCCTTCTTCGCCATCTTTTCCAGCCGGTGGACCCCGGTGGTGGTCTCTTCCGAAACGCCCTTGACCTGGGAAGCCACCTTGTGCCAGTGCCGGGGATCCTGAGCGAGGACCTTCTTCAGCAGCGCGTTGATGACTTGCAGTTCGGTCACGTCGGTGGGCACGTCGAGGATGGCGGGATCGTCTTCCGCCGCCACGCCCCGGTGGATGAGAAGCGTGGCGTCGCCGCCGTCGTCCACGATCTGGTCCGGGCCGCTGCCGTCGGGCCAGGTCAGGGCCTGATAGGTGCATTCCCAGTAGTCTTCGAGGGTCTCGCCCTTCCACGCGAAGACGG
>JAFSYV010000120.1 GCA_017443585.1 Lentisphaeria bacterium | reverse complement strand
TTGTATCCGAGCGCCGTATGAAGCCGTTGGGCGTTATAGAAGTTTACATAGCGCTGGACTCCGAAACGCAGTTGCGGCAAACTGACGTATTCCTTGATTTTGAGGTCCTCGTACTTCAGAGCCCACCAGAAACGCTCCATTGTGGCGTTGTCACGGCATCGCCCGCGACCATCCATGCTGATCCGGATCTCCCACCGCTCCAGTTCGAAAACAAATTCTTCGCTTAACACAGGTTGAGTTTTTCGCGGGTTTCATCAAACGATAGGCTAACCACAAGGGCTGCTTGTGGAATTCAATGTGGCAGGCTTTGGAGAAAGGCTCGTAAAATAAAAAAGAGGGGACGGAATCCGCCCCCCCCTCTGATGGTTCGCTCTCTATTCGATGGCGATTTTGATTTCCGGCTTGTCGGGCTAAAGCCTCACTGTTTTTTCTTCGCTGCAAAAACTGATTTTGCGGTGCAGAACTCTTTTTAGATCGCCTGCCGGAGAAAAAGGGAGAGGTGTCGGCAAGTTCCACCTCCTCGGGCGGGTTGAGCGTGGAAAAATTACCGTCGGCAATGGTTTTGATGACGGCCTGAGTCACATCTTCATCATTGTACCCCAAGAGGCATGCGGCAATGCCGCAGAGACCGAAATCGATCAGCTCCCTGCCGTCAACGGTGGTGATCCGGCATTTTTCAGCGGCCTTGAAGTAGGCCGGGAAAACTTCGGGAGCGAACATCTCGGGGCGTTTGCTCAACAACCCGGTCCCGCCGGGTATGACAGTCTTTGCGTGGGCATAAAGTTGCGCATCGGTCATCTTGAGAATGTCCTTGTCGAAAAAGCGTTTTTGTCAGATTTATTTTTTGCCGTACGCATCCCGGGCTTTGATTTTTATCCGTTTTCACCCTTTTTCCGGGGCGTCCTCCTCATCATTTCGCGTTCTTTGCCGGAGCGGGAAGTTCCACAAGCTCAGCCTTGTCCACCCACACCCTTCCCGAGCTATTCCGCAGAACGAAGTGGATATAGGGCTTGTAGACGGTCCCCGGCTTTTTGGCGGAGGTGCGGTAGGTGTATTCCCACCGGGTCCACGGGATCGTGCCGAAAAAGGCCCGGGCCGGGAACAGCCGCACGACATTGTTGCCGTCGTCGATGCGGACGTAGAAGCCGCTGCCCATGGGGCCTGCCCCCTTGTTCAGCTTGACATCTTCCTGCCGGACGAAGAAACTCAGGCGGTAGGTCGTGTCGGGCTTCAAACCGCTTATTACGTGGTGCATGCCGCAGCGGTGTCCTTCCAGCATCAGGGAGACCCCCGCCGTACGGAAACACTTCGTGTCCCGCTTGGGGAGAGGCCCCCAGTATCCCCAGCCGCTCTTCTTGGACCACTTGATCCCGGAATGAAGGAAATCTCCGTCGGTGACCATATTTTTATTCTCCCGCACTCCCAGATGGATGAGGCCGAAATTGGCCTGATCCCCGAAAGTTTTGGCATAGGGGCTCCAGGTGTAGAATTTGTGGGCCCTGACGCCGTTGAGTATGCGGTGACGGTTGAAGTTGGCGACGATCATGCCGTTGTTGACCGCGGGCATGGATTTCAGGGGAATGCGCACTTCCGCGAACCACCCCTTGCCGGGAACGACCGTCGACGCCGCCTGAGCGCCGCTGTTCCAGGAATAGTCATGCTTCAGCGGCTTGTTGATGACGCGCAGATCGGTGAGGCCGCCGAAGGAGTCGATCATAAACTGATAGTCCTCTTTCCTCGTCCCGGCGGGATCGAGATGGACCTCCACGGAATTGTCCTCCCACATGCGGCGGTCGTCGAAGGGGCGTTTCGTACGGAACATCTTATCCGTGAAAGGCTCCCGGCAGTCGAAAAGGAAGTAGAGGTTTTCCCTGTCGTGGAGCATCTTGACGAAAGTGAGGACCTCCGCATCGTTCTGGCCGAGGGGCAGGAGCGCGATGAAGGGCGCATCGGCCCACGCCTTTTCATTGCCGACGCCGTCGACGGTGATCTTCTCGCCCTCCTTCAGCGTCCCCGCGTCCGCCTGCCAGAGTTCCACGGCGGCCGCTTTTTTGTAGTAGTCGGCGGAAGCGTCGTTCAGGGGGCCCCAGAGAGCCTTGCGGATGAATTTTATGCGGCCGAGAGAATCTTTGTCTCCGGCGGCAAGTTTTTCCGCCCGGTCGAAAAGGGCGTTGATCCTTTCCACCTCGCGGGGGGAATAGATGGTGTTCCAGATCTTGTACTCCGATGTGGGACGGGTGACGGGCCCGGCGGAAGTTTCCACCA
>JAFSYV010000119.1 GCA_017443585.1 Lentisphaeria bacterium | reverse complement strand
GAGGATCCCGACAGCTACCAGCTGCGCGAGAGCTTCACCGAAATGAAGCAGGAGATCGTCCAGACCTCTCAGCGCGCCGACGTGAAGATCGGCGTCATGGGCTTCCCCGAAAAGGCCAACGCCGCTTTCGGCGCCAAGATCGAGAAGGAGTTTCTGGACAACGCCGTGCCCGCCATCAAGCAGGCTCTGGCCGTCGCCGCCGAAGCCCGCAAGACCGGCAAACGGCACATCCAGCCCGACAACGTCAAAATGAAGATCAACGCCATCTGAACA
Organism: Lentisphaeria bacterium; assembly: GCA_017443585.1. GTDB lineage: Bacteria > Verrucomicrobiota > Lentisphaeria > Victivallales > Victivallaceae > UBA1784. The sequence continues at coordinate 10,704 of JAFSYV010000119.1, read as the reverse complement.
ACACCCAACCAAAAGGAGGTACACTATGGCTATCGACAAAAAACACTACACCGGAGCCAATACCGAAGGCGGTATCACCAGCAGCTACGCCACCGATGACGGCGTGAAGCTCAAAGTTCCCTACTCCTTCATGGGCAGCATCTACGACGAGGCCGAGTATCAGGCCGCCGTCGCCGCCATGAAGCAGGACACGTTGACCATGGGCCCCAAGACCCAGGAATTCCAGACCAAGTTCGCCAAGAAACACGGCACCAAGTATGCCTATGCCTGCACCAACTGCACCACCGGCATGCATGTCATCACCCAGCTCTTCGACATCCAGCCCGGCGATGAAGTCATCGTCACCCCCAACACCTTCGTGGCCACCAGTCTGGTGATCCTCAAGGAAGGCGGGATCCCCGTTTTCGCCGATATCGATCCCCGCACCTACAACATCGATCCCGAAGACGTCGCCCGCAAGGTCACGCCCAAGACCAAGGCCATCTACGTGGTCCACTACGCCGGGCTCATGGTCGACATGGATCCCATCATGGAGATCGCCAGAAAGCACGGACTCAAGGTCCTCGAAGACTGCGCCCATGCCACCGGATCCTCCTACAAGGGCCGCATGGCCGGCTCCATCGGCGACGCCGGCGCCTTCAGCTTCCACAGCCTCAAGAACATCACCACCTGCGGCGAAGGCGGCATGATCACCACCAACAACGATGAGTACTCCAAAGGCATCCAGAATCTGCGCTGCATGAGCAATCAGCCCCAGAGCTGGAACGACCAGCTGGCCGACATCAACAACCCCGTGTGGACCTTCGGCAAGATCACCTGCCGCAAGACCGATCCCATCGAATACTGGCTCCCCGCCCACTTCGACGTGATCCCGTGGAACGGCCACTGGGGCAGCAACTACCGCATGAACGAGATCCAGGCCGCCGTGGGCTGCTGCCAGCTGGACAAGCTGGACATGCTGGTCGGCAAGCGCCGCGAGATCGCTCACAAGATCACCGCCGGTCTGCAGGACATCGAAGGCATCGAGCCCGTCTACGAGCCCGCCGAATGCTACCACAGCTTCCACCTCTACACCCTCTGCGTGGACGAGAAGAAGCTGGGCGGCACCCGCGACGAATTCATGCGCGTGCTCTATGAGGAAGAAGGGGTGCAGGGCATCCTCCACTATCAGCCCACCTTCCACTTCACCGGACTCAAGCGCATGGGATACGATCCCGATCAGTGCCCCCGGGCCAGCCAGTTCTTCTACAAGCGGGAACTCAATCTGCCCATGCATCCCCGGCTCACCGAGCAGAACATCGAAGACATGGTCAACGGTGTCCGCAACGCCGCCGCCAAGATCCGCAAGCGTCACTGCAAGTTCTGAAGTCCTTCTTCGGGCTCTCCCTTTCTTCCGTCTCCCGGACCGAGGCGGGCGGCGGAAGAAAGCTGCAGGCAACCTCCCTTTCCCTCTGCGGGAAGGGAGGTTTTTCGCATTTTCTTTCGCCCGGCTCTTGAAAAATCCCTGAAAATAAGGTATATTAACGCCGTTTCGTGAAGAGGGGAGTTTTCGGAAAACGGCCCTGTTTTCCGGACGGGCGCGGGAAGCCGTGTCGAGGAGCGAATTTCAATTTGAGGAAGCCGATTTTTGCCGATGAATTACGATCTGATCACTCTGGTGAGCAAATTGCGGCAGGTGGAAAACCTGGAACAGCTGAAAGAGGTCAAGGAACTGGCTGAATCCTTTTTGCGTCGGGAAAAGAATTTCGCGCTCCTGACCCTCATGGCCGTGGGGGAGGAGCTGGGCGAGGAGGAGATCACCGAACCTCTGGAAAAACTCCACCGCCATCTGCGCGGCCTCCAGGAAGACCTGAAAAACGACGAAAAGAAATAAATTCCGTATTTTTCGCACAACTCATTTTTCAAGGAGAATTTTTACATGAGGATCCTTTGTTTTCTGGCCGCTTTCGTCACCGTTCTGGCCCTTTGCGGGGCCGATTTCTTCCCCAACGGGGAGTTCCGGGAGCCCAAGGGGTTCCGGCCCGACATCGGCGTCCGGGGCAAGGGCAAAGTGCTCCGGACGGGCTCGGGGCTGACGCTCGAAATGACGAGCGGCGGCGTCGAGGTGAACTACCATAAGCGCCCCGCGCCCGAAGCGGGGAAGCGGCTCTACGTGCTGGTCCCCTTCGAGGTCTTCGAACTGCTCCCCGGCGTCGAGCACCGGGTCTCCGCGAGGATCTTCTTTTACGACAAGGAAGGGAAGCATCTTTCCAAGCTGAACCAGTTCCCCGTTCCCGTATTGCCGAAGGAGCCGGGCAAGTACGACCTCTTCTTCAGCGTCGTCATTCCGAAAGATGTGGCGAAGATCACCTTTTCCTTCTGGTTCGGCGGCCTCAAAAAAGCCCGCGTGGAGCGCTTTTCCGGCTCCTTCGCATTTCCCGCGGACCCCGCCACCGGCAACCTGATCCTCAACGGCGGCCTCGAAACGTCCACGCTGGCAAGTTTCTACTTCAGAGGGGTCTCGAAAACGCCCCTGCGGACCCTCGAACGCTCCACCGACAAGGCGAAAACGGGGCGCTGGTCCCTGCGCAGTTTCTGCGAAGACCCGAAACGGGGGACCGAGATCAACTTCAATTCTCTGCCCTTCGAGCCGGGGAAGAAATACCGCTTCCGCGCCTCCTATTTCGTCGCCTCGCGGGAAGGCAAGAGCACCGTCACCGGGCGGGTGATGTTCCTCGACGCCAAGGGCAAGGTCATCCGTTACCTCTTCCCCGCCTTCGCGGATGCGCCCGGCCAGTGGCATGAGATGAAAATAGACTTCTTCCCCCCGGTGAACTGCGTCCGGGTGGCATTGACCGTGTGGCTTTCGGGCAAGCAGACCGTCTATCTGGACGATTTCTACTACGGCATCGACGAGGAAAAGGTCCTCGGGAACCGCAGCGCCGGGGCCGTGAAGCTGAAAGAGTCGGCGGAATGCACCCTCTGGAAAGAGGCGCCTTATTTGAAAGTTCCGGCGGCGGGAGTCCCGGCGGAGGTGAAGTCCGGGACGACCGTGGAGCTGGCCGCCGCCGCCAATGAATCCGAACCCTTCCAGATCGTCGTCAGCGCCAAAAAGACACTCGGTGACGTGACTCTCGCCTTTTCGCCCCTCAAAGGGCAAAAGCAGGTGATCCCGGCCTCGGCGGTCACTTTCCGCCAGGTGGGCTTCGTGAACTTGAAGAACCCCGAAAATCCCGCCATGAAGGGACTCAACGCCGACCCCCTGCTGCCCGATTTGAAGGGAAGTGCCGAAAAGGGCCGGAATCTGCCCTTTTTCGTGGTGGTCGCCGTCCCGGCCGGGACGCCCGCCGGGATCTACGAGGGGGAGGGCCGGGTCCTTGCCGGAACGAAGGAATTGGGCAAGTTCGCCCTGAAGCTCCGGGTCTTCGACTTCGAGCTCCCCGCCACGCCCAACTTGCGGACCTATTTCTATATACTTCCTCATCCCGGCTACAACGTGTGGGACAAGCGGTCCTCCGCCGAGAAGGCGGAAAATTTCCACAAGCTCATCCAGGAGCACCGCATGACCGGGAATCAGGCGTTGTGGCTTCCCCAGCCCGCGTGGAAGATCGTGAACGGCGGCCTGGTCGTCACCGACTGGAGCAAGTTCGACGCTCAGGCGGAGCGGCGGATCCGGGTCTACGGCCAGCGCAATCTCCCCGTTCCCATCCTTTCCATGCGGGGCGACAACGACGGCTGGTTCGCCAAGGACAAAAAACTGCGGGACAAGCCGGGGAAGAGCCCCTTCGGCGATTTCAATCTGATCTCTCCCGAAGGACTCAAGTACGCGGGGCAGTACGCAAAACAGTTCTGCGCCCACGTGAAGGAAAAGTTCCCCGGGATCGACTTTTTCGCCTATCTCTACGACGAGCCCCCGGCCAAGGTCCACGCGGACCTGAAGATCCTGCTGGACGCCATCCACGCGGCGGCTCCTGAGCTGAAGATCCTGATCCCCAAGATGGTCACCGACCAGATCGGCTACGTCCACACCTTCTGCGTGCCTTTCGCTCCGGGATACTACCATCCCGAGGAGCAGGCAGCCCACATGAAAAAGGGCGGCGACGTCTGGTACTACAACTGGACCGTGCGGATGAGCAGTCACGACTACATCCTCAACCGGCTCTACGCCTGGCGGATCTATACGGGGAAAGGCTCCGGCGGACTTCTCTGGTGCACCAACTGGACCTACAAGGACGTGAACCCATGGACCGATTTCGAGCGGACCGGGTACAACTGCGGCGGGGCCACCATCTTCTACCCGCCCCGGAAGGCGGGGGAGGGGTGCATAAGCTCCCAGCGGGCCGCCATGATCCGCGAAAGCATCGACGACTTCGACTACATGCGGATTTTGGAAAATCTCATCGACAAGCGCTATCCCGGCGCGGGCCGGGTCCGGGTCATGGAGATCCTGAAATCCCTGATCCCCGTCCCGCCCTTCGAATATGTGAACGACCCCCATCTGCTCTACCGGGTCCGTCAGGAGCTGGCCGAGGAGATCGAGGCTTTCAAGAAGTTTCCCGCCGCGGTGGTCTCGACTCCTTCCTGCAACAGCAAGGTCGAGGTTACCACCGTGAGATTCAGGGTCTTCGCCCCCGCCGGGACGAAGGTCGAGATCGACGGCAAAGCGGTCGGGACCGTGGGGAGCAAGGTTCTCGAAGTTCCCTTCACGCTGGGCAAGATCGGCATCAACAAGGTGCGCATCGTTCTCGCCTGCGGCGGAAAGAGCCGTACAGTGGAACGTACTTTCGAACTGGCCGCCGATCCCCGGCTTAAGGAGCTGGCCTCCCTCATCGAACGGGCCGGGCGGGAAAGCGCCGATGCGCGGGAGGCTTCCCTGCTCCTCGACCGGACGAAAGCGGGCAAGCCCTACACCGAAAAGGAACGGGCCCGCGCCGCCGAGCTGGCCGGGAAACTCAAGTACGCCCTCGTGAACAGGGCGCTGAAGGCGGACCGGACCTTCGTCAATCCGCTTGAAAAGTTCTTCTTCGAGCGGGCGCGGCAGGTCTTCGGCTGGAAGCTCTTCGAACGCTCCGAAGACTATCTCGGTCTGGCCGCCGAAGCCGCCCGTGCGGGAAAGATGACGAACTTCAAGGTCAAGGTCGAACCTGTGGTCTTCAAGGACCATCCCGGCTTCCGCTTCGACAACGGCATCATCCGGGCGGTGATCCTCGAAACGGGGGGCACTCTCGTCTCCTTCGAGGTCGGCGGCACGGAAACTCTGGTTCCCGGTCCCTTCGACCGGCTCCTGACCCCGAAACAGAGGGCGGAGCAGAAGGTCACCAAGGACATGATAACCACCCTGCGCGGCTACAACGGCTTCACCGACGCGGGCGGCGGCGGAATCTGGCCCGTTGCCTTCACGGACTGGAACATCACGCTCCGTCAGCTCTCCTCCGACCGGGCCGCCATGACCTTTTCCATGCCGCTTCCGGGGACGAGTTTCGTGCTGAAAAGGACCATGAGCATGAAGAGCGGTTCCCCCGATCTGGTCATGGACTATGAGATCGCCAACACCATGCGGCCCGACGCGGCCTCCGACGATCCCGAGCATATCCAGCTGGCCTGGCGGGGCCGTTTCGTGCCCGCCGTCGGCTCCGGGGCTCTGCCGCAGGCCGACGACACGCTGGTGATCCCCGTCAAGTACGACCGGGACAAGCTGGAACAGAGCTGTTTCGACCCGAAGAAGCCGGTCTTCTTCGAGCGCCGTTCCGTGCGGCTGAAGCAGCCTTTCATGGGCGTCTATGACGCCGTCCTGCACAAGGGGCTGGCGATCATCAGCGGCCCCGTGACCACTCATGCCTACGTGTGGTTCAGCTCCAAGGGCGACCACAAGGGGGGCAACAAGGTCTACACCCTCGAATTTCCCCGGAGCTACTTCGGCAAGAAGTACGACGATGCCGAGCCCAACCGGCCGCTGACCGTTCCGCCCGGCAAGACGCTGAACTTCTCCGTCACCCTCCGGGGACTGGTGGACGTGAAGGATGCGGCCGATCTGATCCGGCAGGCCGGATTCTGAGCCGCGCTTCGGGCGAAAAAATGGGGCCGACGCTGAAATTTGCGTCGGCCCCGTTTTTTTTGACCGGAAAATTCAGCGGCGGGCGAAATCCGCCTTGACCGCTTCGCGGAAGGCCGGGTCGGCCATGAAGCGCAGGGCCTCGTGGGCCAGCGCGGCGGCGGCCCGCAGGGCGTTGTCGAAACCGTAGTCTTCCTTCGCGCAGGCGGCGAACTCCTTCGAGTGGGGCACGGGGACCGACGTGTCGGAAACGGCGAAGTAGGGATGGATCCCCGGCACGACCTGCGAGAAGTTGCCGAAATCCGAGGAGCCCCGGCCCGCCTTTTCGGGGATCTCCACCTCCACCCCCTGGGCCCGCATGCTCTCGGCGTAGTCCATGTTCATGGGGGTGTTGGGCTTCCGCGCCCGGTAGGCGGGGCGGAAGGGGGCGATCTCCGCCGTGGCCCCCGTCATCAGTTCCGCGCCTTTGACGATGTCGCGGAAGCGTTTTTCCAGCACGGGGCACCAGCTTTCGTCCGCCGAGCGCAGATAGAAGCGGCACCGGGCGTAGTCGGGGATCACGTTGGGCACCTCGCCGCCGTCGAGGATCACCCCGTGGATCCGGGCGTGTTCCGGGATGTACTGGCGGAAGGTGTTGACTCCCGTGAAGAGCAGATTCACCGCGTCGAGGGCGTTGATGCCTTTTTCAGGCGCGGCGGCCGCGTGGGCGGCCTTGCCGTGGAAGATCACTTCGAGCCCGCAGTTGGCCGTGGAGCCCGCGTCCGTGCAGTTGATGCCGGAAGGGTGCGCCATGATGGCGGCGTCCACGCCGTCCAGACAGCCCGCGGCGGCCATTTTGACCTTGCCGCCGCCGCCCTCTTCGGCGGGGGTCCCCAGCAGGATCACCTTGCCGGAAATGCCCTCTTCCTTCATGAGCTCCGCCGCGGCGATGAAGGCGGCGATGCCCGCCGTACAGATGAGGTTGTGTCCGCAGCCGTGGCCGATCTCGGGCAGCGCGTCGTATTCGGAAGCGATGGCGAAGACCGGGCCGCCGGAGCCTTGAGCGTACTCACAGCGGAATGCGGTCTCGATGCCGTAACAGGGAATCGTCACGGCGTACCCGCACTTTTCCAGCAGTTCCGCGGCGGTCTTCGAAGCGAAATGTTCGTGGTAGGCGGTTTCCGGATGGTTCCACAGCGCGTCCGAAAGGGTTCGCAGTTCGTTCCGGTGGGCGCCGATGTGTCTGACGATCTTGTCCAGCATTTTCCTTTTCCTCTGATAAGCTTTTGTTGAAACCTGCATACGTGAAAATATAACTCCGGAAGGTCCCTTTTTCAAGGGAGAAGACGTTTTTTTTCCGGGAACGCGAAAAATTTGAAAAATGGCCTTGACTTCTGCGAAAGCGGTGTTATATTATGGTTTGTAAGGTTATTTAACAAAGGATTTGCGGATGTCGGGCATGACACAGCGATCCGGCAAGCGCCGGGTGTTCGATCTGCTGCGGACCGAGGGGGGTATCTCCCGTGCGGCCCTGTCGCAGCGGTGCGGCCTGACCCGTCCCGCGGTTTCCGCCATCGTGGACGAACTGGTCCGGGAAGGACTGGTCGTCGAGGCGGGCCGCGGCGACTCCAACGGGGGCAAACGGCCCATATTGCTCCGGGTCGCTCCCGGCAGCCGCTGCGCCGTGGGCGTCGACCTGGGGGACGACTATCTGATCCGGGGCGTCCTGTGCGACTGCGCCTGCGCGGTCCTGAGCTCCGCCGAGCTGGAATACGTCAACAGTTACGAAAAGATCATCGAAGTCACCGCGAAACTCGTGAAAATGCTCATCGCCCGCGCTCCCGGTTCCCGTGTGGAAGGCGTGGGGGTGGCCCTTTCCGGCGTGGTGGACGTGGAAGCGAACGATCTGGCCGGTTCCAGCACACTGGACATTCCGCCCCGGTCGGGCTTCGCCGGGCAGCTGGAGAAGGCGGCGGGGGTCCCCGTGATCCTCGAACGCCGTCCCAATGCGGCGGCTCTGGCCGAAGCCCTCTTCGGCGCGGGGAAGCCCTACGAGAGCATCGTCTACCTGACCTCGGGCCGGGGCGTGGGCGCCGGCATCTTCATCGACGGCGGCATCTACCGGGGACGCTCCGGAGCCGCGGGCGAGATCGGACTGCTCCGGCTCCCCGGCGGGGGGCGCGTGGAGGAGACCGCCCGGCCCAGCGCCGTGGCGGCGGCCTTTTCCCGCCTCAAGGGGCGGGAATGTTCCTTCGACGAATTTCTCAAGGCCTGTGCTCAGGGCGACCCCGATGCGGAAAGTCTGGCCCGGCTCAACGCGGAGCAGATGGCCTTCGCCGCCGAGACGGCGGCCAACCTCTTCGATCCCGAAGCGATCATCCTCGGCGGGCGGGCGCTGGAGTTCGGCGACGCCTGGTTCGACTGCTTCAAAAAAACCTTCGAACACGACTCCGCTGCCCGCTCCGTCGGCGGCCGGATCGCCGTCGAACGTTCGCGTTTCGGCAGTTCCGGCGTGGCCGTGGGCGGCGCCCAGGTGGTGCTCGAAAGGTGCATCAAATAGGAAATGAACACTTCATCAACCGAAAAGAAAGGATTTTCAAGATGAGTGAGAACAAGAAAGCTCTCGACCTGACCATCATCGGAGCGGGCATGATCGTCAACGATCTGCTGCTTCCGGCGGCGCTCCAGATGCGCCGCGAAGGCGTCATCGGCCACATCACCGTGGTGGATATGCGCAGTTCAGCCGTCACCGCGCTGCGCGAAAGCGAGTCCCTGAAGCGGGCTTTCCCCGACCAGACCTTCGACACCTGTCCCGCTCCCGGCGAGCCCGACAGCAGCGATCCCGAACTTTACAAGAAGGTTCTGGCCAAGCAGAAACCTTATCAGATGGTCATCATCGCGCTGCCCGACCAGCTCCACTACACCGTGCTCAAGGGTGTCCTGCCCTTCAACCAGCATATCCTCTGCGTCAAGCCGCTGGTGCTTAAGTACGCGCAGGCCATGGAGATCGAAAAGGAAGCCCGCGAGCGGGGCTGCTTCGTGGGCATCGAGTACCACAAGCGCTTCGACCGCCGCAGCCTGCTCGCCCGGAAGAATTACCGGGAAGGGCGTTTCGGCGAGTTCTCTCTCGGCGAAGCCCGCCTCATCGAACCCTACTATTACCGGCACTCCAACTGCCAGAACTGGTTCACCTGCGAGAATACCGACCCCTTCGTCTACGTGGGCTGCCACTATGTGGATCTGGTCTGCTTCATCACGGGGCTGCGCCCGGTGCAGATCTCCGTTACCGGCCGGAAGGGCAAATTCCCCAACGGCAAGGAAGGCTACCTCTGGAGCAACGGCCGGGTGATCTTCGAGAACGGCGCCATCCTTTCCATCAACAACGGTCTGGGCTATCCCAACGAAGCGGGCGGCGGCAACGACCAGGGCCTCATCATGTACTTCGAGGGCGACGACCGTTCCGGACTGCTGGATCATGACGACCACTTCCGGGGCGTGGAACACTGCTACGCCGTGGGCGCCGACAAGGCCTTCTCCTACATCAATCCCGACTTCATCCGCGAAGTTCCCTACGCGGGTCCCGGCTTGAAGCCCATCGGTTACGGCATCGACTCCGTGGCCGCCACGCTGACCATGTCCAGGGACATCGAAGCACGGGTGGCCGCCGATCCCGCCAACGCGCCGGCAATCCGTCGGGCCGCCATCGCCGAAGCCAACGAAAAGGGCCTCATCGCCACGCCGGAAAACTCCAGCTACAACGAACTGGTGCAGGAGGCCGCGCGGCTTTCCATCCTCAACGGCGGCGACCTGGCCGTCATCGATTACTCCGGCGACCGTCCGACCGTCCGGCTCAAGAAGTAACAACCAACCAGCAACACAAAAGGAGAGTTGAAAAATGGCTGAATATTCCCTGACCCCCGTGAACGTCCCCAAGATCAAGACCAAATTCCGCAGCATCCAGACGGCGATCCCGGTCCCCGAGTCGCTGCCCTTCTTCGAGCGTCTGCGCAAGAGCGAGCCCCGTTCCATGAGCGGCCAGCCCCCGATCATCTGGCACTCCGCTCAGGACTGCCAGGTTTCCGACCGCTACGGCAACACCTGGATCGACTGGTCCAGCGGTGTGCTCATCACCAACTGCGGCCACGCCCATCCCCGGATCGAGAAGCGGCTCCGCGAGATGATCGACCAGCACCTGCTGGCCACCTACGTTTTTGTCCATGAGGACCGGGTCGAACTGACCGAAAAGCTCCAGTCCGTGGCCCCCGATCCCGACAACTACACGGTGTTCCTGCTTTCCACCGGCTCCGAAGCCACGGAAAACTGCATCAAGATGGCCAAGACCTACGCCCTCAAAAAGTACGGTCCGAAGCGCAAGTACTTCATCTCCTTCACCGCCGCTTTTCACGGCCGGACCATGGGTTCCCAGCTGGCCGGCGGCAATCCCGGACAGAAGGAGTGGATCGTGGACGGCGACAAGAACTTCATCCAGGTGCCTTTCCCGGACGGGTTCCGCAATGAACATCCCAGCTTCCAGCAGTTCCTCGACACTCTGAAGGCCCACAACGTTTCGCCCGAAGAGGTCGCGGGAGTCATGTCCGAGTCCTATCAGGGCGGCGGCCCCGACTTCCTGCCCGTGGATTACGCTCAGGAACTGGAAAAGTTCTGCCGCAAGTACGACATCGTGCTGGCCATGG
>JAFSYV010000118.1 GCA_017443585.1 Lentisphaeria bacterium | reverse complement strand
GGGATGACGACATCCGGAGTTTTTCGCAAGGGGGCGCGGAGTGCTTCTGCGAACTCCACACGGCGGAGTTCAACCGCCGCACGGGAAACCGTTTCACCCCCGAGGAATACCGGGCCGCCGTCAAGGCGTCGCAGCAGGGCGACGAAATCTTCACCGCTTTCGACACGCTCCGGCGGGAGCTTTTCTACAATGTGGCCTCCCTCTTCCGTGAGGCTATCGACTCCGTGGATCCCTCCATCCCGGCGGGGAGCTGCATGCCGGGGGCGGAGATCCGCTTTGCGAGCGAGACCGCCCGGCGTTTCGCCGCCAAGGACCAGCCCGTGGTCATGCGGCTGGGAAACACCCTCTATCTGGAGCGTTCCGCCAAGGATTTTCCCTATGTGGTCTCGAGGACCATGGTCTACAAGGCCGCCCACCCGTCGGTGGACATCGCCATGGACGAGTCGGACACCTTTCCGCACACTCTCTACAGCCGCTCCTCGGTGGGGATGCATGCCAAACTCTTTTCCTCCATCTTCTGCGGGCTGCGGGGCTCCAAGCTCTGGCTGGTCAACTGCCGGAAGATGGGGCGGCCCGTCCATAGGAATTACACGAAAATCCTCGCGAAGTACAGCCGCGCCTATCAGGTGCTGGCGGGCGAAGTGATGAAGACGCGTATGACGGGCGTCATCATCCCCGCCCACCGGAACTTCCCCAACTGGCACCCCGGCTGGGGGAAACGGAACAGCGAATATTTCCTTTCGGAGCCCACGCTGGGCTCCCGGATGTTCGGTGTGCTGGGGATCCCCTACCAGTGCAAGTTCGAGCTGGATTCCCCCGGAGTCTACGCCATCGCGGGAGCGCAGGCCATCGGCCGCTTCAGGGACGAGGAGCTGAAGACCCTTCTTTCGGGGCGGCTCCTGCTGGACGGCCCCGCCGCCGTCGCCGTCTGCGAACGGGGATTCGCCGGGGAGCTGGGCCTTACGGCCTGTTTCGAGGAGTTCCGCTACAACCGGGAGGTCGATCCCGCGACGGAAACGGGCTACCCCATCACCAAGGAATCCAACGTGCCTCACTTCAAGGATCTGGCCCCCGGCGCGGAGGTGATGACGGAGCTCTGCTATTCTCCCTACGCGGGTTCGCCGGAGCGGGAGTTCGCCGCCCCCGGCACGGTCTTCTTCCGCAACGCCCTCGGCGGGCTGGTCTGCTCCACCGCCTTCCATCAGGATGTCTCCTATGTCCAGTACAACGAGACCCGCAAGGAGTGGTACGTGCGGATCCTCGAACGCCTCAACGGCGGCCGTCTGCCCGCGGTTTGTCAGGACCTGCAGGAAATTCTGGTGCTCACCCGCGCCTATGAGGATGGCCGTGTGCTCAGCTACATCTGCAATCTCAATTTCGACCCCATGGAGACGGTGACGCTCCGCTGCGGCGCGGAGCCTGCCCGCGTCGAGGAGCTCACCCCCGAGGGCGAGTGGCGCGGGATGCCCTTCCGCAGAGAAGGGGAAAACATCGTGCTCGACCGGAGTTTGAACTGTTACGAAACGCTTGTTTTGCGTCTGATTTCCGAAGGAGAGAAAAAATGAAAGTTACGCGAGAAAGTTTCAAGGACTGCAAAGGGAACGTCTTTCAGGTCACGGTGCTGACCGTGGGGGGAAAGCGGCCCGGCCCGGTCTTCACCATCGTTTCGGGGCAGCACGGCATGGAACACTCCGGCCCCTGTTTTCTGCCCGAACTGGCGGAGGAGCTGGATAAGGAGGATATCGCGGGGACGCTCCACATCTGCCCCTGCGCCAACCCCGGCGCGCTGGCCATGGACTACGAGTTCTACCCCGAACACGAGGATCTTTCCAGGATCAACGACTATTTCTATTCCCGGTTCCGCCACGAGTACTCCCCCTGGGGCATCGGCCGCAACGAAGCTCAGACCTTGTACAACATGAACCGGCTCTGGAACCGGCCGGGGGAGGGGATCGCCTTCGACATCACCCGCTGGCTCTGGCGCAACTTCGTGGAAGAGGCGTATCTCACGCTGGACATCCACTGCCTGCAGGCTCTCAAGCCTCTGGTCTACAACGACTTCGCCAAGAACAACCCCCTTATCGCCCTGACGGGGATCGAAGGGGTGTGGCAGTGTTCGGCCAACAAGAGCGAATACGCCTCGGGCAATCTGAACTTTCAGGCGTCGAAGCGGGAAGGTCATTACGCTTTCTGCATCGAATTTTCCATCCAGCACGGCCTCAAGGAAAGCGAATACGCTCTCGGCAAGAACGCCGTCCGAAATTTGATGATCAAGCTGGGAATGCTGAAGGGGGAATACCGCCTTCCGGACCGGCCCACGTGGAGCATTCCCGAGGATTACTGGGAACACGCGGACATGTTCAAGGCCGCCCATGCCGGGCACGTCCGGTACTTCTTCGACGAGTACGACGAGATCCGCAAGGGGGATAAGGTCTACGAGATCCGGGACATCCAGACCCTCGAAGTGCTGGAGCAGGGCTTCGCGACGAGGGACGGCATCATGAGCCGCCGGAGCCACCTGCCCGTGATGAAGGAAGGGGCCCACCTCTGCTCCGTCATCGAAGCGGAAAAGATCCCCCGCGAACTTTGACCGAACGGGCGAACGCGGGGGGCGACTCTGCGCCCTTCCATCGGCGAACGCCGCCGCAGGGACTCAGTGCGCCCGCTCCCCCCCCCCGGTCTGTCCGGCCTGTCGGCCGGCCGACGTGGAATTACCGTTCCCGCAGGAAGGCCATGAGTGAGCGGCGGAAGCGGAGAGTCCCGACGCGGCCGTGGAAGTTTTCCACCAGTTTGCGGTATTTTTCCGCGGTCGAAAGTTCTGTTTCGTCCTCCGGCGCGTGGGCGACGATCACCTCGCTCGTTCTGGACCGGGGGAGGTACTTCTTCCAGTGGACGGGGACGTCGTGCCATTTGCCGTCGCCGCCTCTGGTGCGGACGTAAGTCAGGCGCTCCTCGCAGGCGAAGGCGTGGGCGGTGACCTGCCAATTTTCCGCATCGCCCTCGGCTTTTCCGCTTCCGAGCTTGAGGATGAGCTGCGTGGCCGCATCCTCCGGAGCGAACTCCTCCCGGTCCATGGCGTTGATCAGAGACTCGTATTCGTAGAAGGAGCCGCTTTCCGAATCGAGGACGCCCGCGTAAATGTCCCTGAAGTTCCGGTGCTGCTGGTAGAGGGGGATGCAGAGGAGCGGGGCGATGGTGAAGTAGAAACTGCGGAAGAAATTTTCGCTGTAGGAGAAAAAGCTTTCCTTCAGCGCGTCGAGGTCGTAGTTCCGGAACCGGTCCGGAGCGGCCGACAGATCGGTCTCGTCCAGATGATCCGAAAACAGGATGTTGATCATGTGATCCTTGACGAAGGAAAAATCATCGCCGAAACCCGATTTCCGGTCCCGGAGGAGCACCAGCATCTCCTGCTGGGCAAGGGGCGTGAAAAGGAGCCGGAACTGCTGTTCGTTGTTCCGGTCCGTGGCGTTGAAGCAGGCGTCGAAGACCCGGTTGTCCATGATGACGAAGGGATCGTCCAGATCCCGGCTCCTGGCCTCGAGGGCCCTGATGGCGGAGCGCATCCGGAACCTCCCGAAAAATCCCTGCCCCGCATCGGAAAGGGAGTTGGGCTCACGGGAAAAGCACAGGTCGGGGGCCGCTTCGTTGCCGTAGACCATGAATTTCCGGCGGCCGTAGACGGGCGCGGGCTCCTCGACCGAGGCGGTGAGCGTCTGGTAACGGGTCTCGATCCGGGAGCGGGTCTTGCCGTTGGAATCGGTGTAAGTGACCTCTTCCCTCCATGAGATCTCCAGGTGGCCGGTGTAGGTCACCGTCTCCCACTCCTGCCGGAGCACTTCGGCCATGACCCAGGGGTTGCCGTCGAGGGCGCCGCTCTGACAGCAGAGGACCGATTCGTTTTCCCGTGAACGGGGGGACCAGAAAAACTGCCGGCACAGCTGCTCCATGCGCCCGGCGGAAAAGAATTTGTCCACCGTCACGATGGGGAGCGTCTTCATGACGATCCCGGCGATGGTGTCCCACCGGAAGAGGCGGTTGAGGGGGGCCATCAGCTGCCAGGCTTCGCGGATCCTGGCGCTGCACAGCTCGTCCATTTTGGTAAAGAGCTCATTGCCCCGGCGGATCCTGGGGGAAAGCCACTTGACTGTCAGCAGCACCGCGATCGTCCCCGCGGCCGCTCCGCCCGCGCCCCAGGCGACGGGAAGAGGCATATCCTTCGCGAAATCGGGGAAAACGAGCTGGACCAGGAACCAGACGCCGCATCCGAATCCCGCTATGGCGACGAGGATCAGGAAGCCCCGGAAAAAACGCAGTCTCCCCAGCGACGCTCCCAGCACCTCGAGCTTGTGCTGAAGTTTCCGGATCGCCCTGTTCAGCTCCGCAATGACGGAAGTGTCGATCCCTGCCTTGCGGAGCAGCTCCTCGAAGGCCTCTTCGGTGTGCTTCCTGTGCAGAGCGCGGTACTTTTCGCCGTAGGCCTTTACCGGATAGGGAATCTCCTCATATTCCATCGGTCACCTGCAGAAAGAGGGGCAACTGCGGGAGAAAAAACGTTCTCAGAAGAAGGTGCTCCTGGAGCCCTCGATGGCCTCGCTCGAAACGGAGAAGGGGATCCGGGTGGTGTATCCGGCCCTGGCCGCCACGATCTGGTTGACCGGCCACTTGTAGATCTCGGTGTTCCACATCAGGACCACCTGATTGTAGAGGTCCCGTGCGGCGGTGATCTCGCGCTGGAGATAGCTGTTCTGCCGCATGGCTTCGGCGATCTGGGCGTGGGCCTTGAGTTCGGGGTAGGCTTCGATATGGGGCACGAGGGAGGCGAAGCCCCGGTTCAGAGCCGCCTCGTCGCTGGAAAGGTGGGCATCGGGAGCCGTTCCGCCCCGGTAGGCCGCCACGGCGGTCATGACCTCCTTGTCCAGCTTGATGGACCGCTCCACCAGCGCCGCCACGTTCTTCAGGATCTGGAAGCGCTGTTCCTGATAGTTGCCGATGGTGGAGGCGCTGGCCTGGATCCTCTGCTGGAGCCGCTGGAAGTAGTTCTGCGCCGCCACCTTCATGAGAAGATAGATCACTCCCGGCAGGATCCCGGCGCACCAGATGAGCGCATAGACCCAACTTTCCCACGGGGGCTTGGCTCCGAAAGTGATCACCGCTCCGGGGATGAAACCCACGATCCAGATCAGGACTTCGAAAATGGTGGATCCGACGCCCACGGTCACGGGCAGCTGTTTTTCAATGACCCGCACTTCACGCCCGCCGTCGTTGACGGGCCCGGTCACTTCGTCGAGGGGATTGGCCATGGCGGCACCTCCGGTGATTCATAAAAAAGTTTGTTCAGAAAAAACACAAAAGACACGCCGCACCCCGCGGGCATCGGCGTCTCCTGTTCCGTCGCGGATTAATATAGCATCTTTTTTCCCAACTGCAAGGGCCGGAAGGGAAAAATATGCCATTTTTTCAGCAGGGGAAGAACTCCAGCAGTTCCACCGAGTTGGGGGGAAGCACGATATCCCCCCGCCAGGAGTCCCGGACTTCCTCGTCGGGGCGGCATTTCTCCAACACGGCCCGGCGGGAGATCTGCTCCCGCTCCCAGACGGTGGGCGACTGGGGAGAACCGAGGCGGCTCCAGGCGGTGAAGGCGTTGCTGAAGAGCGCGTCGATGCGCCGTCTTTCGAGGCGGAACCCGCCTTTCAGACCCGTGACGCGGAGTTCGAGGACCTGCGTTTCCCCTTCCTTGCCGAAGTCGGATTCGTGGTTGTAGAAGGCGGCGGCGATGCGGCCGTCATCGCCCCTCGTGACGATGCCGCCGCAGTTCCGGGGGAAGACGCCTTCCGCGGGCAATGCGGTCTCCCCCAGCCTCGCCGCCAGTGCGAAGGCGTTGCAGATGGGCTTGCGCCACATGCGGGCGGTGAAGAAGGTCCGGTGGCCGTCGAAGTCCTCGGTGTTGTGGTCCTGCCCGGAAAGGCAGATCATCATCCGCTCCGGGGGGATCTCGAGCTTCCGGAAGCAGTCGATGAGGCGGAAGTAGAAAGCCGCATAATATTCCGTTTCCCGGAAGCGGAGCCGGGGATCCTCCGCGATCCCTTTGTAGCCCTCGGCGGCGGCGGCCCACTCGTCGATGATGCAGGGGAGTTTGTCGAAGCCGTACTTGGCCATGATCTTCCGGTAGGTCTGATATTGGGCCACGATGCGTTCGGGCGCCACCTCGTAGCGGTAGGGATCGTGGGGATCCTGAGGGATGGAGCTGTAGCAGTGGAGCGAGGCGAAGTCGATGCGGGTGCCTTTCGCCCCCGTGACGGCGTTGGTGCCCTGCGCCATGTGGCGCATGACCGCTTCGAAGAAATCCTTGTAGTGGCCGCAGGAAGGTCCGCCCGTCTTCAGTTCGGGCGAAACCGCGTGGATCCCTGCCTCGAAGTAGTCGTAGAGCTTGCAGTACTCGTCGATCTTGTACGCCTGCTGTTCCGGAGTGCATTCGAAGAAGAATTCGGGGTAGATCCAGAAGCCGAGATCGGGCTCGTTCCAGCAGTGGAAGCGCCAGCGCTTCACCCGCTCCACGCCGTAGCGCTCCGCCAGATGCTTCGCCTGCGTGAAGCAGACCTGCCGCCACTCCTCGTAGTCGGCGGGGTTGGAGCGGCAGAAGCGCTTGTCCTTGTAGCGGACTCCGGAAAGCTCCGTGGGCGTCTTCGCCATGACGATCGGCATGAAGACGAAGCAGAGCAGCAGATCGAAGCCCTTGGAAACCATGTAGTCCAGCCGCTTGTCCTGCTCCGAGAAATCGAAGCGCAAGTTTCCATCGTCGTCACGGCTGACGATGTCCTCGAACATGGCGTAGAGCCGGACGTAGCGGGCGGAACCGTCCGCCGCCACCTGGTCGAGGATGTTTTTTCCCCACATGTCCTCCACGGCGTCGGTGGGGTGAAAATGGATGTTGCTCCAGAAGTTGGGCAGGTTTTTACCCTTTTCGGAAGCGTCGATGGCGAGTTCGAAAGACATGGTGATGATCCTTTACTGTTGTTTCAGGGCGTCCAGGATGCCCCTGATGTATCCCGTTGCGAAGAGATTGCCCAGAATGGTGTAGCCCGTGCTGCCGCCGGTCTCGCCCGCCATGCGGGGAGTGTGGTCGGGCCGGAGCAGACAGTCGGGGGCGTATTCCTTCGCCGTCTTCAGCAGTTCCGCCATATCGGTGGGACCGTTGTCGTGGAAGGTCTCCCGGAATTTCGTCCTCGTCCCCGTGATGTCCCGGAAGTGGAGAAAGAAGATCCTTTCCCCGAACTCGGGGATGAGCTCGAAGACGTTCTCGCCCATGGCCCGGAAGGAGGCCTGACAGAAGGTGATGCCGTGGCTGGGGCTGGAGCTCAGGGCCATGGCCCGGCGGAATGCCGCCGCGCTGGTCAGGATCCGGGAGTAGCCCAAAAGGGGCGACACGGGGGGATCGTCGGGGTGAAGGCCCATCTTGACCCCCGCCTCTTCCGCCGCCGGGAGGACGTTCCGGAGAAAGTAAGCGTAATTTTCCCAGAGCTGCTCCTCGGTGATCTTGAGGGGAACGTCGTTGTCGATCTCCGCCAGGTCGAAGCCGCTGGTGAGGGCCCCGCCCCGTTCGGGCAGGTCGGCCCGTGAACGGAACCAGCCCACTCCCGCCATGAAGTTGTAGCAGAGGAGCTTCAAGCCCAGTTTCCCCATGTTGCGGAGCATCCGGCGGTATTTTTCCAGATCCTCGTCCCTTCCGGGGAGACCCAGCTTGATCCGGGACATGTCGAACTCGTCCCCTTCGAGGGCGTAGAGCTCGAAGCCCGCTTCGGCGAAACGGTCGCGGACGACCTTCAATGCGTCGAAGTCCGAGGGATCCTTGAGCCCGCTGAGTTCCGGCGCGGCCTTGGTGACGGCGTACTTCACCCCCAGCTGGGCGGCCAGCTGCCATTGGAGGTCCGGCTTGACCGGAAGCATCATGCCGAGTTTCATGGTCAGATCCCCGAAGTGGAGAGGAAGCCCCCGTCCACCGGGATGGTTACCCCGGTGACGAAGGCAGCCTTCTCGTCGTCGAGGAGCCACTCAACGCAGCCCAGCAGATCCTGAGCTTCGCCGAAGCGGCCCATGGGGGTGTGGCCCATCACCTTTTCGCCCCGCGGCGAGAGGCCGCCGTCGGGGGTGCACAGATACTTGCGGCTCCGCTCGTTGACGAAGAAGCCCGGCGCTACGGCGTTGACCCGGATCTTCGCAGGGGCGAAATAGGCCGCCAGGTACTGGGTGAAGTTCGCTATGGCCGCCTTGCTCATGGCGTAGGCGGGGACCCGGCTCAGGGGGCAGTAGGTGTTCATGGAGGCGAAATTGAGGATGGCTCCGCCCCCTGCTTCCGCCATCTGGCGCCCGAAGACCCGGCAGGGGATCACGGTGCCGACGGTATTGGTTTCGAGGACGGACTTGAAAAGCTCCATGTCCAGATCGAAAAAGCCCCGCATCTCTTCGGGTTTTTCGGGCGAAAGTTCCGCCGGGTCGAAGGCCGTGAGGGTGGTCAGGGCCTTGATGTTGTTGCCGCCCGCGCCGTTGACGAGGACCCGGCAGGGGCCCCACTCCGCGGCAGTCTTTTGGGCGATGGCGCTGATGGCTTCTTCATCGTTGACGTCGCCGGCTTCGATGCGGCAGGCGCCGCCTTTTGCGCGGATCTTTTTCGCGGTGGCCTCGAGTTTTTCCGCCGTCCGGCCGATGAGGACCGTTTTCATGCCCTTTCCGGCCAGCATGACGGCGATTTCGGAGCAGAGGGTGCCCCCCGCTCCGGTGACGACTGCGACTTTGTCTTTCCAGATCATTTTTCCAACCTCGAATTTTGATTTATTCCATGGGAATGATGTTCTTTTCGGCCAGGATCAGGGGTGAGTCGATGAAAGGGACCTCCTTGAAGAGCATTCGGCCGGGCAGGCGCAGGATCCTTTCCTCGGGGAAGGCGCAGACCTTCCCGCTGATGAGTTCGCACAGCGCAGGCTCCTTTATTTCCCCCGTGAGCATCAGGTCGGCCGTGCCGGGTTCCCGGTCGTCGCCGGGGACCGTGCTCGCGTCCCACCAGACGCCCATGAGGCCGCCGCGCCGCTCCGCCCGGAAGGCGAAGGAGGCCTTTTCCGCCAGCACGGCGGCGCCGCAGGCTGGGATGAGGCGCGTTTCCCGGTCGAAGAGGCTCGTCATGTGCTGGACGGCGTGGTAGGCGGGCTTCTTTCCCAGCACATTGTGGTCCGCGTCGGCGGCGAGCAGCCCCTTGCGGTTGATGCCTTTCCCCACGTGGTGGAAGTCGCAGACGGTGAAGACCCCCGATTCCACGCCGTGACCGAAGTCTCCCAGATAGCGGCGCAGGTCCCACTTGCACTGGCTCAGGAGAGTCCAGGGCAGATTCTTCATGGCGAAGGTGTTGCACAGCTCCGAGGGGCACCCCCCTTCGCCCTGCCGCAGACGGGCGGCGATGTGCAGGTCCTTGAGCACCCGGAGCATCCCCCGGACGCTGTCGTAGCAGTTGTCCGGATTCAGGGAATAGGCGTGGTAGATGATGTCGCTGAAAAGTTCCATCTTCCCCTTTTCACAGAGGAGCGTCAGATGTTTGGCCAGCACGACCGGCTGATGCGAGGCGAGAGAGAGGGCGCCGATGCGGGCGCCGGGGATCTCGGAAAGGATGTCCTCCGCCGTGCGGATGTTGAAATCCACGATCTCCTCCGGCGTGGCCGTCTTGTTGGTGTCGGGCTCGTTCCACATGGCCCATTCGCCCACCCGGCCTTTGAAGTGACGCGCCAGAGCTTTCACCCAGCGGTCCCAGGCGGCCAGCGCCTCTCCGCTCCGGGGAAAGCCGTTCTTTTCGGGCGGCACCACCGGGGCCGCGCCGGGCATGGGGAGCCGCCGCTGGGGATCCGCCCCGCCGCCGCCGGGGTAGACGGGATTGCCGTAGTCGGTTTCGAGGACGATCTCGAGCCCCCGGGAAAGGGCGTCGTCGATGATGTGGTCCAGCCACGAAAAGTCGTAGACGCCGGGCACCTTTTCGCATTTGGCCCACCCCGCCTGAAGCCTGATCCGCACGATGCCCAGGGGGGCAAGATACTCCTTGTAGGCGTCGTAGTCGGCGTAATCCCGGTCCAGCGTCTCGCAGCCCAATATCCAGTGGCGGCAGCCGGTCTCGGCGGCGCTCCGGGCCCGGATGCGGCCGATCTCGGGGAGGTTTATGGGGATCTTCACTTCTTCGGGCGTCATTTTACGGTTCCTCCATTTGGCTTCCGAACGAATATCTCTCTGGCGTTGTCGTAACACACCTTCCTTGCCAGATCGGCGAGGATCGCGAAATCACGGGGCATCTCGTCCGCCGCCGCCTTCTCTCCCAGCCAGCTGCAGAAGACCCGGCGGAAATACTCGTGCCGCACGAGGGAAAGCAGACTGCGGGAGTCGGTGGTCATGCCGGGGAAGAGGGAAAGGACGCTGAAGCTTGCGGCACTCTCGAAGCACATTTTCATGCCGGAAAGGTGGTCGCAGTACCACCACGCGGGGCCGGGCATGAGTTTCCCCGCCGTGCCGTCGCCGGGGAAGGAGCCGCTCAGGACCGAGAACATGGCGTAGTCCGCCGGATTCAACGTGTAGAGGAAGGTCCGGGGCAGCCCTTCGGGGGAGTTGTCCAGATCGTCCAGAAGGGCGCAGAGGGCTTTCACGTCGGTGGAGTTCCCGATCCCGGCGTAGCCCCCCACGGGGCCCGTCAGGCGGCGGAGCCGGATGCTGGTCTGCCGCAGCGCTCCCGCGTGGAACTGGACGACCCAGCCGAGTTTCGCGTAAAGCGTGCAGAGGATCCGCAGGACCGCGCTCGAAAGCTTCTTCTTTTCCTCTTCGGGAAGTCTGCCCGACTTGAATGCGCGGAAACGCTCCTCGTTCTTCCCGTCGTCGGGAAAATAAGTGAATCCCGCATCGAGGGCGTGGTCGGCGATGCGGCATCCGGCGGCGTGGAGTTTTTCCAGTCCCGCCTCGAGGTTCCGGGCGAGCTCCTTCAAATCGGCGGACTTGGCGACGACTCCGGCGGTCAATCCGGCGAGATCGTCACCCCGGAGCGAGGGGACGATGCCTTCGAGACCGGCAAGGTCGGGGAGCGCTTCCCCGAAGGTCGTGCAGGGGGCGGCATACTCCACGTCGAAGCGTTCGAGGATCCCCCGCGGGGTGAATCCATCTCTTTTCAGGAGCAAATTCGCATGACGCCAGATCTTTTCCGCCGTATCGGGGGTCAGCTCCTCCTCGATGCCGAAGATCCTCTGCAGCTCCAGACTGCTCCAGTGATAAAGGGGATTGCCCGGCAGTTTGGGGAGTGTGCGGCTCCACGCCAGAAATTTGTCGTGCGGGGCCGCGTCGCCCGTGATGAAGAATTCCTTTTCGCCGCAGATCCGCATGGCCCGGTGCTTGTAGGGATCCGAAGCCACCCACAGCGCGGTCAGGTCCGGGTAGGGCCGGTTTTCGGCCAGCTCCTTCAATGACAGGTGGTTGTGCCAGTCGATCAGGGGAAGGTCCCGGACGCTCTCGAAAAGACGCGCCCCCAGTTCCGTCGTCAGAAGAAAGTCCGATTTCATCAATTTTTATTCTCTATTGAATAGATAAAATTCCTGTTTGAGTCAAATATACCATGCCGTTTTCCAAAAAACAAGGGGCGGCGACGGGAAATTTGCAAAAAAAACGGCCCGGATGTATATTAAGGGGAACGTATTATCAATAGAGAATAAAGAGGAGCTCGATCCGATGGAACACAAGAACACCGTCCCCATTCTGGAAAAGGCTTTGGACGTGCTGGAATACATCGGGGCCAGCGAAGGGGCGGTGACGCTGCCCGAACTGCAGCGGAATCTGGGCATCGCCCAGGCCAGCTGTTACCGGATCGCCTCGACCCTCGTGCGGCGGGGCTGGCTGGAAAAGTGCTCCGGCGCCCGCTACGAGATCGCGCCGGGGATCAGCCGGGCGGCGGGGAAGATCCGCTTCAGGCTGGAAAAGTACAAGCCCCTGCAGCCCGTTATGAACCGACTTGCCGACGAGGCCGGGTTCCCGGCGAAGTTTTCCGTCCGTGAAGGCGACGAGTTCGTGAATGTCTGTTCCGCCCGTTCCCGCTCCGGGCAGTTCAGCTTTTCCGATCCGGGATTCCGGCAGTCCCTGCGGAGCATCGCTTCGGTGAGCACCATCTTTCTGGCCGAAAGTCCCCTCGCGGACCGGCAGCGTCTGGTCCCCGCGGGCGTCCGGGCGCATTTCCGGGAGCTGGTCGAACAGTACCGCCGGTCCGGATGCTGCTTCATCCACGGGCAGACGGGGAAAGATGCCGAATACCCCTTCGACACCCTGTCCTTCCCCGTCCGGCGGGGCGAAACGCTGGCGGGCGTGGTCTCCTTTCTGAGCCTGCCCGGCGGCGGACTCGAGGACGAGTCTCCCCGTCTGGCCGGGGTGACGGCGGCGGCGCTCCCCGCGCTTCTCGACCTCCTCTGAAGGGGCCTTGCGGCCCTCCTTCCCGCAATATCGAAAAAAGTTGCGATCGGGTCTTGACACGGAGAAAGTGCGGGTGTATCTTATATTATGTCTGACATATTAAGAGGAATTCAGGAGGTTTGCGGCCATGATATCACCCGACACCGGCGGAAGCAGGACTCTCGCGGAAAGCGTGGAAAGTTCGCTGCTCGATTATATCCGGAGCGAAAATCTGACTCCGGGCGACGTGCTCCCCAAGGAACAGGAGCTGGCCGAGGAACTCAAGGTGAGCCGGCAGGTGGTCCGGGAGGGACTGGCCGGGCTCAAGACCTTCGGGATCCTCGAGACCCGGAAGCGCCGGGGCATGGTGGTGCGCCGCCCCAACGCCTTCGCGGGAGTGAGCAAGCTGGCGCAGGCCCGGCTCTTTTCGGAGCGGGAGTGCAGGGAGTTCATGCAGATCCGCGTCTTCATGGAATTGGGAATGGCGGAGTTCATCTTCGAGCACAAGACGCCCGAAGACATGGCCGAACTCCGGGAACTTGCGGGTCCGCCGGGACATCTGCCCGCGATCCACGACGAGATCGCCTTTCACCACAAACTTTTTTCCATCAGCCGGAACGCCATGGGGGGACAGTTCCTGCAGATCCTGACCACCGCCTTTTCCCCCGCCCGGATGAACCGCGGCACCCGTCCCACTCCCGAACACGCCGACCTCTGCGACGCGCTGGAGGGGAGCAGTTGGCTCGCTTTCTACGACATGCTGAAAAAGCACTTCGTTCCCTATCTGCAGGTTTCCTTTGCGTCGGAAAACGTGAACGCCCGGAAAGAAAGGTCCCTGAAATGAAGAAAAGACTTTGTTTCGCTCCGCTTCTCCTTGCCGCCGCCGCCGGGGCGGCGGAGTTTTTCGTAACTCCTGCAGGGAGCGACAAGAATCCCGGGACGGCGCAGGCACCCTTCGCCACCATCGGCCGGGCCGCGGCCGCGGTCAATCCCGGGGACACGGTGAAGATCGGCCCCGGACTCTACCGCGAGCAGGTCACCTTCAAGCGTTCGGGAAAGAAGGACGCTCCCGTCACCTTCGCGGGGACCCGGGGGGGCAAAGGGGAATATCTCACGATCATCGAACCTCCGGGGATGGTCCTCGACAAATGGGCCTCCGCGCCCGAGATCGGTCCCCGTGTCTGGAAGACGCCACTCGCCAAACGGCCCGATCTGGTCCTGATGGACGGTATGCGGATCGTTCTCATCAACGCCGGAGCTTCGGAATTGCCCCCGTGGCCCCGGGCGCCTTCCGAGATCGACGGAGAGATGATCTCGGGCAAGCTCGGCCCCGGCACCAAACGCCTTCCCGGCCTCAACTACCTCCAGCTCCCCCCCGATGTCAGAATGAAGGATTCCCTTTTCAGGGGGCGCAAGGAACTGCTCTGGCCCGTCATCGGGAACGTCCTTTCGTGCTGGAACAAAGGGGTCCTTTATGTGCGCTTCGCCGACGCAGGCAAGCCCGAACAGCACCGTTTCAGCGTGGCAAGCGGTGAAGGATTCACTTTGCGCGGCGCTTCGCACCTTATTTTCAGGGACCTTTTCCTGCGGGGCTCCCGCTGTCAGTTCCGGTTGGCTCAGGGGGCGAAAGAGAACACCGTCGAAAGGTGTCTCCTCATGCACGGTTCCGCCCGGGTTGCCGTCGAAAGGGGCGTCAAAGGCACGGTGATCCGGGACAGCGTTCTTACTTCGGGCTTCATCCGCGGCGACTTTTTTCAGCTCCGGACCAATGACGACATGCGGGGCGGCGTCCTCTACCGGGTCTTCAAGAGGATCATGGGCTCCGGGAGTTCCGACGACATCGGCGTTTCCGATTACGGGGAAGGTACGCGGATCCTCGGCAACGTGATCTGCAAAGGTCTCATAGGCATGGATGCCTGCGGGCAGAAAACCGAAGCGGCGTGGAACGTGGTCCGGGAAATGTCCAGCGTGGGGATATGCACCGGCGCGGCGACATCGGGAAAATTCCACCACAATCTGGTGATGAACTGCGGCATCCCCCTGCGGCTTCATGCCTTCCGTCATGCACGGGCCGACCGGGTGGAGTACCATTACGGAAATCTTTTCGTGCAGGCGCGGAACGGGGGCGGCTTCATCTACGTGCATTGCACCTCACATCTGGCGGCCGATGCGGTGAATTTCGACAAAAAGGTCAACAGCCGGGGCCGTACCGTCTACACCTACAAAAAAAATCCTCCGGACCCGGTGGACGGAGGAGAATTCTACATTTACCACAACACCTTCTGGGGCGGCGAACAGACGGCCGCCTTCACCGTGGCTTATTTGAGGAACCGATTCAGCACGTCCCTGCCTTTCTTCGTGTTCAACAACATCTTCAAGGATGCGCCTCAGCTGGACACCACGGGGCATTTCCTGACGGGCCCCAACGTGCTCTACACCTTCGGGACCGACCTGACCGCGAAGGAACGCCGGGACCCCGCCGTGTCCCAAGTGAACAAGGTGGTCCCGGCGGCGCGGACTGCTTCGATCTGGAACAGAAACGATCTTCCCGGTCTGCCGGACCTGACGCTTGCTCCCGGCTCCCCCGCGCTGGAGGCGGGGCTCGACGTTTCCCGTCCCTTCACCGCGAACGGGAAGCAAATTCCCGCTCTTCCGGGCTTTTCTCCGGGCTATTTCAAGGGCAAGGCCCCCGCCGCGGGAGCCTTTCAGGAAGGTGAATCCATGGTGCGCTTCATCGACATGTACCGTCGGTCCGAAGAGGCGCTGAAAATGATTTCGGAACTCAAGAAAAATACGGCAAACGATTCCAATGGAGGAAAAAAATGAAAATCGTCAAAATCTTCTGGAGCGCCGTGCTCCTGACGGGAACGCTCTGCGCAAGAGAACTTTTCGTTTCGTCTTCGG
Organism: Lentisphaeria bacterium; assembly: GCA_017443585.1. Classification (GTDB taxonomy): domain Bacteria; phylum Verrucomicrobiota; class Lentisphaeria; order Victivallales; family Victivallaceae; genus UBA1784. Next base: position 957 of record JAFSYV010000118.1, on the reverse strand, counting down.
GAAACGATAAAAATCCGGGAACTGCGCAAGCCCCCTTCGCCACTATCGGCAAGGCCGCATCCGTGGTGCAGCCCGGCGACACGGTGAAGATCGGTCCCGGGCTCTACCGGGAACACGTCACCTTCAAGCGGTCGGGGAAGAAGGACGCCCCCGTCGTTTTCGCGGGGACCCGTGGGCCGAAGGGCGAATTCCTCACCATCGCCGAACCTCCCGGTTTCGACCTCGACAAGTGGACTCCCGCGCCGGAGATCGGTCCCTGCGTCTGGAAGGCACCGCTTGCCAAACGTCCCGATCTGGTCCTGATGGACGGCATGCGGATCGTCTTCATCAACGCCAAGGCTTCGGAATTGCCCCCTTGGCCCAAGGCGCCTTCCGTGATCGATGAAGACATGATCTGGGCCAAGCTCGGCCCCGGCTCCAAACGTCTTCCCGGCCTCAACTACCTGCAGCTTCCTTCCGACGTGAGAATGGACAATTATGTTTTCAAGGGCCGCAGGGAAGTGGTCTGGCCCGTCATCGGTTATGTTCTGTCGAGCTGGTACAAGGGTTTTCTCTACGTCCGCTTCGCCAACGGAGACACGCCCGAAATGCACCGTTTCAGCGCGGCAAGCGGCGAAGGCTTCACCATCTTCGGTGCATCGCACCTTGTTTTCAGAGATCTTTTTCTGCGGGGGTCCCGGGTCCAGCTCCGTGTGGCGGGGGGAAGCTGCAATACCATCGAAAAATCTCTTCTCATGCACGGTTCCGTCCGGGTGGCCGTCGAAAGGGGGGGCAGAGCGACGACGATCCGGGAGTGCATCCTCACCTCGGGATTCATCCGCGGCGACTATTTCCAGCTCCGGACCAATGACGACATGCGGGGCGGCGTCCTCTACCGGTTCTTCAAGAACATCATGGGCACCGGTCACTCCGACGACGTGGGCGTGGCCGACAGCGGAACGGGAACGCGGATCCTCG
>JAFSYV010000117.1 GCA_017443585.1 Lentisphaeria bacterium | reverse complement strand
TCTCAAACCGGGCAAGGAAAAATCCCTGCTGCGCCGCCATCCCTGGATCTTTTCCGGCGCCGTGGGCCGGGCCGAAGCCGCCGACGACGGGGAAACGGTCCGGATCCTGAGCAGCTGCGGGGAATTCCTCGCCCTGGGATGCCGCTCCAACAGCTCCGCCATCGCGCTCCGGGTGTGGTCCTTCGACGAAAACGAGGCCGTCGACGGAGCCTTTTTCAAGCGCCGGATCGACGCCGCGTACGCCTTGCGGCAGAGGATCTTCAACGGAAAGCTGCCCGAAGCGTTCCGTCTGGTCTACGCGGAGTCCGACGGACTCCCGGGGGTCATCGCCGACGTCGACGCAGGGTTGGCCGTGATCCAGCTTTCCACGGCGGGGGCCGACCGCTTCCGCGAGGAGATCGCCGACGCCCTGCTGCCCTACGCGCCCCGGGGCGTCTACGAACGCTCCGACGTGGACGGGCGCAAGCGGGAAAATCTGCCCCCCGTGACGGGGGTGCTCCGGGGCGGCGGAAATCTCCCGGAAAAAATCGATTTCACCGAAAACGGACTGCGCTTCCAGTGCGATTTCAGGCTGGGGCACAAGACCGGCTTCTACCTCGATCAGCGGCTCAACCGGGCCGTCGTCGCCGCGGAAACCCCCGCGGGGGCGGAGGTGCTCAACTGCTTCTGCTACACGGGGGGCTTCGGTCTCGCGGCCCTCGGGGGCGGCGCGAAAACGGTCGTCAACGTGGACTCTTCGGAGCAGGCGCTGGACCAGGCCCGGCTCCACGCCCGGCTCAACGGCTTTTCCGAAGGGCAGTTCAAAACGGAGTGCGCCGACGTTTTCCAATACCTGCGGAGCTGCCGGGATGCGGGAAAGTCTTTCGACGTGATCGTCCTCGACCCTCCGAAATTCGCCGACACCGTCGCCCGGCGCGAAAAGGCAGCCCGGGGCTACAAGGACCTGAATCTGCTGGCCATGAAACTGCTGCGGAGCGGAGGAAAACTTTTCACCTTTTCCTGCTCGGGGGCCATGGACGACGACCTTTTCGGCAAGGTCGTCGCCGCCGCCGCGCTGGACGCCCGGGCCGATTTCCGCATCGTTCGAAAACTTATGCAGGGGCCGGACCATCCGGCTTCCGCCGCCTTCCCCGAAGGGCACTACCTGAAGGGGACTTACGGAATCAAGTGCTGACCAAACAACAAGGAGAGCAAAAATGGAATCCCGCCGCAACGTATTGAAACCTTTCGAAGAGAAAAGAAGTTACATGGAGGACCGGATCAGTTCCGGCATCGAGAGCGCCCGCAAGGGCTTCGTACTCCTCGATTTCATAGACGAAAACAAACGTCCCGTTACCGGAGTGAAAGTGAAGGTCACCCAGAAAAGCCACGATTTCAAAAACGGAGCCAATCTCTTCCTGCTGGACGAACTGCCTTCCGCGGAGGAAAACGAACGCTACAAGGCCCTTTTCGCCGGTGTGTTCAATATCGCCACGCTCCCCTTCTACTGGGACACCCTCGAACCGGAGCAGGGGCGCCCCCGCTTCGCGAAGGAGAGCCCCAGGATCTACCGCCGTCCCGCGCCCGACCTCTGTCTGGAATTCTGCAAAAAACACGGCATCGAGCCCAAGGCCCACTGCCTCAACTACGCCGGACATACGCCGCGATGGGCCAAAGGAACGGTGGACTGGGAAAAACGGTGTCTGGCCAAACGGTTCCGGGAACTGGCCGAACGCTATGCAGATAAGATCCCCATGTGGGAAGTGACCAACGAGACCTTCGCCAGATACCCCCAGACCAACTTCTATGCCCAGCCCGATTTCGTGGAATGGAGCTTCAAACTTGCCGAAAATCTTTTCCCGGCCAACCGTCTCATCATCAACGACTCCACCCCCAACGTCTGGTCGGTCGACAAATTCCGGCGGACGCGCACTCCCTACTTCATGCAGATCGAAAGGGCCATGCTCAAAGGAGCCCGCATCGACGGGATCGGCATGCAGTTCCACATGTTCTACCACAGGGAAGACGAACTTGCCTCGACGGCGGGGTACTACGACCCGGAACATTTCATGAACGTGCTGGACACCTACGCGGCTCTGGGCCTGCCGCTCCACGTGACCGAAATGACCATCCCCGCCTATTCGGCGGCATCCGAAGACGAAGCGGTACAGGCGGAAATCGTCCGGAACCTTTACCGCATGCTCTTCAGTCACCCCGCGGTGGAGGGCATCATCTACTGGAACACCGCCGACGGCTATGCCTACGTCCGCGAAACGGCCGGAGCGGGCGACATGAGCGCCGGAGAAAACTACTACTACGGAGGATTGCTCCGGCACGACCTCTCGGTCAAGCCCGCGTGGAACGTCATTAGGGATCTTTTCGCGAAGGAATGGCGCACGGATCTCGAACTTCACACCGACACCGACCGCCTGAGTTTCAGGGGCTTCTTCGGACACTATGAATTCGAGGTCACGGCCAACGGAAAAACAGTAAAACAGGAATTCCACCTGGGCAAGGACCTGCCCACGTACCTCACCATCACCATCTGAAATTAAGAACGCCGGGGCATCTTTTCCCGGAGCTTCATCAGACGGCCGAGGGCTTCCGCAAGAGTGGATTCCTTCTTCGCGAAGTGGAAGCGGACGAAATCGTTGACATTTTCCCGGAAGAAACTGGAACCCGGAACGGCGGCCACGCCGACCTTTTCCGCCATGAGTTCGCAGAATTCGAGGTCGCTTTCGTAACCGAATTCGGAGATGTCCGCAAGCACGTAATAGGCCCCCTGAGGCACGGTGTGGGGAATCCCCGCCTTCGTCAGCCCGGCGAGGAAAAAGTCCCGCAACTGCGTGTACTTCGCTTGAAGTTCCGCGTAGTATTCCGGCCCGAACTCAAGGGCTGTCACCGCCGCTTCCTGCAGAGGAGCCGCCGCGCCCACGGTGAGAAAATCGTGGACTTTCCTCACGATTTCGATGATCCCGGGCGAAGAGATCACATACCCCAGCCGCCAGCCGGTGATGGAGTAGGTCTTGGAGAGGGAACCGCAGGTGAGAGTCCGCTCCTTCATGCCGGGGAGCGAGGCGAAGGAGATGTGTTTGCAAGGCGCGTAGACGATGTGCTCGTAGACCTCGTCCGTGAGGACGAAGGCGTCGTACTTTTCGGCAAGCTCGGCGATGAAGCGCAGCTCCTCGAGAGAGAAGACCTTGCCGCAGGGGTTGGAGGGATTGCAGAGGATCAGGGACTTCGCCCCCCTTTTGAAGGCCCC
>JAFSYV010000116.1 GCA_017443585.1 Lentisphaeria bacterium | reverse complement strand
GGGCTGACCACCGCCGTCGGGCTCAAGATCGACGGGATTCTCCCCGTCACGACGGCGGCCATCCGCGGCAGCGCGGACCGCTACACTTTCGCCATCGACTTCCGGCTGGCTATGTCGGATGTGTCTTTTTAACCTCAAATCAACCTCAGAAGAAAGGGCAAAATCATGAGTGTGCAATTCGGGATCGTCACCACCGCCGACGGCATCGGCGCCGTCATCCTCCAGTCCACGGGCAAGACGGACAGCATCCAGACCTCCGAAGCCATGAACGAACACGGCAAGGTCATCGCCATCAACGGATACGGCCGTAAGACGGGCGGCAGCTTCTCTTTCCTGCTGGACGGCGAAGTCACCGCCAAGGCGGGAGATGTCATCACCGTTGGCGAGGAAAGCAAGATCATCACCAACATCAACATCAACGAGACCAACACGAGCTACGCCGAAGGTTCCGCCGACTACGACGGAGCCCCCGGCGTCATCCCCGAGGGGCCCATCGACGGCGCATCCAACTGATAACGCAAGGGGGCCCGCGAGGCCCCCGTTTTCGACTATGGCAAAGCTCACCGACAAACAGCTCCTTTTCCTCGCCAACTCCGCGGAGTTCCAGAAGCTCCTCGCGGAGGATCCCGTGCTGAAGGAGCTCGAAGCGTCGAAGTTCGACCCGGAAGCGGAACTCCATTCCCTCTGGGAAATGTTCCGCGGGCTGTTCTTCATCGGGCAAACCCCGATACAGCCGCTGACGCCTGCCCTCTGGGCGTTCCTCTGGGGCATCGGGAACGCCTACGCCCACGATTTCGAAAAGATCACTGAAAGCGACACGGACGTCTTCTTTTTCCTGCTCGCTCACGGGCTCCGCAAGCTGGACTTTACGCCTTCGGAGCTTCCCGGCAAGGCGGCGGGCTTTTGCGCTTCGCAGGGGTTCAGTTACGAGGCGGCGGTCCGGGAGCTGGTGCAGGTCATCAACGAGGCGTTCCGCCCCTACGAAATGTGCCCGAAAGTCAAGGGCGCGGGGGATGAAGCGCCGCATTACGACGCCCTCTGGCTGGCCGGGCTCTGCTCCATCGTAGCTCAAGAGACCAACGAGCCCGCCTCGGAGATCATGTTTTCCATGCCTCTTTCGGCGGCGAATTATTATTTCGTCAACCGGGCCCGGCGGGAAGACCCGAAAAGCGGCATCCGCAGGCGCACTCCCGGCGAAGTCAACAAGGCCATCTGGGAGCGCGTCATGGCGCTCGCGGAGCAATTCTGCGCCGCTCACTGCAAGGAGGATTGAGTATGTCCGTCATCGCTAAGATCACCCCCGACATCAAGGATTACGAGAAAGCATTGGCCAAAATCCAGCGGGACACCATCGCCGCCGGGCGGAACATGGGGAAGGGATTCGGCTCCGCGGGAAACGCCGTGGACGCCCTCGGGAAGAAGGTCGGCAAGACCGGGGCGCTGGTATCCGGCCTCGGCTCCGAGCTGGGCGGATCCTTCGGTGCCCTCGGGCGGGTGATTTCCGCCGTGGCCTCGGGGCCTGTCATGGCGCTGACTGCGGCCATCGGCGGCCTTGTCGCGCTGGGCGTGCAGATCTGGGACAAGATGACCCTTTCGGCTGAGGAATACGCCGCCAAGCTCGACCGGGCGGCTCAGGTCGCCGACAAGCACCGGGCGGCGGTGGAAAAGCAAGTTTCCGAAGATCAGACCTACATGGACCGCCTGTCGGAACTCGCCTCAAAAGAGGCGCTTTCCAACGAGGCGAAGAGCGAAGCGGCCACCCTTATCGCCAACCTGACCTCCCGTTACGGCGACCTGGGGCTTTCCATCGACAAAGTCACGGGCAAAATCGGCGGTATGGACAAAGCGCAGGCGGCCTTTTTGAAGAAGGTCCGCAGGGAGCGGATGAAGGCCGTTTCCGAGCAGATCGGGAGCACCGAGCGCCGGGCGGCGAGCGAAGCGCAGCGGGCCACGGCGGGGATGTTCATCGGCGAAGAGACGCTGAACAAGATCGGCCTCGGCTGGAAGGCCGCCGATGAGGCGAAAACCGCCATCGCCGACGTCATGGAATCCGGGAACACGAAAAAGCAGATCCTCATGGCGGAGCGGCTCCGCGACGCCTCGAAGACCAACGAAGACGCGGACCGCTGGCAAAAGGTTATCGACAGCCTCGAAAAGGTCCGCGACCTTCAGCGCGAGTACAACCTCCTCAGCGAGACGGGAAGAGCGACCGAAAAGGAGCTCGCCGAAGCGATGAAAAAACGGACCGACGCGGCTCAGCGCGAAGTTGAAGCGAAGGCGGCGCAGGCGAAGCGCGAAGCGGACATCGTCTCCGACCTCGAATTGCAGCTCAAGCTGCAAGAGCTCATCAATCAGGGACTGATCGATGAGGCGGAAAAGCTCAAGACCGTAGCGGTCTTGCGCAAGCAGGGCATTACGGATCCCGCCAAGGTCGGCAAGATTTACGACATGCAAGAGAGTCTGCGGGGGGCCAAGTTCGCGCAAGTCCAAAAAGAGCAGGCCAAGAGCCTCTATGACCGCGCGCTCAAAGCCTCGGGGGGAACTCCGGACGAAGTGGCGGCGGCCATCAAGGCTGCGGAAAAGGCCAAGGGAAGCACGCTGACGGGGGAAGAGGCGACGCGGGTGGAAGACATGGTCTCACTGGCCAAGTCGCTTGAGAGAGCCGCTTCCTGGCAGAATTTCGGGGACCTCGCGGTCCGCACGAATTCCCTCACGGCGCGGGGCGGCTTCGCCACCGGGGCAGTCGCCCCCGACGCGGACAAGTACCTGCGGGCGCAGGTCGAGCAGGGCAAGCAGCTGGTCTCCATCGTGGGCCGGATAGAAAAACTGTGTGAAGATTTCGGAACATTTTGAGGTGAAAACATGGTCACGCTGAAATATCAGGGACAGAACTACGAACAGACCACCGGGGGGAAGACCGTCACCCTCGGCTATACCGGGACCCTCGAAGAGATCCTCGCCTTTGCGGCGGAAGAGGAGGTCGGCACCTACAACACCGAATACGGCGTGCTGGTCAACGAAAGACACTGGCAGGATGGCGGGAACATCTGGGCTTGCGAAAAGAAGTACAGTCAAGACCGCAACGGCAACGGCAAGGAGCCGCCGAATATCCTTTTCGGCAAGAAGTCCGCGACCTCCCGGGGCTCCGTGCTTGCGCTTCCTATCGAGGCCTGCCCGAAGTACCTGACGAATTGGAATCATTACCTTTTCGCCGCTCCGGGGGTCACGGCCATCCCGGCATGGTGGGCGACCGAAAAGACGGCAATCATGAGCTCGGAAGACGCGCAGAAATACGCGTGGGGAAAGTCCCTCGGGGACTGCCCGGTGGACAGCTCCGGCCGCTGGCATGTCATCAAGGACCCGGTCAAGCCGGGCCAGACGAATTGGGACGTGGCGACCTACTCCGTCACGGAAACGGCGAAATTCGCCAACGCGAAAGCCGCGGGCAAGATGCAGACCAACACCCTGAACAAGATCGGCTTTCCCTCGGAGACCTTCGGCAATTCCGGCGGCAACTGGAAGTGCGACGACTGCACCGTTCAGTGGCAGGGCGACGCATGGTACGCGACCCTCACGTGGACGAAGTCCGGCGACAATAACGGCTGGGACACCGACCTTTACGGGAGCGTGTGACGATGAATCCGCCCCTCAAACTCAGGCACGGGGACACCCTCGCGACGCTCTACGACAAGTTCAACGCGGTGATCGACTACCTCGCCCGGACCCGCATTGTCGCGGGCTCCGGGATCCGCGTCTCCCAGCTCCCCGCCGGGCAGACCATCGAGAGCACCGCCACCGCGGGCGGCTCTGCCGCCGCCCCCGCGGGCGGCATGTTCCGCGTCACCGAAAACGGAGATAAAGTAACCATTTCCGGCGGGCTGGCAACACTCGCTGGGTATACACCTGTGATTGTTCCTCCCGGGGAATTGATCAGATCTGATTACCACAATATGCACTACGTCTACTTAGTCTGGACCTACGAAAGCGACAATCCATCTTACGCATTGGCAAACTCTACTTATGACGTATATATCCCCGGTCAACAGATTTATTGGCAGCTTGCGCGGCTGCACTATGCTACGACCCCTTTCGCGCAACTCTGGCAGGGCGGCATGATCGACTTTTCGACAAGGTATTATGTGTTATGAGCGTTTGGGGTGAAATGGGCTTTCGCCCTGACGGAAAGCCTTTCGGGGTGACCCCGCGTACTTTTATAGCGACGGCCTATGAATTTTGGTCAGAATTGCGTGAACTCACTCTGCTTGATCACAAACTTCCCCCCTATGACTTCGATTGGATAAAGCGGGCGGAAACTCCATGGTATGCTTATCGGATGCCTGAATTTGATGGTCTCGGATGGCCCGGCTTCGCTCGACCTGTTCCCGCGGAGTACTGGAACGGCACTCCGGACTGGCCGTCAACATTCGCGATTACGGAAGATCAGCTGCTTGGCGAGCAGGCCGTCACTCCGGTTTATCCCTACTTTTTAGATACAGCAAAATGGGCTGAGCAACGGTATAGAATCATAAAGTTTACACGGTATGCAGTAATTCCGCTGGCAATTCACAGAGTTCTGATCCAGACCGAAAGGGATGAGCGTTATTTATATGGCGGCATAGGCTGGGGAGGAACGGGAAGAGGGGCAACCCGCAGTCTGTCGGTGACCTTCCTTGACTACTGGAAACAGGCAACTGTCCGCAAGATCGGAATACAAGGGGAATCCGGAAAACCTGTCTCAGGTGTCTATTGGACAGCTGATGATTGGGATTACGAATATCCCGATTACAACAGAGTAAGTCAACAACTTAACATCTACGGCGCGGTGGACCTCGCCACTCACCCCGATTTCGCTCAGTATTTCGACACATAAGGAGGCAAGAAAATGGATATCTTCTACAACACGACGGCGCAATGCCGGGTCGATGAAAACAACTCCCGGATCAGCGTAAAACCGACGCTCTTTTACGGGGCGGTCCCCGAGTGGGTGCTGCACTTCGTCGAAAGGGAGCCGAGCGAGACGCCGCAGGCGGTGGATCTTTCCGCCGTCATCAGCTGGCGGGCGGCGGTGGACTCCGACTGGAAAGCCTCCACCGAGCCCATGTGCCGGACGCTGAATGCCGACATCGACAAGTCGGGAGCGGAGAACGGCATCATCAAAGTCCCCGTTGACGCCAACACGCAGACCTTCCTCGCCGCCGTGCAGAATAAGCAGAGCATCCCCGCCTACTTCGAGCTCCGGGGCTTCGACGATCAGGGGAACGTGGTGATCGTCTGTCTGCTCAACATCACCGCGCACAACTCCATCGACCCCGAAGGCGGGCAGGTCCCCTCTCCCGTCCCCGATGACATGGCCTCTCAGGCGTGGGTGCAGGCGGTCATCGCCCAGAGCCTCGTCTACCGCTACTCTGCCGACGGGGCCAACTGGCACGCCTCGCTTACCTCCGGCGACCTCTACTTCGAGGTGAAGCACGGAGCCGACGGCACGTGGAGCGACCCCCAGCTTATCCCTTACGGCCCGCAGGGGGCGACCGGGCAGACGGGGGCCACCGGGGCCACCGGGGCTACCGGGCCGCAAGGCCCCGAAGGCCCCGAAGGTCCCGCCGGGCAGGACGGGCAGGACGGGCAGGACGGGCAGTCATTCTCCCCGGACGCACGGGGAACCCTTGCCGGGCGCGACGCCTACGACGAAGAGGCGGAGGGCTTCTGCTATCTCGACATCGAAAACGGCGATTTCTATTTTAAGCTCTCCGCCACCTCGGGCGACTGGTCCGACGCCGTTCCCATTACCGGGCCCACCGGAGCCCAAGGCCCCCAGGGAGTCCAAGGTCCGGCCGGAGCGGCCGGCGAAGACGGCGCACAGGGCCCCGCAGGTTATCTCACCATCGTGGTAAGTCAAACTCAGCCGACCACCCCCGTGGAGGGGATGATCTGGGTGCTGGAATAGAGGCGCTGCCATGGTCTACATGTATCACAACGGCGTCTGGCGCAAAATGTCCGGGAGCAAGGTATATCACAACGGCGCTTTCGTCACCCTCAAGGGCACGGACAAACTTCGCCACGACGGCGTCTGGTATCCGCTGGATGATCAGACTTTACCTGACCTGACATATAGCTCGGATCAATACGGGAAATTTCCGGCGATGGTCGAGCTCATTACCTACGAGTGTACGGCCGATGAGACTACCGACCCGGACACTGGAGATCCGGTCTACAGCAACTGGCGGTGGGAGTTTTTGTCGAGAGATATCGCGGAACGTGCCCCTACGCTGGAAAATCCAGCCGAGTATCCTCAGTGGAGATATTACACACTCGGCCCGGGGCAGGACTTTTCGGTCGAAGTCGATCCGCAGACCGGACATATCGTCGGCTATGGCGCGGACCTGCACAATCCGCAATCCAACGCCCCGCCCCCGCCCGCCGCAGGAATCGACTATTACATGGACACGATCACGGCGGTCTTCGCGACAGCACCCCCGGAAGAATAGGAGGAATATCATGCAGCTTATCACCTACACCATCGACGCGGGGCTTCCGCTCTCGCTCTGGCGGGGCATTCCGGCCCAAATCACCCTCAAGGGCCTCCCGGACGTCTCCGGCGACTGGCTCTTCCTCATCGACACCGATTGGATCGACGGGGTAGTCCTTTCGGGCTCCGTCACCGCTTCGGGCTCTGACCTTGTCGTCACCTTGAGCGAGACCAACACGGTGGAGCTGGCCCACGCCATTCAGGGCCGCGAGGCAATTCCCGCAAGGGCTACCCTCACGGACAGCACCTCCCGCGTCTACCTCATCCCCCTCACCATCCGCAACCGGGCCATCGAGGGGACGCCGACCCCCGTGGCTAACTACTACACCAAGCCTCAGATCGACGCCCTTATCGCCGGGATCACCGCCGAAGACGTGGGCGCTCTTTCCGCCTCCGGGCCCGAGATCGCCGCCCTTGAAGGGACGTCCATCGCCCTCGCGGAAGGAAAGGTCTTCCGCCACACCCTCGCGGCGGGCGAAGTCTTCACCTTCGACGCCTCCGGCCTCACCGCAACGCGGCAGGTCACGGGCGAAGTGCACCTCATCCAGCCCGCGACGGCGGTTTCCTTCACGCTTCCCGCGGGGATCCTCTGGGAAGCGGACGGCGCTTTCGCTTCCGGGACCGATGCCCCCGACTTCTCGACCGGGAGCACCCTTTACGCGCTGGTCTTCCGCTGGGACGGTACGAACATCCTCGGGAACCTCGCCTACACGAAGGCGGTGTAACATGCCCATTCCTTACCGCCTGAACCCCCCTCGGGATCGCCCCGGCTTCCGGACTCATGCCGCTCACCTTGACGGCGGTAACCGCCGCGACGGTCGAACTCCGGGCGACCGGCTCCCCGTCGGTCGACGGCCTGCATTATCGCTCAGGTCTCAATGGGGAATGGCTTTCTTATATCCCGGGGACGGTGCTGAATATCGACGCCGGAAAAAGCGTGCAATTCTGGAACAGCAACACCGGACTCAGCAATTCCGGGTCGAGCTACGTCCAGTTTTACCTCACCGGACAGCTTCAGGGAAAAGGCGACTGCATGTCAATGATCAATTACGCCTCGCAGATCGCCTATCAGGCCTTCCGGCGACTCTTCAACGGGTGTTCCGGTCTGGTTACCGCTCCAGATATCTCTTCGCCCAGGGTCTCGACCGCCTGCTTTTATTCGATGTTTCAAGGCTGCGGCATAACGCAAGCTCCGCGAATCTTCGCGACATCTTTGGTCAACAGCTGCTGCCGGGATATGTTCCGAGATTGTCAGCAGCTCGACCGCATCGAGGTGGACTTCACCGACTGGGCCGACAGTGCAAACGCAACGTTGAATTGGGTATCCGGCGTTGCCGCCTCCGGGACCTTCATAAAACCCTCCGCATTGCCGGAAGAATACGGCGTGAACCGCATCCCGGAAGGATGGACCGTCATCAACAAGTGAGGTGAAACATGCAATACAAGATCGAAAACGAAACGCTCATCCCCGCCCCGGTGAACTTCCGCACGCCGGAAGGGGCGACCATCTGCAACTTTTCCAGCTCGCCCGAGCTCATGGCCGCCCACGGCTATACCCTCACCGAGGAAGAGGCCGAAGCGTGGCGCAAGGCACACCCGGCGCCGGAGCCCCCGCCCCGTACCACCTGCACGAAGTACGAACTGGTCGCGGCCCTGCGGGAACACTTCCCGGAGCTTCTGGCGGAGCTCCGGCAGGCCTACGCGACCGACGCCGAGCTGCAATTCTTCTGGAACTCGGTGAACGACCTCGACCGGAACAATGCGGATTTCGGCGCTATCTGCGAACGGCTCAAGATCGACGCGGCGACGCTCGACGCG
>JAFSYV010000115.1 GCA_017443585.1 Lentisphaeria bacterium | reverse complement strand
TCCAGCGGCGATGGTACTGTACAATTGACTATGGGAGAGTAGCACGATGCCGGGAATTTTTCTTGAGGACCTTTCAGCGATTCGCACTCGCCGAAAGGTCCTTTTTTTTCGCCCGCGGAAAAGCGCCGTTTGCCACGTTTCTTTTCTTGCAATTCCCCGGTCGCGGTGTATATTATGGACAGCAACGGAAAAAGATCGAAAAAGGAGCCGAAAGATCATGGGAAAACCGGATGTGAAAAAACTCGAAAGCGACCTGCGGAACGCCAAGATCGACCCGGCGGGACTGCGCTGGGCGGATCCGAGAGAAAAACCCTTCGAAGTGCTGGGATTTTACTGGTTCGAGTCCGAAAAAAGGTTCCGCCGTTTTCCCGCCAAGGCGGAAAAGATGAACTTCCGACAGGGAGTGCTCGACCATGCGGCCTGTACCGCGGGGGGCCAGCTCCGGTTCCGTACCGACAGCCGCCGTATCGTCCTGTGGGTCCGGAGCGTCAAGATCGCCGACTCGACCTCCATGTCTGAAACGGGCCGAAGCGGCTTCGACCTCTACACGGGCGAGCTCGGGCAGGAGATCTTCTGGGACTCCGCGGCCCCCGCCTGCGGCAAAAAGGAGTATGTGCGCGAGATCTTCCACCCCGCCGAGACGACCATGCGGGAGTTCCGGCTGAACTTCCCCCTCTACAACGGCGTGGAAGAGCTGTGGATCGGTCTCGAAAAGAAAGCGAAGCTTCTGCCGCCCGCCCCCCTGCCCGTGGAGCGGCCCGTGGTAATCTACGGCACCTCCATCACCCAGGGGGGATCCGCCACCCGGCCGGGGAGCGCCTTCACCAACCAGCTCAGCCGCCGTCTTCAAGTCGAGTTCCTCAACTTCGGCTTTTCCGGCAACGGCCAGAACGATCCCGAAGCGGCGGAACTGCTGGCTGAGATCGAAGATCCCGCCATGATCGTCATCGACAGCGAAGCCAACAGCGTTTCCGCGCAGCTCGTCCTCGAACGGGTGCCCCGTTTTCTGGAGATCATGCGGGAGAAACATCCCCTGGTCCCCATCGTAATCGTGACCAAGGTCCCCTACGGCCCCCGCTACGCCTGCGAGATCCCCGTCTTCAAGGAGGAGTTCCGGACCGTCTTCAAGGCCCGGAAAAAGGCCGGCGACAAGAACATCTATTTCGTGGACGGGACGAAATTCTGGTCGCCGAAGGACTACACCGAAAACACTATCGACGGCGCCCATCCTACCGATTTGGGCTTCACCCGGATGGCCGACAAGCTGGAGCCGGTCCTCCGCCGCCTGCTGGAAAAGTACGGCTACGCTCCCGGAAAAAAGGCCTGACCCGCGGTCTCACCCCAGAGCGCAGGAGCCCGCCTTTTTCAGCTCCTCGTCGTTTTCGGCTGTCTCGCACCTATGAAGAGCCGTATCTTCTGCCTGATCAGCAGGGAATTACGGCTTTTTTGCTTTTTGACCGGGAGACCGGCGCGGATGAATAAAGACCGCATCTTCCGGGATTTCCGGAAGTACCGCCTTGATCTTCTCCAAAAGGCGCGGATATATCCCGTTTTTCATGCATACTTCAGTATATCCGGTACACATTCTTTCATGAATGGCAGCATACAGGAGTCTCTGCAAAAGAAAACCGAGTTTATCCATCGGCGATTCCCAATCGCCTAATTTTGTATTCGGGAAACGCGACCACCACGTTCCGTCGGCGTATTCGAATTTGTCGTAAATCTCCCGAATCAGGGTGCGTTTAAATTTATGAAACGTTTCATCCAAAACCGGGTCGGGGAACGATGCTTGCCGATTGGCCTCCTCATAGCCTTCAACATCCTTCACCTCGCCTGTTTCTTCGTCCCAATATTGGAATTTGAAGGTACCGCCGACCCGTCCCTCGAAATACGGAATGTATGTGAACAGTTCCAACAGCGGCTCACGGATTTCGGAAACGGGCACTCTTACGACACTGTCTTCTTCCATTGACATACCTCCTTGCAAAAAATTTTAAGAAATCACATGTTCCAGGCTTATATACGGAATAAAAGCGGATTGGTCAACACGTTTTTTGAAAAAATTTCCATTTTTTTCGTTTTTTTTCAAAACTTTTGTTGATTTTTATGAACGCGGTGCTATATTATCGGCAAAGTGCATCAGGAGTGGCGTCGAGTTCGGCGCCTGTCAACCGAGGTCGGATACCCACGGTGAATCGCCGGCGGCACAGGGGTGCCGTTGGCGGATGCGGATCGAAAGATCAAAAAAATTATCCGGGCGGCTTTTGCCGTCACTCGCCTCTTGGTGCGTCTTTAGTCGAAAGGAAGACGCAAAATGATTCTCGAACCCAATGTCCCGAAGTCCGTCCGCAACTGGGCAGCCTGCCAAGTCAGCATCCGCTGTTTGGAGACCGTGATCGCACTGCTTTCGGCAGGCAAGCCGACATGCCTGGGTGAATTATGGAGACTCAAACAGCTCGGGCGCGAAAAGTTCATCTCTCAGGTGGCGGAGCCAGAATTGCGGCGTCTCAAACGGAGAGTCCGCCGCTACCGCGCCGCCGCCGGGGCGATCGAATCCCGGTACGAGCCGCAAAAGCATCTTCTCGGCAAGCGGGAATTTCTGGAACTGATCGGCAGCACACTGCATTTCACAACGCGTCATAAAGAAAAGTTCCTGACGCTGCAATCCTGTTCTTCCGATGGAGAACGTATCTGCTGTGGATCGCATGATGGCGGGATCGATCCGCTGGATCTGCTCAGTTTCGGGTTCGGCCGGGCATAGAAACCCATCCGGCCACCGGTCAGTGGAGAGCCGGGGCGGCCCCAGGCAGTCGGCTTCGGGGTCACCCCTGAGCGCAGGAGCCCGCGTTTTTCAAGGCGTCGCCGGCTCCTGTTTTTTCGCGGTTCTCGAAGGAAGCTCCGGGGAATTTCAAGGTGAAGACCGGAACGTCGTTCCCCCAGGAGTCCACCGGGAGCTCCGTCAAACGCAGGCAAGGCCCCGCGGCGCTCAGGTAGACGATGGGCTCCAGCGTCGACTTCACGAAAGTCCCGTCGTTGCGCAGGAACGCTTCCGACGGGGCGATCTTAAGGGGCGGCAGGCGCAGCGTGGAGGAGCCGGGGAGCTTGAGCACGACGACGTTCAGCTCTTCCCCCTTCCCGGTGTAGAGAAGTCCGGGCGCTTCCACGTTCCCGCCGCAGGGGGGCGCGGTCAGAGCAGGCGAAACCCGGCGGTACCACTTCCCTACTTCGGCGAAGATCCGCCGGGCCTCGTCGGGGAAGGTTCCGTCGCTCCGGGGACCTGCGTTGAGAATGAAATTTCCGCCCCGGCCGATGTATTCGGCGATCTTCGCCTTGAGGTAATGCACCGTGTGATAGTCCTCGTTTTCCCGGAATCCCCAGCTGTTGACGCCGACGGAGTCGCACGCCTCGGTGGGCGTCGTGAAGGCGGCGTCGGGCCGGGCTTCGAAATTCCGCTCCGGGGTGGAAAAATCCCCCTCGCCGAAGCCCCGGTTGTTGATTACCGCGTACGGCTGGAGCTGCCGGATCATGGCGTGGATCTCGGGATCGTCGAAACCGGGGACGTTCATGTCCCACCAGATGCCGTGGATCGTGCCGTAATTGCTGCACAGCTCCCGGATCTGGGCCTTGAGGAAGGCCAGATAGGCGGCGGGGTCGTGTTTGGAAACATCCGTTTCGATCTCGTGGTGGCGGCCCAGATTGGGATAGGCCGGATGGTGCCAGTCCACCACGGAGTAGTAGAGCACGAGAGGGAAATCCCGTTTGTGGCACTCCTCGGCCAGCAGTCCGACCACGTCCCGCCCGTAAGGCGTGTGCATGACGTTGTAGGTTGTCTGCGCGGTATCCCACATGCAGAAGCCGTCGTGGTGTTTCGTGGTGAAGACCAGATATTCCATTCCCGCCTCCTGCGCCATATCCAGCCATTGAGCCGGGTCGAATCTCACCGGGTCGAAGCGCCGGGCGTACTCCTCGTACACGGAAACGGGCGTCTTCATGCGCTGGAGTTCCTGCTCATGCCGTGCCCCCACGCTGTAGATGCCCCAGTGGACCATCAAGCCGAAACGTTTTTCGAAAAACCAGTCCCGTCCGTCGCCGAAATGCCGCATTTTTTTCTTCCCTTTCAGATCAGAAGCAATATGAGGAGCGTCAGCACCTCCGAAAGTTCCTCGGCACAGCCGATGGTGTCCCCCGTGGCGCCGCCGATGACGCGCCGGGTGAGTCGGCTCCAGCCGAACATCACAAGGAACAGCCCCGGAACGACCAACGCCCGGAGCCCGAAAAAGAGCACCCCGAAAGCCGCCGTCAGGGCAAGACCACTCAGTACGCCGAAGATCGGCTTGCGTTCGAAGCAGATCCGCCCCAGGCCGTCTTCCCTTGCATAGCGGCTCATGGCGATGTAACAGGTCATGCCCCAGCGGCCGGCGACCATCATCATCGCTCCCGCCGCAGGCATCAGCGCGGGGGACAGTGAGGCGAAACAGGCGAATTTCAGCCCGAGACAGCAGACGACGGCTCCCACACCCATGGTCCCGATGCGGCTGTCGTGCATGATCTCGAGCTTCCGTTCCCGAGAGCGGCCCGAGAGAAATCCGTCCGCCGTATCGGCCAGCCCGTCCAGATGGAACCCCTTGGTCAGGGCTTCCGAAAAGAAGGTCAGCAGCGCCGCCGCGACCAGCGGCGGGAAGTACCGGCAGCCGACCCATCCCGCCCCCCAGAGGAGCGCTCCCAGGACCAGCCCAGCCGCGGGGTAGAAATCGGCCATCCGCCGCATTTCGTCTTCGGTGGGCAGAAAATTGCCCGCGGGGAGGATGCTCAGAAAGGTGAGCGCCGCAAGAAATGTCCGCATTTACCTGATCCCTTCCACCGTGACGCCCGCATTGTCGAACGTGGCCATCTTGTTCATGACCGCCGAAGCCGCGTCGAGAAGGGGCATGGCGAGGGCCGCCCCGGTCCCTTCGCCCAGACGCAAGTTCAGGTCGAGGAGGGGCTTCTTGCCCAGAAGTTCCGCCATTTTGGCGTGTCCCGGCTCGGCGCTGCCGTGGGCGAGGATCATGTACTCCGCGGCGGCGGGAGCGAACTGCGCCGCGAGCAGCGCCCCCGCGGTGGAAATGAAGCCGTCCACCAGCACGGGCTTCCGGCAGTACGCCGAACCCAGAACGACGCCCGCGATGCCGCCGATCTCGAAGCCCCCGACTTTCGCGAGGATGTCGAGGGGATCCTTCGGGTCGGGCCGGTTGATCTCCAGCCCCCGGCGGATGACGGCGGCCTTGTGGGCCAGTTTTTCCGGGGGCAGACCCGCTCCGGGCCCCACGAACTTCGCCGGATCGGACTCCCCGGCGAGGATCGTCAGGATGGCCGTGGCGGGGGAGGTGTTGCCGATGCCCATTTCGCCCGTGGCGAAAACGTCCGTCTCCCCGGCGCGCTCCAGAACGAGTTTCATGCCGGTTTCCACCGAGCGGACCGCCTCTTCGCGCGTCATGGCGCTTTCGAGGGAAAAATCCTTCGTGCCGGGAGCGATCCTGCGGTCGATGATCTTCCCCGATGCCGCCAGTTCCGAAAGGTCCCCCGCGACCCCCATGTCCACCACGCTGATGCGGGCTCCGGCCGCGCCGGCGAGAGCGTTGATGCCCGCCCCGCCCCGGACGAAGTTGTGCACCATCTGCAAGGTGACGTCGCTTTTCTGCGGCGAGACCATCTGCCGGACGATGCCGTGGTCCCCGGCCATGAGGATGACCTCCTTCCGGCCCACGGGCAGAGAAAGATCCCCGGTCATGCCCGCCAGATCGACGGCCAGATCCAGCAGTCGGCCCAGAGCCCATTCCGGCATGGTGAGGGTCTTGATGTACGCCTCGGCCCGGTCCCGGTGCTCCCGTGACTGGGGAACGATGCCGCCGCAAATTTCACGTAAAAAATCCATTTTATTTGATCCTCCGCGGAATGCCCGCGATGAGAAAATAGACCTCTTCGGCCCTTTCGGCGACCAGCTGGGCGCAGCGGCCCGAAAGGTCCCGGAACCGACGGCTCAAAGCGTTTTCGGGGACCAGGCCCAGCCCCACTTCGCTAATGACCATGACGACTTGCGCCGGGAGTTCACGGGCCCGGTCGAGGACTTTTCCGCACACCTGGGCGAAAGCTTCTTCCGAAAGTTTTTCGTCGCGGTAGAGAAGATTGCTGATCCACAAGGTGAGGCAGTCCACGAGGATCGTTTCGGCCCCCTGTTCCGCCGCGCGGGAAAGAGCGGAAACAAGATCCGTCTCCTCCTCGATGGTCTGCCAGTTGTCCCTGGCCCGGAGCGCCTTGTGCCGGGCGACCCGTTCCGCCATCTCGGCGTCGAAAACGGGCGCGGTGGCGATGTAGAAACGTTTTTCCCCGCCCCCGCGGGCCAGTTTTTCCGCGAAGCGGCTTTTCCCCGAACGGGCTCCCCCCGTCACCAGAATAAGTTTATTTTTCATGCCATTTTCCTTCGACTTGGATCAGATGGACCATCCCCCCGCGGGGCGGCAGACAGGCGTATCCGGGCTTCCCTCGCAAACGGGAAAGGATCCGCATGAGGACGCCGCCGTGGGTCACTATCGCGACCGAAGCGAGAGGCAGCGAAGCGATCCGGGCGAAGGCCGCGTCCGCTCTCGCGTCGAACTCTTCCGCCCGCTCGCCGCCGGGGAAATACATCTTGTCGGGCTCCTTCGTCCACAGTTCCAGATGTTCCGGCGTTATCCGGGCGGAGATCTCCTCGAAGGTGAGATTTTCCCACTCGCCGAAGTCGATCTCGCGCAAGTCGTCGTCGATGAAGAGGGGCGCGGGGATCCACCGGGCCGTTTCCACCGCCCGTTTCAGGGGGCTCGAGTAGACGGCGTCGCACCGGAGCGCACTCAAGGCGCGGCAGGACTCCCGGCCTTCCGGGGAAAGTCCCGGATCCGTGGAGCCCACGTAGCGCCCGGCGAACTCCTTCGGGAGTTCCCCGTGGCGGATCAGGAAAAGTTCATCTGCCACAAGAGGTAAACTCCCGAAAGGATGAGAAGGAAGATCAATGAAGCCGCCCACGCGAGGATTTCCGCCCGGCGCAAGTCGCCGGGGAGGAGCTCCTTTCGCCCGTCGCCCCAGAAGGGGTAATTTTCCACTTCGCCGCCGTAGACCGTGGGGCCGCCCAGTCGGATTTTGAGGGCTCCGGCGAAGCCCGCCATGCCGTATCCGGAGTTGGGGCTGGGATGGTCGTGCCGGTGGCGCCACCCGATCCGAAGCGTTTCCGTGAAACGCCCCTTTACCAGCGGCGCACTCAGAGCGATGGCCAGCAAAGTCAGCCGGGCCGGGATGAAGTGGACCGCGTCGTCCGTCCGGGCGGCGACCCGGCCGAAACGGCCGTATCTTTCGTTTTTGTAGCCCCAGCAGGCGTCGAGGGTGTTCACCGTGCGCAGGAACAGGGCCCCGAAGACCGCTCCCGGCAGCCCCCGGACCGCATATCCGGCGACGATCCAGAACCAGGCGCTGGTCACGGCGTCGATGAGGTTTTCGCCCACGCTTTCCACGGCTCCCCGGACGATCTCGGAGCCGCTCAGATCTTCCGTGTCGCGGGAAACGATCATGGCGAGGGCCCGGCGGGCGGCGGTCAGGTCGCCCCGCAGGAGGGGACGGCGGATCCGCTCCCCGTGGTCGTGGAGCGAACGCAGGGCCACGCAGAAGTAACAGCACAGCACTCCGAGGGCGAAGCCGCCCCACCGGGAACGGTTCTCCGCGAAAGCGGTGAGAAAGGCGAAAAGAAGGGGGATCGGCAGGGTGAGACACGCCCAGGCGAGGGCTCCGGAAAGGACGCCGTTTCCGCAGAGCTTCCGGAAGAGCTTTTCCGTCAGCGCCGCAAGTCTCCCGAACCAGGCCACGGGATGCCAGGCGTTGGGGGGCTCCCCGAGCAGCGCGTCCGCAACAAAGACCGCCGCCAGCAGGATGTACAACGTGCAGTCCATCACATTTCCAGCTCCCGGCAGAATTTTTCCGCGAAGGCGGGGTCGGAATCGAAGTAGAGGTGGATGAAACTTCCGCGGACACGCCCCCGGCTCCCGCCGCAGGCGAAACGGCGGCCGCGGGCGTCCGTTGCCTGCCACAGATGGGGCGCGGGGGGCTCGGCGGCAAGGGAAGCGTAGTGGAATTCGTGCCCCTTGAGGCGGCCCCAATTCCCCTCCACGCTCCGGTAGCCCAGCGCCGCGATGCGGGTGTTCATCACCGCTTTTCCGGGGAGCAGGCCCAGACCGGGGAAGGTGCGCCCGTCGGGCGAAGCGAGCTCTTCGAGAAGATAGAGGTAGCCGCCGCACTCGCCGTAGACGAGGTGACTGCGGGCGAACTCCCGCAGGGCGTCGCGAAGGACCCGGTTTCCCCCCAGTTCCTCCGGGAAGAGTTCCGGGTAGCCGCCCCCCAGATAGATGCCGTTCAGCCGGGGGGGCAGTTCCCGGTCCCGGAGGGGCGAAAAGGGGACGATCTCCACCCCGGCCCGGCGCAGGGCGTCGAAGTTGGCTTCGTAGTAGAAGCAGAAGGCCTCGTCCATGGCGACGCCGAGGCGCAGACGGGGAACCGGGAGCGGTGCGGGAGCGCTCTCGGGCCGGGGCGCACGGGTCAGGGAAAGGAGGAGCTCGAAGTCCAGCGTCTTTTCCAGACTTTCCGCGAGACTGTCGAGAAAGGCGTCCGACAGCTCGTGCAGGGAAAGCCCTAGGTGGCGTTCCGGGAGCTGCCAGCGCTCGTTCCGCTCGAGGAAACCGATGAGGGGAGGCAGTCCGGCCGCTTCGAGGGAGTCCCGGAGCAGTTCGGCGTGGCGGGGAGAGCCCACGTTGTCGGCGATGACGCCCGCGATGCGGACATCCTTCTCCCACTCGGCGAAGCCCTTGACCAGCGGCGCGACGGAGCCGGAAATGCCCCGTGCGTTGACCGTCAGGAGCACCGGAAGGTGCAAGTTCCGGGCGATCTCGGCGCAGGAGCCCTGCAGTTTGCCGGGGAAAATGCCGTCGAAAAGCCCCATGACCCCTTCGACCACGGCGACGTCGGCCTCCCGGACATGAGGGGCGTACACATTTTCCGAACCGAAAAAGGTGTCCAGATTACGGGAGACACGCCCCGCCGCCTGTCGGTGGAACAGGGGGTCGATGTAGTCCGGACCGCACTTGAAGGGCGCGGGGCGCAGGCCCCGGCGGCGCAGGGCCCGGAGCAGACCCAGGGTCAGCGTGGTCTTGCCGCTGCCGGAACCCGTCCCGGCGATCATGAATTGCGAAAAATCAGTTCCCGACACCGTACTTCACTCCAGATCCGCGCAAACTGAACATCTTGCCGTTCCGGAGCACGGTCCGGGAACAGCCCACGATCACCAGCGAGGTCATGGTCACCTCGCCGAAGGGAAAATCCTTCAGGCGCGTGACGGTGATCTTCTGGGAGGGACGGCAGGCGTTGGAGATCACGGCGCAGGGAAGCTCCTCCCCTCCCGCCCGGCGGAACTCGGCTATGGCGAACTCCAGCAGTTCGTGCCGCTTGGAACTGGCCGGATTGTAGAGCGCCGTGGGCAGATCGGCATCGGCCGCCGCCGTCACCCGCCGCCGGATCAGCTCGGCGGGGGTCATCAGGTCGGAAAGGCTCAGCACCGCAAAGTCGTTCATGAAGGGGGCCCCCACCAGCGCCCCGCAGGCGAGGGCCGCCGTGACGCCGGGGATCACCGTCACTTCGATGTCGGCGTACCGGGGCTCTCCGGTGAGCTCCAGCAGCAGCCCGGCCATGCCGTAGACCCCCGCGTCGCCCGACGAGACCACCGCCGTGATCTCGCCTGCGAGGACGGCGTCCAGCGCGAGCCGGCAGCGCTCCACCTCCTGCCGCATGGCGCCGGGGATCACCTTTTTCCCGGCGAGCAGGGGAGAAATCTGGTCCAGATAGAGCTTGTAGCCCGCCACCGCCGTACAGCTTTCGAGGACGTTCCGGGCCTGCGGCGTCAGCACTTCGGGGTCGCCCGGACCGATCCCCACGGCAAAGATGTTCTTCATTCGACGCTTCTCCTTTCGGCCGCGGCGACGGTGACGTCGGTATCGGCCAGCTTCGTTCTGATCAGCACGGCTTCTTCCCCCGCGCCCAGCAGGGCCGAGGCCTCGGAAACGGAGTTGATGCCCAACTCCCGCATGGCCGCCGCCGAGGGGTTGGGCACGGGAACGGCGTTGAGTTGTTCCGCGGAAAAGAAACGGCACTCCAAGCCGTTCTCACGGGCGAAATCGAGGAGTCCCGGCTCATTCTGCTTGACCGAGGCCGAGGCGATGAGGGAAACATCGGCCATATCCAGCTGCAGTTCCTCCAGTACGCGCCGGACCACGGCGGCGATCCGGGAGGAGCTCACATTCTTCCGGCAGCCGATGCCGAGAACGATGAAGGGCAGAGCCAGCTCCAGTGTGGCGCGGGGGGCGTGGACCAGCATACGCCCGTCGGTCCGCTCCCGGAGCAGAGTGAACTGCTCCCTCCCGGCGAAACATGCGTCGAAGAGCCTTCGGGGCATTTCGAGGCCGATCTTCTCGCGGTTGACCACGTCGGAAGCGACGGCGGTCAGCGCTTCCGGGTTGCGGATCTCCGCCCGGTGACGCCGGGCGAACTCGTCGAATGCGGGCATTTGTTCCACATCGCTCGCCGTGGTGATGACGGCCCGGCCCCCCGTGACGGCAGATACGTCGCGGGCGAGGTCGTTGCCGCCCCCGACGTGGCCGGAAAGGAGACTTACGGCGTAATTCCCCTGCTCGTCGCAGACCACCACGGCGGGGTCCTTTTTCTTGTCCGAGCAGAGGCCGGAGAGGTGACGGACCACGATCCCCGCGGCCATGACCATGACGAAAGCGTCGAACCGCGGCCAGTTTTCCGCGAAACAGCGGCCGAAGCCCCCTTCGGGGAAACAGGACCGGCGGAGTTCCGGAGCGCTCCCGGCGAATTTTTCCGGCACGAAAAGCCGGGCGTCGGCGAGGCCCGAAGCGATCTCGGAAGCCTTGAGCACCGCCTGACGGGTCAGGGCGAAAACGGCGACCTTTCCCGAAAACTTGTGATGGCGGAACCCGGTGGTGAAATGGCGGTCGTAAAGTTTCGAAAGTTCCCCGCTGCGGGTGAGCACTTCGCCCACCACGATCATGGCCTGCCGCTTGATGCCCGCATCGGCCACCTTGGCGGCGATGTCGGCGAGGGTTCCCCGGACGATCCGCTGATTTTCCCAGCTGGCCCGATAGACCGCCGCCGCCGGAGTTTCGGGGGAACGCCCCGCCTTGACGAGTTTGGCGCAAAGAGAATCCATATCGCCCACGCTCAGGAAGATGCAGAGGGTGCTCCCGTGCTTCGCCAGCTCTTCAAGGGCCTCTCCGGGCGGCACGGGGGTGCGCCCCGGCGCGCGGGTCATGATGACGCTCTGGGAAAGCTCCGGCATGGTCAGCTCCACCTTGAGGGCGGCGGCGGCGGCGAAGACGCTGCTGACGCCGGGGACCACCTCGTAGGGAACGCCCGCCTTGTCCAGCTCCCGGTACTGCTCGGAAACGGCCCCGTAGACGGCCGGGTCCCCGGTGTGGAGCCGGACCACCTTCTTCCCCGCGCGGAACTCCCGGAGCATGATCTCCATGACCTCTTCCAACGCCATTTTCGCGCTGTTGTGCAGGACCGCGCCGGGGGCGTTGGCGAGGAGTCTTTCATCCACAAGGGAGCCTGCGTAAATGATGACGTCGGCCTCCTTGAGGCAGGCCAGTCCGCGGACCGTGATCAGGTCCGGAGCGCCGGGTCCGGCCCCCACGAAGGTGATTTTTCCGATGTTGTCCACTTTCACGCCTCGCCTTTCCGCCAGACGGCCACGGCCACGGGATTTTCCGCCGCCAGCATGAGTTTTCCCGGCGAGATCTCCCGCGAACGGCTGATGCCGATCTGCAGGAACTCGCTTCTACATTCCGGGAGGAAGGACTCCATGAGGGCCAATGTGTCGAGCATGACCCCCGTCATGACCAGAAGTCCGCCCGGTTTCAGGCGGGCGAAACTCGCTTCGAGGAGCGCGCTCCCCCCGCCGCCGATGAAGACCCGGTCGGGAGCGGGGAGCGTGTCGAGCAGCGTTTCCCCCTCCCCGAAAAAGGCCTTGACATTGCCGACGCCTTCCCGGCGGAGATTCTCCCGCAGCTGGGCGAAGCGCTCCTCGTTTTTCTCCACGGCGCAGACGGTGAGGCCGGGGCAGAGAAGCGCCGCCTCCAGCCCCACGGAGCCGCTGCCCGCGCCCAGATCCCACATAACGCCGGGGCCGAGGCGCAGTTTCGACAGCACCACGGCCCGGATCTCCGGGTGGGTGATCATGTTCTTGAAGTGGGTGTAGGAGTCGTCGGGCAGCCCCAACGGGAATTGCGGGACTTCGCCCGGTCCGCCGGGGAGGAGCGCCAGCACCGAGAGGGAGGCGGCCGCTTTTTCACAGCCGGCGATCTCTTCCAGACGTCCCTGCATGACGAACTCCCCCGGAGTTCCCAAGTCGCACCCGGCGGCGGCAGCCCGGTTCGCGCAGGGGGGCCAGAGGGCGATCAGCTGCTGGGCGATGACCTTGGCGGGGCGGGCCGCATCGCCGTAGACGGCGCAGAGCCGGGAGCGCAAAATCCGCCGGAAGGGCAGTTCCTCCTCTTTTGCGTGGAGCGAAAAGAGCTCCGCCCCTTCCCACGGCTGCCCGATGGCGGCGAAAAACTGCTGGAAGGCCGTGGGCGCCGGGTAAAAAAGGATCTTTTCGCCGGGCAGCAGACGGCGGAGCGTCCCGCCGATGCCGTGATAGAGGGGATCCCCGGAGGCGAGAAAAAGGATCGTTTTCGAATCGTTTTCCCGGAAAAACCGGGGCAAATCGGCGATGAATTTCGCGTCGAGGACGCATTTCGCCGCGTTCTCCGGCAAAGAGACGGACTCCAGGAGCCGCCGGGGGGCGGCGACGATGTCGGCCTTTTCCGCCGCTTTCAGGGCCGTCTGCGAAAGGAGATCGCCGCAGCAGCCCGCGCAGATGATCTTCATGACACTTTTTCTCCTTTTTCGTTGTAGAGGACCGCTTCGACCCGGGTCGATCCGGCCCAGCTCTGCAGGACCGCGAGGGCCCGTGAATGGACCTTGCGCAGGACTTCGCGCCACGCTTCGGGGGCGAGATGGTGCGAAAGTTCCCCCATGGAGTCCATGCTTTCGAGGGGAACGTTCGGCAGATCGACGCCGAAGGAGCGCAGACGGGTCAGGTCGAGTTTGCTCTTGTGGGCGTGGGTGTTCTTCTCTTCGCAGGCGTATTTGAAGAGTTTGCCCGGCATGCAGCCCACCACGACGGCGGGGAGCGCACTTTCCGCCGCCGCCCGGAGCGCGATGTAGACGAAATCCCCCATGCGGACCACCCCTTCGGGCGGGATCTCGGGAAAATCCCTGGCCACGGCCTCGGCGGTGCGGTTCCCCGTCACCAGCGCCGCCTTCCGCCCGCCCGAAGCGGCGAAACTCCTTATCTGCAGGCGGATCGCGGCGGCGTAGGCCGCGTTGGAGTAGGGCCGGACGATCCCGGAGTTCCCCAAAATGGATATCCCGCCCACGATGCCGAGGGTGGGGTTCAACGTCTCTGCCGCGACGGTCTCGCCGTCGGCGGCTTCGATGCCGACGAGCCAGCGCCCCCGGACCCCGGCGCGGAGCAGATTGGCGAGGAGCATTTTCCGAGGCCCCGGATTGACGGCGTATTTGCCCACGGGCACGGCCAGACCGGGCCGGGTGACCGTGCCCACCCCGGAAAGCCCCCGGATCACCAGCGTCAGACCGTCCGCCGACTCCTCGTGGTCCCTGGGGTCCGCGGGGGCGTCGCAGGGGGCGAGGGTCACGGTGAGGGTCATGCCGCTCGTCACGTCGGGATCGTCCCCGCCGTCCTTGACCACCGAAGCCCGCCCCGGCTCCGCATGGAGCACGGGGATGAGGAGCGTTTCCCCCGAGGGGAGAAGAAGCTCCACCTGATCCGCCGAGTTCCGGAAAGCGGCCACGGCGGCGGCGGCCACGGCGCTGCCCGTGGTGAAACCGTTGCGAAGTTCTTTGCCCGGTTCAACTTTCATGAAAGTTCGTTCTCCATGATCCCGTGGAGCGCGGCCACGGCGAAGGGACTGCCGCCCCGGCGGCCGTTGAGACGGATCCACGGAACATCCGCATGGTCCAGCAGTTTCTTGGACTCCACCACGTTGACGAAGCCCACGGGCATGCCGATGATGAGGGCGGGCCGGATGTTCCTTTAGGCGATGAGCCGGACCACCCAGGCCAGGGCGAGGGGCGAGTTGCCGCAGAGGAAGATGGCGTCGTCGAAGTACTCCCGGTGGATCTCCACAGCCGCCAGCGCACGGGTGACGCCCTGTTCCCGTGCGTACCGGACCACCTCTTCGTCGGCGATGGGGCAGAGGATGGAGTCGCGGGTGTAGGAGGCGTGGAACTTCTGCAGTTTCGGCACGGACAACCCGGAGCGGATCATGTTGGAGTCGCTGTAGATCGGGCACCCCCGGTGGAGCGCCGCGAGCCCCGACTCCACCGCGCCGGGGGAAAATTCCAGTACGTCGAGGAGCGAAAAATCGGCCCCCGTGTGGACCAGTCTCCGGGCCACATGCCACTCCTTTTCGGAAAATTTCGCCCTCTTTTCGGGCGGCGTTTCGGCGTCGATGCGGCGGAAACTTTCCTGCTCGATGCCGCTGCCGTCCAGATTCCAGAGTATGTTCGAAAAGTCCATCACCAATCCAGCCCTTTCTGCGCCGGGATCCCCGACTGGAAGGGGTGTTTCACCTCTTCGATCGACGAAACCAGATCGGCCAGTTCCAGAATTTCCGGCGGGGCATAGCGCCCGGTGACGACCACGTTCAGCCCCGCCCGGCGCTCCCGCAGGGCCTGAAGCACGGCGGGGAGTTCCAGATAACCCTTGCCCAGCGTCACGTTGAGTTCGTCCAGCACGAGCAGTTCCCCGTCGAACTTCTGCAGCAGTTCCGCCGCCCGGAGCCAGCCCGCCTGGGCGGCGGCCTTGTGTTCGCCGGGCTTGCAGCTGCGGCCCAGCCCCAGATCTTCGAAGAGGACCTGCGGGAAAAACCGCTTGAAAAAGAGCCGCTCCCCCGTGTCCCGGTCGCTTTTCATGAACTGCAGGACCGCCACGCGCCAGTCCCACCCCAGCGCCCGCACGACGGCGCCCAGCGCCGCCGAGGTCTTGCCCTTGCCGTTGCCGGTGAAGACATAGATGAAACTTTCGGGCGGTGTCATAATCCCATTCTCCTGTACAGTTTTTTCAGATCCACCCGGGAGCGGACGTGGTCGGCGAGTTTGTTCAAGGCCTCCTCGATCCCGTAGTGCGTCCGCTCGGGGGTTTCCGGCCAGTTCTTCCTCTTCCGCAGGCGGTTCAGGAAGGCCCGGCGGAAACGGTCGTCGTCGAAGATGCCGTGCAGGTAGGTCCCGAAGCAGTTCCCCTTTTCGAAGCCCGTTTCCCGCCCGTCAGGGGTGCGGTGGACCGTCACCGTCTCCGCCAGCGCACGGGTCCGGCCGTGGTGGATCTCGTAGCCGGAGGTTTCCCCGAGATCCCCGCAGAGACTCCGGGTCCGGAGGAGCGTCTTTTCCGGGGCCATGACGGTTTCGAGGGGTAAAAGACCCAACCCTTCCGCGCAGACGCCCGCGGACTCCACGTGTTCCGGGTCGCAGATCCTTTCGCCCAGCATCTGCAGTCCGCCGCAGATGCCGCAGAGATAGGCGGAACTCCGCTTCAATTTCTCCCAGAGCCCCGAAAGGCGAAGTCTTTCCATATCGCCCGCGACGGATTTGCTTCCGGGGAGCAGGATCAGATCGGGATCCCCCAGATCGTCCCCCTCTTCCACGATCCGGAGCCGCACGTCGGGTTCCTGCTCCAGAGGAGCGAAGTCGGTGAAGTTGGAAATGTGCCCCGGATGGATCACCGCCGCGTCGAGACAGAGGGCATCCTTCGCCGTCTGAGCGGCGAATGAGAATCCGACGGAGTCCTCTTCCGGCAATCCCAGCTTGTGCTGAAAGTCGATGACGCCCAGGACGGGCTTCCCCGTCATCTTTTCCACGTAGGTGTGGGCGTCCCGGAGCAGGGAGGGGTCCCCCCGGAATTTGTTGACGAGGAAGCCGTAAAGCAGTTCCCGTTCCCCCGGCTCGAGGGTCATCCAGGTGCCGATGAAGGAGGCGTAGACGCCCCCCCGGTCGATGTCGCCGGTCAGGATCACGGGGGCGCAGGCGTACTTCGCCATGTTCATGTTGACGATATCCGAGGATTTCAGATTGACCTCTCCCGGACTGCCCGCCCCCTCCAGCACCACGCAGTCGTGTTCGGAAGCGAGGGAATCGTAGGCCGCCGTGACTTGGCGCCACAGCTCCTTTTTCTTGCGGAAGTAATCCCGGACTTTGAAGTTGCCGATGGGGTGGCCCATCACCACCACCTGACTGCCCAGATCGCTGTCCGGCTTCAGGAGGATGGGGTTCATGCGCACGTCGGGGTCCAGACGGCAGGCTTCGGCCTGCACCGCCTGCGCCCGGCCGATCTCTCCGCCGTCGGGGGTGACGAAGGAGTTCAGCGCCATGTTCTGGGCCTTGAAGGGCGCCACGGAAAAGCCGTCCTGAAGGAGGATGCGGCAGAAGGCGGCGGCGAGGACGCTCTTGCCCGCGTTGGAACAGGTCCCCTGCAGCATGACGGCGGGTTTCGGGCGCTTGCAGGCGATATACGGAGCCTGCGAAGGCGCGATGGCCTGCAGAAGTTTTTCGTTGTCCCCGCGACTGCGGACCGCCACCCGGAAATAGTGCCCGTCCAGCCCCGGATAGTTGGAACAGTCCCGGACGGCGATGCGCTTTTCGAGCAAAGCTTCGAAGAGGGGACGCTCCGAGCGGCAGAGCAGATAATTGGCATGGGAGGGATAGACCTTCAATCCGGCGGCCCGGAGCCCGGAAGCAAGCTCCTCCCGCAATTCGTCCACCACGGCCCGGTCCTGCACGTCGGAACTCAGCAGAAAGGCCGCCGCCTCCGCCGCCACGGTCCCCACGCTCCAGGTGGTCTGCAGTTCCCGCATGGCGGCGATCCACTGTTCCGGGCCGCGGATGAAGCCCGCCCGCACCCCCGCCATGGCGTAGAACTTGGTCAGGGAGTGCAGAACGAAAAGATTGGGCAGAGGGGGCAGTTCCAGCAATGTCTCCCCGGAAAACTCGGCGAAAGCTTCGTCGATGAGGAAGAAGAGTCCTTCGTTCGCCTTCACCGTTTCCCAAAGGGAAGACGCGGGCGCCGTCGCCCCCGTGGGGTTGTCGGGATTGCCCATGATGACCAGTCCGCCGGGGGAAGCGGCCCGGACCAGTTCGGTCAGGTCCGGCACGAAATCCCGCTCCTCGCGCAGGGGGAACTCCCGGACCGTCAGCCCGGCCTTTTCGCAGCTCCGGGCGTACTCGAGATAGCCCGGCGTGACGATCAGGGCCTCCCGGCAGGGAAGAACACGGGGCAGGAGCTCCAGCAGTTCGCTGGAGCCGTTGCCGAAGAGGAATTCTCCCGCGGGCCGGTTCCATTTGGCCCCCGCCAGACGGGAAAGGCTCTCGGCGTGAGGCTCCGGGTAGGGGCCCACCTTGTTCAGGGCGCGCAGCAGGACCGCGGGAAGCCCGTCGGGCATCCCCGAGGGGTGCAGATTCACGCTGAAATCCAGGATCTCTCCCGGATCGCAATGCGCAAGCTGCGCCAGAAAAGCCCGATCGCCTCCGTGCCGGATCATCGTCCGAATTCTCCCATTTTTCCTTGACCGTTACTCAACATACACCGGAACGCCGCGAATTGCAAATGCGCCGTGCGAAAGCGGCATGACTTTGCCGGAGTTTTCTCACGGTTCATCCAGCGCCTTCAGATAGTCGGGGAACAAGGCGGCCACACCTTCCGCCTCGCCCAGCCCCCGGAGCACGCATTCGCACCGGAAGCCCTTCGCTTCGAGGCGGGAACGCCAGGACTCCTCTTCCTCCCCCGCCATATCATTGAGGGCGTGATCTCCCGCCACCAGCATGAAGGGGACCAGGTACACCTTCTTCGCATTCAGCTTCGGCATCACCTCGTCCAGACCGGGAGCCCCCTCCACGCAGGCCAGATGGAACCGGGGATCGATCTTCGCCAGCTCCTGGGCCGCCGTCATATAGATGAAGTCGGCCCGGCCGTCGGGATTGCCGTGGCCCATGAAGAGCACATCCTCATCGGGCTTCCTTTCGGGGGGCAGCGAGGCTGCGGTCCGGTTCAGAAATTCCCGCATCCGCCCGAGGGAGGAAAAGGGGACCTGCGTGACGCGGCAGGGCAGGCTCCGCGAAAAACCGGAGACATCCCGGAGCAGGCGGTGGTACTCCTCCCCCGGCGACAGGAGACCGGCAAGGACGTCCACGCCCGTGTACCCCTCGAGCTGAAGTTTCTTGAGCAGCTCGGGCAGGGAGGGCACCGTGTACCCGGTCCGCTTCCGCACGATCTCGGAAGTGTAGGCTTGAAACACCGGGACGCCGGGGAAACGTTTTTCCGTCTCCTCCGTGATCTTCCGGTAGGCTTCCCGCGCCCGCGGCACCGTACTGCCGAAAAAGACCGCCGCCACCGCTTTTTTTTGTATCGGTGAGGAAGTTACGGAAGGTTGAGTGCGGAGGTGTTCGATTGCGGCAGAAAACATCTCCCCGGCACGGGTCAGATCCTCCGCATCGGGGTGCTTCATGGCCTCGGTGATCCGCCGGGCCCGCTCCGGGGTCCACCCGTGGCTGGAGGTCGGGGGCAAGCTCTGGAGTCTGGCGAGAAACTCGGGCGCGTAGGCTCCCTGGCAGGCGAATTTCACGCAGACCGTGCAGTCGGCAAGCAGCCCCTCGGCCCGGCCCAGACAGTTGGCGGCGGGCGCGGAGTCCGGCCACGCCCCCAGCGTCATGAAAAGCCCGACCTTCTTTTTCCGGCAGCGCTTCATATAGGCGATCATGTCGCCGTCGGGCCAGCCCCGGTAGATGCCGAAGCCCAGCGCAACGAAATCGAATCCGCCGGGATCGGGGGCTTGGGAAACGGAGAACAGGGAACACTCCGGCCCCAGCCGGTCGGCGATGGCCTGCGCCACACGGGCCGAGTTGCCGGTTTCCCGGCTGGCATAGACGATCAGGATCTTCATTTTTCACCTCTTGCCGATCCGGTGGTGATGCAGCAGGGGTAGCCCTCTTCGAGCATCACGATCCGGGCTTCGATCTGGAAGACCTCCCGCAAAATTTCCGGGGTCAGGACCTCGGCGGGAGTGCCGGTACAGCGGATCTTGCGGTCCTTGAGCATGATAAGCGGGTCCGAGCAGGCGGCCGCCAGATTCAGGTCGTGGAGG
This sequence comes from Lentisphaeria bacterium, assembly GCA_017443585.1. GTDB lineage: Bacteria > Verrucomicrobiota > Lentisphaeria > Victivallales > Victivallaceae > UBA1784. The sequence goes on along the minus strand of JAFSYV010000115.1, from coordinate 14,629 downwards.
ACCATGACGACCGTGAGCCCGGATCCCCGGTTCAGTTTCCGGATGATCTCGACGATCTCGAACTGACAGCTGATGTCGAGAAAGGTGGTGGGTTCATCCAGGAGCAGCAGTTCCGGTTCCTGAGCGAGAGTCATGGCGATCCACGCCCGCTGGCGTTCGCCGCCGGAAAGGGAGTTCATGGGCCGGTCGCGGAACTGCGTCATCCGCGTCATGGCAAGGGAGCGCTCCACCGCCTCCCGGTCAGTGGAAGACATGACGAAGTTCCATCCCCGGTGGGGATAGCGTCCCAAAGTGACCAGTTCCTCCACGGTGATCTCGCCGGGAGCCTGATGCAGCTGGGGCAGCACGGCCATCTTCCGGGCCAGTGCGGCGGAATCGAGGGAAGAGAGCTCTTTGCCGTCCAGCAGCACGCTTCCGCTGCGGGGCTTCAGGATCCGCCCCAGCATTTTCAGCAACGTGGACTTGCCGGAGCCGTTGGGCCCCAGCAAAGTCACCACCGAGCCCGACCGCACGGTGAAGCTCACGCCGTCGATGACCAGATCGGCGCCGTAGCCGCCCTTGATTTCGCGGACCTCAAGCTCCATAGCGCTGTCTCCTCAAAAGCCAGAGAAAGAAGGGAGGCCCCAGGAGGGCCATGATGATCCCCACCGGCAGTTCGGAAGGCTCGATGACCATGCGGCCCGCGGCGTCGCAGGCAACCACCATGAGCCCGCCGAAAAGGGCGGAGCCGGGGACGAGAAAACGGTTGTCTCCCCCGATGACGAGCCGGACGATATGCGGCGCGATCAGCCCCACGAAGCCGAGCAGTCCCGCCACGCTCACCGCCGAAGCCGCCAGCAGCGCCGCCGCGGCGATGGCCAGAAACCGCACCCTTTCCACGTTCATGCCCAGCCCGGCGGCCACCTCATCGCCCAGGGCGAGGATGTTGAGTTTGGCACCCAGCGCGACGGCTCCGAGAAGTCCGAGCCCCATGTAGATCCCGGCCTGTTCGATCTGAAGCCAGGAGCGGGCGGAAAGGGAGCCGATGGAAAAGTCGAGGATCCCGCCGGCCTTTTCCGCGTTGAAAAGCAGGATCGTGCTGCTGAAAGCGCTCAGCATGGCCGAGACCGCCACCCCGGCCAGGATCAGCCGGACGGGGGAAGCGCCCCGTTTCCACGCGAGCAGATAGACCAGCACCGCCGTCAGCAAGGCTCCGCAGAAGGCCGCCGGGACCAGCAGGACGCTGAACTGGGGGACGGCCAGCATGACCAGTATCCCCGCAAGTCCCGCCCCGGCGGAAACGCCGATGATCCCCGGAGAGGCCAGCGGGTTGCGCATGATGCTCTGCAGGATCGTCCCCGCCGCGGCGAGACAGGCCCCCGTGAGGGCTCCCAGCAATATCCGGGGCAGACGGATGTTGATGATGATCTGGCTCTCGATCCCTTCAGGCCGTTCCCACAAAAGACGCAGGATCTCCGAGGTGGTGAGTTTCAGCGCCCCGAAGCGCAGACTCAGCACCATGGCCGCCGCCAGCAGTATGGCGGTGACGATACAGAAGCACGTTCTCCCGGCGGCGCTGTGGAGGAATCTCGAAAATCCGTTCATTTCCGCTCCATGTCGGGGTAGAGCAGTTTCGCCATGTACCGAAACGCCTCGGGATAATCCGGGCCGGCCATGTACAGGAAGAGCCGGGAGGGCAGAAAGTGGACCCGGCTGTTTTTCACCGCCTTCATGGACTGCCACGCGGGCTGCGAAGAAAATTCCTTTTCGAACTTCTTCTTCAGCGCCGGGGCTCTGCCCATGGTCACGACGAAGATCACGTCCGGATTTTCCATCAGCAGTTTTTCGTAGCTGAACTTGACGCGGCGGCTGACCTTCTCCTTGAGGATATTTTCCCCGCCCAGCATTTCCAGCATGATGCCGTTGTTGGTCCCCCCCGCTTCGAGAGAAAATCCGGCGGCCGAGGCGAACAAGACCGCACAGCGGGGCGCGGGACGGCCCTTCACCCCGGCGCAGACGGACTGGACGTCGGCGATGATCTTTTTCGCCCGGGGCACATCCTTCAGTTCCCGGCCGTTGAGCCGGCAGAAAAACTTGAGCAGTTCGAGAAAGTCCCTGTAGGTGTTGTAGGTGACGCAGACGGTGTCGATGCCCATGCTTTGGAACAGCGCCGCGCAGTCCCGGTGCCGGGGCAGGTGGCCCATCAGCAGCACCAGATCGGGCTTCATGGCCGCGACGGCCTCCACGTTGGGAACTTGCGGCGACCCCGAAGAGGGCAAATTTCTCATGCTTTCCGGAAGCGCGTCCTTGGAAAGCAGTCCGGGCACGGCGATGGCGCGGCCCCCGGCCAGATCCCACACCTTGGCCAGGGACCCGTAGCCGATGACCACCCGCTGAGGGTTGACCTTGACGGCGACCGTATTGCCGTCGAGCTGCCGGTAGGGGATCGTCCGAGGCGCCGGCTTATTTCCGGCGGGATCAGCTCCGGGGAGAGAAGAAAAGGCGGCGGCGATCAGGAGGACCGCCGGGATGATTTTTTCGTACATGGCACACTCCGTTTTCTTTTATTGTTCCCATGCGCGGGCGGCGCATTCCATAAGTTCACTTGCAACGGCTCCGCATTGGAACCGGCCCCGCCGGGTCAGCCGGTACGCACCGAACCGGGGCGGATGAAAAAATCCCTTCGCCGCCAGTCCGGAGAGGGCGGTTTCGAGATTTTTCCGGACCTTTTCCCGCAACTCTTCCGGCGCGGCGGAAGCGGTGTATTCGGGGTCGCAGTTCATCCGGCAGTTGAGCTGGCCCGCGATTCGGGCGCCTGCGGCATGATCGGCGGGAAATCTTCCCGCCGAAGCCAGGGGCTTGCGCCCCTCTTCCGTCAGGCGGCGATAAAGGTCGAACTCCCCGGCCTGACCGAACCGCCAGACTCCGATCCGTCCTCCCGCACCGATGCCGAAGGGGATGCAGGGGGATTTCCACGCGGAAAGTTCGTTGTGGAGATCCCTTTCCCGCGGATGCAGGGAAAAGTGCTTGAAGGAAATGCGCTTCGCTCCCGCCTCCTCCAGGCGGTCCTCGGCGAGAGAGAAGAGTTCGAAGCACTCTTCCTCGCCGGGAAGAGCCGGCATGAGGCCCTGCCGGATCTTTCCGGCAAGGGGCAGTTTTTCGTGAAGATGGAGACGGTAGAAGGAGATGCCCGAAAGGGCGGTCCCCTTCACCGCCGTGTCGAGGTCGTTCAGCAGCATTTTCGGCGTCTGTCCCGGCAAACCGTAAAGGATATCTGCCGCCACGGAGGCCTGCCCGGCCCCGGTCAGCAGTTCGATGAGTTTCAGCACGGTTTCCCGGTCGGACGTTCGCCCAAGAGCCCGCCGCAAGTCCGTATCGAAGGTCTGCACGCCCAGAGAAAAGCGGTTGACGCCGTTTTCGAGCGCCGCTGCGATCCGCTCCTCATCGAAGCCGTCGATGCGGGATTCGAGGGTGATCTCGCAGTCGTTGGCGAGGCGGTAACAACTTTTCAGCGTGCGCAGAAGCCGCCTTATGGCCCCGGGCGGCAGATCGCTCGGCGTGCCGCCGCCGAAATAGACGGTGCTGATGACCGTTCCGGCGAAAAGAGAGGCCGTCTGCCGAAGCTCTTTTTCGAGCAGCGCCGCATACTCCCGCCATTCCCGCTCATCCGCGCTCCCCCGGTAGAAGGGGCAGAAGGAACAGCGGGAACGGCAGTAGGGGATGTGGATGTAGAGAATCGCCTCCCGGGGCGGCCGGGAAACCGCCCGGTCCCAGGCCGCGAAGGGTTCCGGTTCCTCCGCGGCAGGATAACCCATCAAACTGCGCACTCCGCCGTGTCTGGTACCCCTCATGCCGCCTCCCCCCGAACAGGATTATTGAATGTATCTGTCGCTCGGAAGATAGGGATCGTTTTCCGGAGACCCGGCAAATCCGATCTTGGCCAGCCGGGCGACTGAATCGTCACAAAGTTCGCCGGGTTGTTCGGCGGAAACATGACCGTCCACCCAGGTGATGTTGGCCGTATTGGCGTGACGGAAATGAGTCGTTCCCTTGCCCGCATTGTCATTCCGGGTGCTGCGCGGGGTGGTCCGGGGGTACAGAAGTGCGACCGTGCGGTAAGGATCGTAGAGACTGGAGCCCATTTTGGAACGGGCGGAGTCGGCAAACAGGACCGTGCGCGAAGTGTTGGCCGTCATACCCCGTTTGATGGATTTGCCCTCCCGGTCATAATCACCGAACCACTGCCCCATGTAGCCGTATCCGCCCGCCCCGCTGGCGACCTGAGTGACGTCGCCCGTGTAGGTATGACCGCCGTTGTTGTACGCTTTGACCAGCCGTTCCGAAGGGCAGATCAGGACCTTCGGCACGTTGCCGTAATAACTGCCGAGAATGGGGCTGGTGGTCATGTCGAACACCTTGCCGTCGGCGGAGCGTCCGAACCAGTAATTTCCGGGCAGGCTCTTGCCGCTGGCGCCGGGATCGGGATTCACGTAGCGGCAGAACCAGTCGCTGTTATCTTCGGCGTAGGCATTGTTGGCCAGACCGAGCTGTTTCAAGTTCGACGTGCACGAAGAGCTCTTGGCTCTTTCGCGGGCCTGCTGCAGCGCGGGCAGGAGCATTCCGGCCAGGATGGCGATGATGGCGATGACCACCAGGAGCTCGATGAGGGTGAAGGAGTTGAGGGCGGTCCGGGAAGGAACTCTCCCCGCGGACAAAAACTTCGCTTGCATTTTTTTTGCCTTTCTGTGTCTCTCGCACATGAAGCGTGTTGTTGATTTTCGAAGTTCCGGGATCTGACTCGAACGCGGACGCGTTCTCACAGTTGCGGGACAGTCCCCGATTTTCACGGGAGTTCACCGGGCGTGTACTTCGAAATGCTCTGTATATAAGATACACCCGAACCCCTGTTTTTTCAACCTCGAAAGGGGCTGCTCTCCGCTCTTTTCCGCCCCTTTTCAACGGGGAAAGGGGCGGCGGAAACGGAAGATCACTTTCTGATGACGAAACTTCCGGCGGGGATCCCCTCTTCCTCCTTCGAACCGAAGTTGGCGAGGACCCGGACGCCGTCGGAAAAACATGTGCGCTGAAGCGTTTCAGAAAGGAATTCGTGGGTGAGCATTTCCGCGGTGCAAGTGTCGCGCAGTTCCCGCGAAATGCGGAGCGAATCCGCCCCGAAGTCCCAGGGCAGCGCCCCGTAAAGGGCCACGTAGTTCACATACTCTTTGCCCCAGACGCCGCAGGTCCCCTGCCCGAAGAAGCCGTAGAGCGAATCGTGGTAGACCAGATACAGGAAGGGGATGGGCCGCCGGTTGGAAGCGTTGCCGTTTTTGATGCCGGGATAGGCTCCCAGGTCGATGTCCGGTATGGCGAACTCGTGAGGCGCCCCCTCGGTGGCCACGGCGCCGATGAATTTCTTTGCGAGGCGGAAAGTCTCCAGCCGCCACCGGGCGTCGTCCCGCTTGGAGCCGGGGTGGTCCGGATGGTAGCAGTTCCGCAGGGTCACCCCGCCCTGAACGTCCAGATAGATGGCCCCCCTTCCGCACATTTCGGCGATATGGGCAAGGTCCCTCTGCGCATACTTCTGCGTACATTTCCCGCACATGAGGTAACAGCGGCCCCCCTGCCAGATGCCGCCCTTGATGCGGCCGCCGTCCTGGTCGCGCATGACCTCGTCGAAGGAAAATTCCGGCGTATTGGGGTAGACGTCCCGGTAGTTGTCGTGGACCGAGAAGATGTAGTCGGGCGACAAGCTCCGGCCGTAGGCGGCGGCGGCCTTGAACTCCTCTTCCGTGCCCCGTTCGGGATTCACCGGGAAGCGGGTGGGATAGCCGCTGTCGAAGCCCTTGTAGCTCCACCCGGTGTTGAGGATGCACACCCGGTCGAATCCGGCGGCGTGAGCGGTGTCGAAGATTTCTTTCGCGCTCCAGTTGCCGGGGCGGCCTTCGGCTTCGGCCGCCTCGAGGCTGCGGGTGTAGAGGGAGTAATCCTTCTTCACGCCGGGCGGGACCGGACACGCGTAGACGTTGTGCTTCCAGATGACGGAGCCCGCCAGCTTGGCCGCTTCGGGCGTGGCGGCGATCTTGTCCTTCAGCGTGACGAAGCGCCCTTCGCGCTTGACGCCCGCCCGGTGCCACTTGGCCAGGTCCACGTAATTGCTCCCTTTGGGGAAGAAGTGCATCCGCACGGTGCGTTCGTACTCGCTCTTGCCCCGGTCGAAGCTGTGGATGAGGACCGCCTGTCCCGCGGGGCCCCGGTTGTTGACGTCGAGGCGGATCCGGTAGTCGCAAACTTCCGCGGTCCGGATCCCCGCGCCGCCTTCGGGGGTGAAAAAGCCCGCCACGGGCAGGATCGTCCAGTAGTCCAGATAGAGCCGCTCCTGCGAAGGATAGGAAAAGAGGGCCCCCGCCGTGTTGAAGGCTCCGGCCAGTTCTCCCGGTTTGGCGGTGTCCCATTTCAGCGCCGCGTCGGGGAAGAAGATCTCCACGGTCTCGTCGTCGAGGTTTTTCGGGACTTCGGTGATGAAGAGGACATCCTCGTCTTCCAGCCTGATCCGGAACGAAAAAGTGATGGGCGGCGCGGGATCGGGTTTTAAGTACCCGTGCCCCGGAAAACGGCCGTACCAGACGGTATCGGTGATGTCGATGCGGATCTCGTCGTCGGCGAGGGAGGTCTTCACCTTGCTCCACGGGAGCAGTTCCAGCAGCCTCTGCCCGCCGTAGACCGCGGTGATGTAGTTCTCCCGTTCCCACAAGGTGCCCCGGGGAGTGCGGATCTCGATCCTCGATCCGTCGGAAGCGAGGCGCAGATCGAGTTTGCCGTTGTCGAGTTCGAGAAATTGCTGCTGTGCCATGGAACGATTCTCCTTGTCGGTTATTTTGCCCTGCGGATCCTCAGTTCCGCTTTCTGCATGATGAATCCCCCGTCGGGACGGCGGAGGAAGATGTTGGCGTAAAAGGCGTCGCCCCCCTTCTGCCGGATCCGCGGCGTCGGGCGGAAGGTCCGGGTCAGCACCTGGGGCCGGTCGGAAAGGACCGTCCCCGGAACTTCGGAACTGTTGGCGGCGAAGCGGCCCGCGGCGTTGACCCATCCGGCGGTGAGATACGCCTTGCCCCGGCCCGGGAGGGTCACGGTGACGACGGCTCCGGAAGCCTTTTTGACGGCGGTCCGGATCACCTTGCCGCCCAGGGCGACGTAATCGTCCAGGGCCTTGTTCCCCGCGGGTTCGGGGACCACGATCTGACAGGGAGATTTTCCGCTCTCTGCAACGGTCAGTCCCGCCAGTCCGGAGAAAATGCCGCAGAGCGCCGCCGGAATGAGGAGCGTCTTTTTCATGTCGATGGGCCCCTTCGCCGGGCGCAACGCGGCTTATTTCCACCGGTCTTCGTAGCCCGCCTGCGGCCAGGGATTCCAGAAGCAGCCGTAGTAGGCGGGGCTGCCCACGGACCAGTTGGCGGGGATCTGATACTTATTCAGCAGGGCCACATGGAAGTCGCCGTAAATGAGCACCGCGCCCGCGCCGCTGCCCGAGCCGTGGCGGTAGGCGAAGGCGTTGGTCTTCACCTCGCCCGGAACGGCCTCGTAGTTCCACGCAAGACACGCGGAAAGATCGCCCTGCTCCACTTCGCCGAAAGGACACCAGGCCGCGGGACGGCGGAGCCGGGTGCTCTTCACTTCACGGTTGGTCAGGGAGGATTTCGACCCGTTCTTGGTCATGGCGAGACCGCTCCGGTACTCTTTTCCGGGAGCGACCTCGCGGGGCAGTTTCGGACAGGCGAATTTGCAGACGACCATCTCGTTGTTCACGCGGCGGACGCCGAAAAGAGAGGCGTTCGAGTCGAACCCCAGATAGTCGCACAGAAGCCCGAAGTCTCCGGCGTTGTTCGCAGGACGCTTCTTGCAGTAAAAGAAACACGAGCGGAAGGTCTGGTTGGGACTGCCGCCGTTCCAGTAGCCCGGCCAGAAGTCGCTGTTGTCCTGAAGGTAGAGGGCCAGGGCGTTGCCCAGCGTCTTGAAATTGTTCTGACAACTGACGGCGGCGGCCCGGTCCCGGGCCTGCTGCAACGCGGGCAGCAGCATGGAGGCGAGGATGGCGAGGATGGCGATGACCACCAGAAGTTCGATCAGCGTGAAAACGGAGTCTTTGGTTTGTTTTTTCATTCTCATTCCCTTTTTTTGACGATATGCCTTATAATATAGCACCGCAAAGCTCCAAGGCAAGGTTATTTTGTATATCAAGGTATATCAAATCGTATTTTTTCCGGTAAAAAGCAGGCTTTCGCCCCTCCCCGCGAGTTGCAAAAAAGGCCCGGTGGGAATATATTAGGAAGGACAGGTGTTTTTCGTTGATGAAGAAAGGTTTTCCCTATGGCATTCATTTTTCCGGATGCGCTGGAGCTGAAACGTGTTTCCCGTTTCCCGGCAAATGTGTCAGGATTGTATTCCTGCGGCCGGAGACGCTTCCCGGCGGACGAGCAGGAGATGATCTTCGGCAAGTACGAGGTCACGGTGCGCCTCGATTCGGACGCCCGGCTGTGCCGGGACGAGATCGACGGCCGGATCATGAACATCCCCTTTCCCAACGTGGTCTTCAAGCGTCCCGGCATGAGGATCCGCCTCGACGGCGTTTCTCCCCGTGAGGCCATCGGCTTCAGCTATCCGGCGGAAACCGTGGCGCTGCTGCGTTCGTGGGGCCTGTTCCCCGAAGAGCCCTTTCTGCCCCTGCGGCTGGGAACGGAACTTCAGCGGCTCGTGGGCGAATTCCGCAAGTTCATCCGCATCTGCACCTCGCTGGAAAACCCCGGAGACCGGATCGACGGCATCTGTTTCGACATCCTGCGGGAGCTCCTCTTTGTCCGGCAGGGAGCTCCCGCCGGAGAGCGGACGCCGGAGAGCCGCATCCGTGAAGTCGAACTCTACTTCCAGCACCACTTCGACGAAAAACTCGCTCTGGACACCGTGGCGGAGCAGTTCGGATTTTCCCACGCCTCCTTCTACCAGTACTGGAAGAGGACTTTTCACACCACGCCCCACCGCTATGTGGAGGAGCTGAAGCTCCGGGCGGCCGCGGCGGCGCTGCTGCGTTCGAAGGAGCCGCTGGCGGAGATCGTCCGGGAACTCCAGTTTTCCGGGGCGGGCTCCTTTCACCGGAAATTCCGGGAGCGCTTCCACGTCACACCGGGCGAGTTCCGCCGCGAAAAGGAACGCTGGGCGAAGGAGCTGGCCGATCTCTTCAGCGAATGACGCCGGCCGCCGACCTCAGGGAATGCGCCACGCGATACGGCCCGGCTCCAGCCCCGCTTCGCCGAAAGGACACCGGGCCGCGGGACGGCGGAGCCGGGAGGATTTCACTTCACGGCCGGTCAGGGAGGATTTCGATCCGCTTATTGTTCCGGCAACTGACGGGGGCGGCACGGAGGTGTCTATTCCCACTCGATGGTGGCGGGGGGCTTGCTGGTCACGTCGTAGACGACCCGGTTCACCCCGGCGACCTCGTTCGTGATCCGGCCGGAGATCTTCCGGATCACCTCGTAGGGCAGTTCGGCCCAGTCCGCCGTCATCCCGTCGGAACTTTCCACCGTCCGCAAGGCTATGCACCAGTCGTAACTGCGCTCGTCGCCCATCACGCCCACGCTCCGCACGGGGAGGAAGACCGCGAAGGACTGCCAGACCTTGCGGTACAGTCCCGCCGCCCGGATCTCCTGGGTCACGACCTCGTCCGCGTTCCGGAGTATTTCCAGCGTCTCGCGGGTCACCGCGCCCAGGTGCCGCACCGCCAGACCGGGGCCGGGGAAGGGCTGGCGCATCACCGCCTCTTCGGGCAGTCCCAGCTCACGCCCCAGCTCCCGCACTTCGTCCTTGAAAAGGCACTTCAACGGCTCCAGCAGTTTGAACTTCAGCCCCGCGGGCAGGCCCCCCACGGTGTGGTGGCTCTTGATCAGAGCCGAGGGATTCCCGGCGATGGACACGCTTTCGATCACGTCCGGATAGGTGGTCCCCTGTCCCAGAAACTCCGCATCGGGGATCCCGGCGGCGGCCTCGGTGAAGACCTCCACGAACTCCTTCCCGATGATCTTGCGCTTGGTTTCGGGGTCGCTCACGTTCGCAAGCTTCGACAGAAACCGCTCCGACGCGTCCACGCACGTCAATTGCATCTTGAAGGATTTTCCGAAAAGTTCCCTCACCCGCTCCGGCTCGTTCTTCCGCAGCAGCCCGTTGTCGACGAAGATGCAGTGCAGCTGGTCCCCGATCCCCCGGTGGATCAGCGCCGCCGCCACGCTGGAATCGACGCCGCCGGAAAGCCCGAGGATCACCTTGGCTTTTCCGACCTTTTCCCGGATCTCCTTCACCGCGCTCTCGACGAAGGAGCTCATCCGCCACTCGCCGCGGCATCCGCAGATCCGGGTGCAGAAGTTGTTCAAGATCTCCTTCCCCCGGGGCGTATGGGCCACCTCGGGGTGAAATTGAAGTCCGTAGATTTCCCGGTCCTTCAGTTTCAGCGCGCAGAAAGAGGTGTTTTCGCTTTCCCCGAGGATCTCGGCTCCGCCGGGGGGAAGCTCGGTCACTTTGTCCCCGTGGCTCATCCACACCTCGATCCGCTCCGGGAGCCCGGCGAAGAGGGGAGTCGCCTTCTTTATCCGCACCTCGGCTTTTCCGTACTCGCGGGCCGCCGAACGGGCGATCACGCCGCCGAAGGTGTGCAGCGTGAGCTGCAGCCCGTAGCAGATGCCCAGCACGGGCACCCCGAGGTCGAAAATCGCCGGGTCGCATTTGGGCGCGTTTTCCGCGTACACGCTGGCCGGGCCGCCCGAAAGGATGATCCCCTTCGGCGCTTCTTTTCTTATCTCCGCCGCAGGCGTCCCGAAAGGCACGATCTGGCTGTAGACGTGACACTCCCGGATCCGCCGCGCGATCAGCTGACTGTACTGCGAACCGAAATCGAGAACGATTATCTTTTCCATTTCAATTCTTGTTGTTTACCTCAGATGTCTGTGATATTCCTGGAGCGAACAGACCTCGAAACGGCCGAATTCCAGCTTGTCCGAGAGCCCCTCCAACGCCGCCGTCGCGCCCGCGATGGTGGTGGTCAGCGGGACTCCCGCGCCCACCGCGCGGGTCCGCATCAGGATCTCGTCCACCCGCGCCGCCGCGCCGGGCTCCGTCGTGTTGATTACCCACTGCACCCCGTGTTCGTGGAGCAGATCCAGCAGATTGGGCCGCCCGTCGGAGATCCGGAAGATCGCATGGGTCTTGATCCCGGCGCCCCACAGCAAGGTGGAGGTGCCCAGCGTCGCGTACAGCGTGAACCCCAGCTCCTGGAGCTTCTTGCCGATCTCGATGATCTTCGGCTTGTCCGCGTCCTTCACCGAAAGGAAGACGGTCCCCGTCTGGGGCAGGCGGCTCCCCGCCGCGATCTGGCTTTTCAGGTAGGCAAGCCCCCGGTCGGGGTCGATGCTCATCACCTCGCCCGTGGATTTCATCTCGGGACTCAGTATCACGTCCGCGCCGGGGAATTTGACGAAGGGGAACACCGCCTCCTTCACCGCCGTGTAAGGCGGTTTCACCTCTTCGGTGAAGCCCTGCTCCCCGAGGCTCCTGCCCACCATGCACAGCGCCGCCATCCCCGCAAGCGAGCGGCCGATGGATTTGCTCACGAAGGGGATGGTCCGCGAAGCCCGCGGGTTCACCTCGATCATGTAGATCACGCCCTCCTTCACCGCCAGCTGCATGTTCATCAGCCCGCAGACGTGGAGCTCGCGGGCGAAATCCAGCGCGTACTGCCTCACCTGTTCCCGGATCTCCGGCCCCAGGGTCATGGGCGGCGTCACCGACGCCGAATCCCCGGAGTGGATCCCGGCGGGCTCCACATGCTCCAGAACGGCCCCGATGACGGTGGTTTTGCCGTCGGAAATGCAGTCCACATCCAGCTCCGTCGCCTCTTCGAGGAACCGGTCGATGAGGATGGGCTTGCCTTCCGCCGCGGCCGCGGCCTCTTCCACGAACTTCCGCAGGTATTTCTCTTTGTAGACGATGACCATGCCCCGGCCGCCCAGCACGAAACTGGGCCGCACCAGCACCGGGTAGCCGATCCCTTCGGCCACTGCCACCGCTTCTTCCACGTTGTGGGCGATGCCGCTGGCCGGCTGGCGGATCCCGATCTTCGAGGCCAGCTGCTTGAAATAGTCCCGGTCTTCGGCCAGGTCGATGTCCTCGGGGGTCGTCCCCAGCACATGGGCTCCCGCCTGTTTGAGGGCGAGGGCCAGGTTGAGCGGCGTCTGCCCGCCGAACTGGACGATCACGCCTTCGCACTTTTCCCGTTCGTAGATGTTCATCACATCCTCGAGGGTCAGCGGCTCGAAGTACAGCTTGTCGCTGGTGTCGTAGTCGGTGGAAACCGTCTCGGGGTTGGAATTAACCATCACCACCTCGAAGCCCGCTTCGCGCAGGGAAAAGGCCGCATGGCAGCAGCAGTAGTCGAACTCGATCCCCTGGCCGATCCGGTTGGGGCCGCCCCCGAGGACCATGATGGATCTCTTCCCCGTCTTCCGGACCTCTTCTCCCCGGTCCGCCCAGGTGCTGTAATAGTAGGGCGTCACCGCCTCGAACTCTCCCGCGCAGGTGTCCACCGCCCCGTAGACGGGGACGACGCCCGAATCCTTCCGCGCCTGCCGGACCGCGGTTTCCGTGCTCTTGAGGAGGAACGCCAGCTGACGGTCGCTGTAGCCCAGCTCCTTGGCCTGCCGGAACAGCGCCGGATCCTGCGACAGTTTCTCCACACTGCCCGCGCCCGCGATCTCCTCTTCGAACGTGCTCAGTTCTTCCAGATGCCGCAGGAAATAGGGGTCGATGGCGCTCAGGCCGTGGACCTTTTCCACGCTCCAGTGCCGTTTGAAGGCCGCCCGGATGCAGAAAAGCCGGTCCGCGTGGGGACGACTGATCTCATGCGCCAGCTCCTCGTCCGAAAGGGCTTCGAATTTCCCGTCCTTGCCGTCGGCGCCGAAGCCCGCCCGGCCCGTTTCCAGACTCCGCAGGGCCTTCTGGATACTCTGCTTGAAGGTCCGGCCGATGGCCATGACCTCGCCCACGGACTTCATCTGAGTCCCCAGCGTCGTTTCCGCGCTGGGGAATTTTTCGAAAGTGAAGCGGGGGACCTTCGTCACCACGTAGTCCAGCGCCGGTTCGAAACAGCTGGGGGTGCTCCCCGTGATGTCGTTGCGCAGTTCATCCAGCGTATAGCCCACGGCCAGCTTCGCCGCGATCTTCGCGATGGGAAAGCCCGTGGCCTTGCTCGCAAGAGCGCTGGAACGGCTCACCCGGGGGTTCATTTCGATAATGATCCGGCGGCCCGTTCCCGGCTCCACGGCCCACTGGACGTTGCTGCCGCCCGTTTCCACGCCGATGGCCGCCAGCACCCGCAGCGAATCCGTGCGCATTTCCTGATACTCGCGGTCGGTCAGGGTCTGGATGGGGGCCACGGTGATGCTGTCGCCCGTATGCACCCCCATGGGGTCCAGGTTCTCGATGGAGCAGACGATGACGCTGCTGCCCTTCTTGTCACGCATGACCTCCATTTCGAACTCTTTCCAGCCCAGGAGCGATTCTTCGATCAGCACTTCGCAGTTGAGGCTCGCTTCCAAGCCCCGCCGGACGATGACGCCCAGCTCCTCCTCGTCGTGGGCGATGCCGCCCCCCGTACCGCCGAGGGTGAATCCGGGCCGGATGATGAGGGGCCAGCTGCCGATGGTCCGGGCGATGGCCCGTGCTTCGTTTTCAGTATGGGCCGAACCGGAACGGGGCATGTCGAGACCGATCTTCTGCATGGTCTCCTTGAAAAGCTGACGGTCTTCCGCCCGCCGGATCGCCTCCGCCGAAGCCCCGATGAGCTCCGTGTTGTACCGTTTGAGCAGCCCTTTTTCCTCCAGCTCCATGGCGAGGTTCAGGGCCGTCTGGCCGCCGAGGGTGGGCAGCAGCGCGTCGGGACGTTCCCGCCGCAGGATCTCCTGCAAAATCTCGCAGGTCAGGGGTTCGATGTAGGTCCGGTCCGCCAGCTCCGGGTCGGTCATCACCGTGGCCGGGTTGGAGTTGACCAGGATCACTTCGAAGCCGTCGGCTTTCAGCCCCTTGCAGGCCTGTACGTCGGAGTAGTCGAACTCGCACCCCTGCCCGATGACTATGGGGCCGGAGCCGATGATGAGCACTTTTTTGATGTCATTGCGTCTGGGCATGATCATTTACCTTTCAGTGCGACCCGGATGAGCCCGTCGAAGAGGGGATGGGGCTCCATGGGCCGGGATTTGAACTCGGGATGGAACTGGCAGCCGATGAAGTAGGGATGATCCGGGATCTCCACTATTTCCACCAGATCCTGTTCCGGATTGACGCCGGAAATGCGCAGTCCGGCTTCTTCGAGCTCTTTCCGGAAGTGATTGTTGAACTCGTAGCGGTGGCGGTGACGCTCGCCGATCTCCTCTTTTCCGTACAGCTCCGCCGCCAATGTTCCCGGGGTCAGACGGCAGCCGAAACGGCCCAGCCGCATGGTCCCGCCCTTGGCCTCGATCCCCCGCTGGGATTCCATCAGATCGATGACGGGATGGGTGCTTTCGGCGGAAAATTCACTGCTGTCCGCATCCTTCCACCCCAGCACGTTCCGGGC
>JAFSYV010000114.1 GCA_017443585.1 Lentisphaeria bacterium | reverse complement strand
GTGAAAAGACTCTGGATGTCCTGCGTCTTGATGTAGAAGGTCAGTCTGTAGCGGGTGTCGGGCTTCATGAACGGCCTGAGCTCGTAGAAGGTGAAGCCCTGAGAACCATCGTCCATGCGGAGCGAAACCCCGCCCTTGCGGAAGATCTTCGTGTCTTTGATGAGGAAACGGTCGTTGTACCACCGGGGAGGTCTGTGCCTCCCGAGGAAACGCCTGTCGTGGATGGGCTCGGTGAAATCGCCTCCCGGCAGAACGGAAACTTGTGCCGGCGGATCGAATTCCAGCGTGCCGTAGCTCTCGATGTACTGGGAATTACCCCCGACCTTGGGGCTCCAGGTGTCGAAGGGGAAGCGCTTTTCCGCGACGACCCGTGAACGCATCACGTTGGCGATGAGTTTCTTCGAACACTTTTCCATGTTCTTCCGGGGGATCCGGACCTCGAGGCACCACTTCTTGCCGGGCGTGACGGAAATTTTGTACTCCGCACCGGAGTTCCACTTCCAGTTCATGGCCTTGAGCTTGAAGGTGTTGTCCGAAAGACACCCTGCGGAGTTGAAGAGCAGCTGATAGCCGGTCTTGCGGTCCCCGGAGGGATTGAGGAAGAGCTCGACGGTATTGTCTTCCCAGATCTCGAACTCGTCGGGCTTCCGTTTGATGGCGGTCATCTTGCCGGTCTCGGGCTCCTCGCACTCGATGAAAAAGTAGAAGTTCGCCTCGTCGCGCAGGGCCTTGAAGCTGGTCCGGACCTCGACGGCCTCGGACTTCACCGTGGAGTTGGGCAGCAGGAAATGGGCGGGGGCGTTCTTCCACGCGCCTTCGTCATCCTTGCCGTCGATGAGGATCTTCTCTCCGGCCTTGAGGGCGGGCATGTACCCCTTCCACTCGGCCACCTCGGCGGTGCTCCTGGCGTAGAGCGCGGCCCCCTGCATGAGCCGGTCGTAGAACTCCCGGCGCATGAAAGCGATACGCTTGAGCGAATCGGGGTCCTTCGCGCACTTGGCAGCGGCCTTCTTGAGCAGACCGTCCAGCTTGGTCCGGACGGCGGGGGAGTAGAGTTCGTTCCACAGCATGTATTCCGAGGGGCGGACCGAAACGGGCCCTTCGGGGGAATCCACCACCTTGCCCACGATCTGGTGCATCCAGATCTCTTCGAGGATGTCGAAGAAGGCGGTCATCTCGGGGGCCCCTGCCCCGTACATGAGCTTGTAGTGTTCGGCAAGAATGGCTTCGGCGTCGGCCTTTTTGTCCCACATCATCTTCCCGAAGATGTAGTAGTTCATGAAGCCGAAGATCCAGTAGTCGGTCTCACATTCGAGGAAAGCGCCGAAAATGTCGTCGCCCACTTCACGGTAGTACCGGCCGAAGGCCCGGGGGGTCCAGTTGGGAACAAGCGGGATCTTGGCGGAAAACTTGGTGGCGTAGTTCCAGATATAAGGCCGGGCGCCGAGTTTCTTGCGCCACGCCTTGAGCAGCTTCATGTTCTCCGCCTTGGCGGGGGTGAAATCCGCCCACGGCCCCCGCAGCGCCAGCATGACCAGCAGGTTGTCGGGGATGTCCACGTTGGGAACGGGGGAGTAGTGCGCGTAGGACATGGTGAGCACGTAGCCCGGCACCTTGTCCTCTTTGAGCGCTCTTGCGAGGTCGGTCATGAAGGTCCAGGTGAGGTCGCTCGCCGCCTGCGAAGCGTGTTTGTTCCACGCCAATCCGGCGAAGGCGGGCTTGCACTTGGGGCACTGGCAGTAATAGGCCGAATCGTTGGGCATGACGTTGAAGAAGCCGTAGACCTGATCCCCGTTGGGCCAGGCGGGCTTGCCGTTGCGGAACGCGCCGCGGGTGCTGCCGTCCTTCCCCGTCTGGATCGCCTTGGCGTCGAGGATCAGTTCCTTCTTCAGTCCTTCGGAACTGTAGCAGACGTGGCCGGCCCTGTTGCTCCCGATGCCGGAGGGATCGCCAGTTATCCGGACGTTCCGCTGGTTCAGAGCGAAATATTCGGGATGGGTCTTGGCGAAACGTTCATGGAGAGCCAGATGGGCCAGTCCGTGGCAGGACTGGAAGGGCGAACGCCGCTGGATCCGGTAGCGCCGCTGGGCGTTCTGGCCGCCGTTCTTTTTGGTGGCCTCGTCATACCAGCGCACGGGGCCGCCCCCGTGGAAGTTGTTGACGAAGGGATCCACGGAATACATGGTCCGCGTCTGCATATCGGGCCGGTCGGCCAGATCGATGGCGGGAACGCTCCACTTTTTCAGCTTGGGAACGATGGTCCCCACGTCGCCGGGGAAGTAGAAGCGCACGCCTGCGAAGCGTTCCAGAAATTCGTACACGGCGTAGCAGGTGCCGTCGGAGTACAGGGGGTCATCTTTTCCCGCGAGGACGATGTCGTTCCCGACGGTCTTGATGCGGAAGGCGCCCCACTCCATCTTGTCCGGGTCGAATCCGGCGGCTTTGGCCGCGTCGAGATCGCCCACCAGCAGCGCGGGGACTTTGCCGCTTTTGCTCTTCCGGAGGGGCGGCTTCACGCCGAGAGCCCTTTCCAACGTATTGACCAGTTCCACCGCCGCCAGCAGCGCGCCGCGGGATTTGCCGTAGACGACCTCGAAATTGACCTTGCCGTTATCGAAGAGGACTTGAGTCCGGGCCGGGTCAACCTTCCAGTACCGGGGGCCCTGAGGCCGGGGCTCGAAGCGCCCGGCTGGAGCCGCCGTCAGCACGAACGCCCCCACAAGGAGCAGAGAAGCAAGAATAAGTTTTTTCGACATTTTCCAATCTTTCCGGACGACCGCTGAAAAAGGATCATCCCAATTTTCGCATTCACAAAAATGCTCCGCCGGTTCAGGCGGAGCACGAAAGAAGCGTCCTTACAGTTTCTTCAGCGGGAGCCAGCACCCGTTCTGTTTGGAGCTGGCCACCACGGTTTCGATGAAGTTCATGCCGCGGACGCCCGTTTCCTCATCGGGGAACAGCCCCTTGCAAGTCCCGCCTTCCATTTTGGCGGCGACGGCGGCGGTGAATTCGGCGTAGATGTTGGCGAACGCCTCGAAGAAGCCTTCCGGATGCCCGGCGGGCAGACGGCACATTCCCTTGACGCTGTCATCCAGTTCGGCCCAGCCCCGGCGGAGCGTCTTCATGGCGGAGTCGTTGGTCTTGAGAACCAGATTTTCCGGCTCCTGCTGACACCATTCGAGGCAGCCTTCCGAGCCGTAGACCCGGAGCTTGAACTGGTTTTCCTCGCCGCAGGCCACTTCGCTGAGTTCGATGACGCCCTTGGCCCCGCCCTCGAAACGGAGCATGACCGTGGCGTCGTCGTCAAGCTGACGGCCTTCGACGAAGGTGGCCAGATCGGCGGCGATCTCGGCGATCTTCAGCCCGGTGGTGAACTCGATGAGCTGTTCCGCATGAGTGCCGATGTCGCCCACGCAGGCCGCCGCACCGGACATTTTCGGGCTCACCCGCCAGGTGGCCTGCTTGCCCGCGTTGGGCGCGGCCAGCCAGCCCAGATCGTAGCTGGCCACCACCTTGCGGATCTTCCCCAGCACGCCGTCGGCGATCATCCGGCGCATCTGCCGGATCATGGGATAGCCGGAGTAGTTGTGCATGAGGCAGAAGACCAACCCCGTTTCCCGGACTTTCGCCCGGAGCTTGAGCGCTTCATCCAGCGAGAAAGTCATGGGCTTTTCGCAGAGCACGTGGAAGCCGTGCTCCAAAGCCGCCATGGCGATGGGGAAATGGGTGGAGTTGGGGGTGGTGACGGCCACGAAGTCCATCCGTTCCCCTTCCGGCAGTTTCGACTCCTTTTCGAACATCTCCTGATAGGTAGGATAGCACTTCTCTTCGGGGATGAAGAGCTCGCCCGCCATGGTCCGGTTGGCTTCCGGGTTGGTGCAGAAGGAACCGCACACCAGTTCGATCCGGCCGTCGAGACGGTCCGCCGCCCGGTGGACGCCGCCGATGAAGGCGCCGGGGCCGCCGCCCACCATGCCCATTCTGAGTTTGCGTTTCATAGTGTGCTCCTTCAGCCTTTCAGCATGGCGGTGAGGATGTAGTAGTTCAGCTCCTCGTAGTCCCGTTCGGCGATGAGGCCGTCGATGACCTTGTCGTCCAGAGCGCGGGAGATTTCCAGCAGCTTCAGGAAGATCTTGCGGCTGTATTCGAGGTGCTTCATGTCGACGCCCTCCTTCTGGGTCCGCATGACCTTGACGTCGAGGCCCACCCATTCGCCGTTGTTGCCGTAGCCGTGACGGTCGAGGACGCGCACCTGATTGAGAGCCCGCCGGGGATCCACCGCGCCGAAGGTCAGGTCCTGATCGAACTTCAGCCCGTTCTGGTCGTTGAGGTGGACGCTCCACAGCTTCTTGTGGGCCAGAGCGAAGCCCATCTCGTCGGAAGGCGACAGATTGGCCAGCAGGGCGTGAGCGGTCTCGATGAGGCAGCCGACCCGGTCGGGGGCGTTGGTCATGAGGCCCATGGCGATGGCGTGGCCGATGGTCGGGATGTAGGTGTGGTCCATGGGCTCGTTGGGCTTGGATTCGATCATGATCCGGATGTCTTTGTTGTAGTCGAGCATCATCCGGAGCGCTTCGCCGATGCGTTCCGTCGCCGTCACGGGGTCTTTCGCCTCGCGGATGTAGGTCCCTTCGCGGGCCAGCCACAGAACGATGTTGCGGGTGCCCAGCGCGGCGGCGATGTCGATGGTGCGCTTGGTGCGCTCGAGGGCGTATTCCCGGCACTTGGGGCAGTTGTTGGTGTAGCCGCCGTCGATGGTCTGCGGAGCGAACCACATGCGGGGAGCCACGAATTCGGGGGCAAGTCCGTGGTCGTCGAGGACCTTCTTCAGTTCGGAAGCCTCTTTCACGATCTGGGCCGGGGTGAGGTCGGCCATGTTCGGAACGGCGTCGTCGTCATGGAACTGGACCCCGTCGAAGCCCAGTTTCTTGTAGGCTTCCAGCTTCTTGTTGAAGGCGATGGTGCGGCGCACCTCCGGACCGAAGGGGTCGGCGCCTTCATGGATGTTCCACGGACCGAACGAAAAACGAAATGTTCCCTGCATCTTTTACCTCCATTTGTTTTGGGACGGCTCCGCTCCGGGCGGGACCGCCGCGTGTGTGCAGTTGTTTTTTTACCGAACATTCACAATATAACCCTTGAAAAGACAAAAAACCTTGACTATATTATGAATTATCAGCACTATCTTACGAAAAACGGAAAAAAGGAGGGACCCATGCACACCGTCGTCGCCAACCGGGCGGATTTCTTTCCGCAGGACGGCTGTCCCGTCGCCTTCCGGGCGATCCGCGGCGACCAGCCCGTACAGCACAAAGGAGACCTGACGGATATCCGCCACACCCACGATTTTTCGGAACTCATCATCATCACCGCGGGGGGCGGCGACCACTGGATCAACGGCGACATCTACCGGGTGCAGACGGGAGATATTTTCCTCATCCAGGGCAACACGGAGCACTATTTCACGAAGCGGAGCAACCTGGGCATGTACAACATCATGTTCGACGACTCCTATCTGCGGGAACACCTGCGGAGCCTGCGCTCCCTTTCGGGCTTCAACGCCTTCTTCCTCTTCGAACCCACCTACCGCCGGAGCCACAAATTCAAGAGCCACCTGCACGTGACGCCGGAAGCCATGCGGCCCCTCATGGCAAAATTGCAGGAAATGGCCGACGAATTCGCAGCCGGCCGACCGGGGACCGACCTGCTGCTTCTCGCCGGAGCGCTGGAAATTTTCGTCTGCATTTCACGGATGTACTCCGACACACCCAACCCCATGGCCCACTCCCTCTTCCGGCTGGGGGAGCTCATCAGCAAGCTGGAAAACTGCTACGCGGAAAAGTGGACCATCGGCCGCATTTCCAAAATGACCGCCATGGCCCCCAGCACCTTGCTGCCGGTCTTCAAGAAGGTGACGGGATTTTCCCCCATCGACTACCTGCTGCAGGTGCGGCTGTCGAAGGCGGCGGAGCTGCTGCTCAAGACGGAACTGCCCGTTTCGGAGATCGCCCAGAAATGCGGGTTCCATGACTCCAACTACTTCTCGCGCCAGTTCCGGAAACGTTACGCCACCTCGCCGAAAAACTACCGGCGGGGATGATTATTTCACATCCAGCGCGCGGCGCAGGCCTTCGCCGATGAAGTTGAAGGAGATCACCGCCAGAAACAGGGTGAGGCCGGGGAAGAAGGTCAGGTGCCAGTAATCCAGCGGATTGTCGAAGGCCTGACGCAGAAGTCCGCCCCAGCTGGCCGTGGGGGGCTGGACCCCGAAACCGAGGAAGCTCAGGCCGCTTTCCGCGAGGATCGCCCCCGCCACGCCGAAGGTGAAGCTGATGAGGATGGGCCCCGTGATGTTGGGCAGGAGATGGCGGAACATGATCCTGCGGGCGGGGAGCCCGATGACTTCGCAGCTCTGGACGTAGGGCAGGACCCGCTGTTTCAGGGTCTCTCCGCGGACGAGGAAGGCCACGCCGATCCAGCCCGTAAGGCCGATGACCGCGATGACGATGAGGATCGACTGTTCGAACCGCCGGTCTCCTAAGATGGACATGAGGATCAGCAGCAGCAGAAAGGTGGGGAAACACATCAGGATCTCCACCAACCGCATGACGGCCAGATCCACCCAGTTCCGGTAGAATCCGGCCAGCAGGCCCACGGCGGAGCCGATGAACATGGCGAGCGCCGTGGCGATGAGCCCCACCGCCAGCGAGGCCCGTGCGCCGTAGATCATCCGCGAGGCCACGGAGCGGCCCACGTCGTCCACGCCGAGGATATGCCGCCGCGAGGGCCCTTCGAAGGGCGGCGCGGTCATCTCGAAGGGGCCGTAGGGGATGGGGGCGAAAAGGGCGAACCGGGCGGTTTGCGCAAGCTCCCGGTAGTCCTGTTTGTCGATCTTCGGGCGGACCGTGAGAAAGGGGATGAGCAGGAGGATCGCGGCGGCCCACCGCCAGATCTTCCGGTGCTTCAGGGGGATCGTCAGCAGAAAAAGAGGCAGGAAGAGCGCGCAGTAATTGAAAACCTGTTCGATGATGACTTCGGTGCTGTCCGGGGCGAAGAAACTGCGGCAGAATGGAAAAAGCCAACGGCCGCCGGAGTCCACCATGACCAGAGGCCGCCCGTTGGCGATGAAGGGGGCGTACAGCGCGGGGATCAGCAGCAGCAGAACGCCGACGATCCCGGCGATGGCCGCGGGGTCCCGGAAGAACCGCCGGGCGGCGATGGTGAAAAGTGAATCACCGTCCGCCATAGAGCAGCTCGAGTTCGTGTTTCAGACAGGGGGTGAACTCCGCCTGCCGACCGGGATCCTGCAACTCAGTTGCGGTGAAGAAGCGTACTTCGTCGATCTCCTCCTTCTGGAAGTCGAAGGGGCCTCCGGAAACGGCCCGGTAGACCCGGGCGTCCTCGGATTCGATCTCGTTGCGGATCTGAACGTCGAAAAGGAATTCGAGGGGCGTGTCTTCCGCAAGGCCCAGCTCCTCGGCCATTTCCCGGCGGGCGGCCGTTTCGAAATCCTCACCGGAAGCCAGGTGGCCACCCACCGAAGCGTCCCATTTGCCCGGCTGGATGCGCTTGGTCACAGCGCGTTTCTGGAGCAGAAGACGCCCGTCGGGAGCAAAGACCAGCACGTGGGCCGCCCGGTGCAAAAGCCTGTTGTCCCCGTGAGCACGGGAACGTTCGACGCGCCCGATGCAGCTGCCCGACGGATCGAAGATGTCGATGAGTTCGCCGGCCATGGAGAGAAAAAAATCACTTGCGGATGATCGCCAGCAGCTCGTCCCGCTTGGCGGCCATCAGTTCGGGAGTGTCGGCCTCGACGATGAGCCGGAGCAAGGGCTCCGTGTTGGAGGCGCGGACGTTGCACCACCACTTGTCGTACTCCGCGGAAACGCCGTCGAGTTCGAAGACTCGACCGTCGGCGCAGTGGGCCTTGATCTCGGCCAGGATCTCCCTGGGATCCCGCGAAACCTTGGAGTTGACTTCGCCGGAGGAGTAATACTTCTTCAGGGGCTGCACCAGCTCGTGGAGCGGTTTCCCCGACTTGGCCAGCAGATTGGTCAGCATGACCACGGCCAGCCCCTGGCACTCGGCGGTGAAGTTCTGCTTGAAGTAGTAGTGGCCGGAAAGCTCGCCCGCGAAGACGGCTCCCGTTTCCCGCATCTGGGCCTTGATGAAGGCGTGTCCCACCCGTGACCGGATGGGGGTGCCGCCGTTGGCCCGGATGCACTCCGGAACGGCCCGGCTGCTCCGCAGGTCGTAGAGGATCACCGCCGGCCCCCGGCTCAGGATGTCCTGAGCGATGAGGGCGGTGAAAAGGTCCATGGGGATGATCTCCCCCCGGTCGTCGATGAAGCCGCAGCGGTCGGCGTCGCCGTCGAAGGCCGCGCCGAAGTCGGCCCCCGTTTCCTTCACCCTGGCCCGGATGGCGTCGAGGGTCTCGGACTTGAGGGGGTTGGCCTCGTGATTGGGGAAAGTCCCGTCCAGCGTGTCGTAGAGGGGGATCACCTCGAAGAGATCCTTGATCCCGGCGAACTCGTAAAGCCCCATGGCGTTGGCGTAGTCCACCACGATCTTGAACTTGCGGTCGAACTTCACGAAGGAGCGCAGGAAAGCGCCGTACTCCGCCTTGATATCGTAAGAGGAGACCTTGCCCGGCACGGCGCAGGGCTTCCAGCTCTTTTCCTCCACGATCTTCTGGATGTCCATGATTCCCGTCGCCCCGGAGATGGGAACGGCGTCGGCCAGACAGAGCTTGAAGCCGTTCCACTCGCCGGGGTTGTGGCTGGCGGTGATCATGATCGAGCCGTCGGCCTTCAAGGTCCCGTTGGCGAAATAGCTCTGAGGCGTGGAGCAGAGCCCCAGGTCGATGACATCGACCCCCTGAGCGGTGAGCCCTCTGGCGAGGCCGGAAAAGAGGTCCGCGGAGTGGGGACGCATGTCCCTGCCCACGACCACCTTCTTCGCCCCGGTGAACTCCACATAGGCCCGGCCGATGGATTCGGCCAAAGCCGCATTGATCTGCTCCGGGTAGACGCCCCGGATATCATACGCCTTGAAGATGCCTGACATCGCTTGGAACTCCTCTTTCGCTTTTCGGAACTTACGGGATGATACGCTTACTTGTCGTGGTGACAGCCGCAGCCGCAGTTATCATCGCCGCAGCAGCAGTCGTCATCGGCGAAGGCGTCCATGATCTGTTCCACCACCGCCTCGGGGGTGAAGCCCAGCTCTTCGGCCAGCTTCTTGTAGGGGGCGGAAGCGCCGAACTCGTCCAGACCGATGGTGAGATCGGCGAAGCGGTCCCAGCCGAAGGTGGAGCCGGCTTCGATGGAAACCACCGCCACGCCGAAAGGCAGGACTTCGCTCTGATATTCGGGGGACTGCTTCAGGAAGAGCTCCTGAGAAGGCATGGAGACTACCCGGACGGGGATCTGCTTTTCACGCAGCAGTTTGGCGGCGCCGAGGGCGAGATTGACTTCGGAACCGGTGGCCACGAGGATGACGTTGTAATCGGGGTCGTCTTCGAGCACGTAGGCGCCCTTGGAAACATCGACCTTCTTCGCGAGTTCGGGGGCGAAAGGATCCAGATTCTGACGGGTGAAGAGCAGCGCCACGGGACCGTCGGCCTTGAGGGCTTCGGCCCAGGCGCCCGCCACTTCATGAGCCTCGGCGGGACGGATCACGGTGACGCCGGGGATGCTCCGGAGCATGGCGATCTGTTCGATGGGCTCATGAGTGGGGCCGTCCTCGCCCACGTAGAAGGAGTCGTGGGTGAAAACGTAGATCTGATGCAGTTTCTGGATGGCCGCCAGACGGATGGCGGGCTTCATGTAGTCGGAAAAGACGAAGAAGGTGGAGGTGTAGGGGATGTTCAGTCCGGTGAGGGCCATGCCGTTGGCGGCGAGGCCCATGGCCAGCTCCCGGATCCCGAAATGGAGGTTCCGTCCGGCATAGTTGTCGGCGCTGAAGTCCCCGCCTTCCTTGAGGTTGCTCTTGGTGGAAGGAGACAGGTCGGCGGCGCCGCCGAAGAGGGAGGGCACCGCGGCGGCGGCGGCCTGGAGGACCGTGCCGGAGGAGGCGCGGCTGGCCACGGGTTTGTCCACCGGGGCCGCGGCCAGCAGTTTTTCGGTGATGTCCGCGGGCACCGCGCGGGTGGTCAAGTTCTCGACCTGGGCCTTGAGGGCGGAGTCGGCATTGAGGAAGGCGTTGTATTTGGCGTTCCACTCCGCGGCGGCGGCGGTCAGCTCTTTGCAGCGGGCGTCGCAGTAGGCCCGGACGTCGGGCTCCACGGTGAAGGTGCCGGGCAGGCCCAGATTGGCCTTGAGGGCGGCGAGCTCATCATCGCCCAGGGGTTCGCCGTGAGCGGAAGGTTTCCCCTGCTTGTTGGGGGCGCCGTAACCGATGGCGGTCTTGCCCACGATGAGGGTGGGCCGCCCGTCGCTCTTCTGAGCTTCGGCCAGGGCCGCGTCGCACTGGGAAGCGTCGTTGGCGTTGGCCACGCGGATGATCCGCCAGTTGTAGGCCTGGAATCTTGCGGCCACGTTTTCGGTGAAGGCCAGATTGGTGGAGCCTTCGATGGTGATGGCGTTGTCGTCATAGAAGACCACCAGATTGTCCAGCTTCAGGTGTCCGGCCAGAGACGCGGACTCGCTGGTGCAGCCTTCCATCATGCAGCCGTCGCCGGAAATGACGTAGACCTTCTGATCGGCGAAACCGGCCTTGTCGAGGCCCGTCACCGCGCCGAAATGCTTCAGCGCGATGGCCATGCCGACGGCGGAGGAAAATCCGCTGCCCAGGGGGCCGGTGGTCACTTCGACGCCCGCGGTGTGGCCGAATTCGGGATGGCCGGGGGTCAGGCTGCCCCACTGCCGGAACTGCTGGAGCTGCTCCATGGTCATGCCTTCGTAGTTGAAAAGGTGGAGCAGGCTGTAGAGCAGCATGGAGCCGTGGCCGGCGGAAAGGACGAAGCGGTCGCGCCCGATCCACTTGGGATCGGCGGGATCATGCCGCAGATATTTGTCCCACAACGTAAAAGCGTAGTCGGCGCAGCCGAGGGGCATGCCGGGGTGACCGGACTTCGCCTTCTGGATCGCTTCCGCCGCCAGGACACGGATGGTGTCGGCGCTTTTCTTGGCCAATTCACGATTGTACATTTGATTCCTCACTTTTTTTGGTTTTTCACTGGAAAATTCCAACTTCACGTGTTATTTTTATAAAGTAACACAAAATCACGACAAAAACAAGTTTTTTCTGAAAAAAAATGACGGAACGTTTCATAACATCGACTTTGAACCGGCGCGAGGAGGCCAGGGAAGCCACGCTCCGCCCTCAGCATTTTGCCGAATTTCCCGGTCAGGACCGGATCAAGGAACAGCTCGAACTTTTCGTCCGCGCGGCGAAGGAACGCAAGGAGGCGCTGGACCACATCCTCCTCTGCGGCCCCCCCGGCCTGGGCAAGACCACGCTGGCCTACATCGTGGCCAACGAACTGGGCTCCTCCCTCAAGAGCTCCAGCGGCCCCGCTATCGAGAAGCCCGGCGACCTGGCCGGGCTCCTCACCGCTCTCGAGCCCGGCGACGTGCTCTTCATCGACGAGATCCACCGCCTGAGCAACACCGTCGAGGAGTACCTCTACAGCGCCATGGAGGACTTTTTCATCGACATCATGCTGGAACAGGGGGCGGGGGCCCGCTCCGTCCGGCTGTCAGTGCCGAAATTCACCCTCATCGGCGCCACCACGCGGCAGGGGATGATCACCGCGCCGCTCCGGGCCCGGTTCGGGGTGAACATCCGGCTGGATTACTACGACGTGCCCAGTCTGGTGGCCATCATCCGGCGCTCGGCGGGGATCCTCGGGGTCGAGATCGACGACGACGGGGCGAAGGAGATCGCGGGCCGGTGCCGGGGAACCCCCCGCATCGCCAACAACCTGCTCCGGAGGGCCCGTGACTACGCGCAGGTCAAGGCGGATTCCGTCATCACGGGGGAAGTCGCCCGTGCGGCGCTGGAACTGCTCCAGATCGACTCCGACGGGCTGGACGAAATGGACATCCGGATCCTCGAGACCATCATCGGCAACTTCAGAGGCGGCCCCGTGGGGCTGAAGAACATCGCCGTCTCGGTGGGCGAAGAAGAGGACTCCATCGAAGAGGTCTACGAGCCCTTCCTCATCCAGCGGGGCCTGCTGGCCCGGACGCCCAAGGGCCGGGTGGCGACGCCCAGAGCGTGGCGCAAGCTGGGACTGGAGTCGCCGGGGAGCCAGCCGGAGCTTTTCTGATTTCGGCCGAACATCGAACACATGAAGTCAAGGAGAACCGACAAATGAGTGATTCCCCCCTTAAACGGCTGCTGAAACTGCAGGAAGCCGATATGAGACAGCGGGACATGGAGACCCGCCTGGAAAATCTGCCCAAGGAGATGCAGCGGCTCCTCGCCCGGCGGGACGAGGTCATGGCCTCCACCGCCGCCGCGGCGGCCCGCTTCAGAGCGGTAAAGCAGAAGATCCAGAAGGACGAGGCGCTGATCGCCGAACTCAACGCCGCCAGCGACAAGCTGCGCCAGCAGACCACCATGGTCAAGAAGAACAACGAATATCAGGCCATGCTCGCGTCCATCGAACTGAACAAGAAGAAGGTGAGCGAAGCCGAGGACCGGATCCTCCTCGCCGCCGACGAACTGGAAGCGGCGGGCAAGGCCGGGGCCAGGATCAAGTTCGCCAACGACGCGGAACTGAAAAACCTCAAGGCCGAATTCGACGAGCTCTTCGCCTTTTCCAAGACTCTGAAAGAGGAGATCGCCCGGCTCCGGGAGGGGAGGCCCGCGCTCCTCGAAAACATCCCCCCCGCCCTGCTTTCGGCCTACGAAGCGCTCCTGAGAAACCAGAAAGGCGGTCCGCCGCTGGTCCCCGCCGTGGATGAAAACTGCGGCCACTGCCAGCTCAAGATCACCGCCCAGACCGCGGTCGCCCTGAAACGGGGCGAAGTGGTCTTCTGCGGCAACTGCCAGTACATGCTCTACGATCCGCAGGTCCTCGAAGGATAGGGGGCAGCCCCATGGAAGCTCTCTCTCTGGAACTCCTCAAATCGATCGTCCGCCGGGGGATCGAATCCGACGAACTGGACTACAAGGCGGCCCAGTCCTGGACCGAACTGCCGAAGTCGGGACGGGGCAAGATCGTGCGTCACCTCATCGCTCTGGCCAACACCAAAGGCGGATATCTCGTCATCGGCGTGGGCGAAGACCGGGCGGGGAAGCCCGCAGTCTACACCGGAGTCACGGACGAACAGTCCGCCTCGTTCGACCCGACGCCCGTGGGCAGTTTCGTCAACCGCTGCGTGGAACCGCCCATCAACTTCACCATCGAGCGCCCCCTCATCGACGGCAAGCGCTACGTGATCTTCATCGTCCGGCCCTTCACCTCGCTGCCCCACGTGTGCTGCAACAGCGTGGATACGGAACTCACCATGGGGGTCTTCTACATCCGGACTCCGGAGGCCTCGAGCCGCCCCGCGGTCCGGGCGGTGGAGATCCAGCAGCTGCTCCAGCGGGCCATGCGGAACCAGCGGGAACAGCTGGCGCGGGTCCTGCGGGGGATCCTCTACGAAACCGGCGCCGCGGCACCGGGCAGCGGCGACGAGAACCGCTTCAACGACTCCATCGCGCGGGCGGCGGAGTTCTTCCGCCACCGCCGTCATCCGGTCCGGGAAGCGCCCATCATGCAGCTGGCGGTGATCCCGGCGCGCTGGGATCCCGAACTCTTCGACCTGAGCACCCTGCGCCGGGCGGCCGCAGCCGCGTGGCGGTGGAATCCCGACGGCGGCTTCTTTTCCGAAGCCGGGATCGAAAGCGCCTACTTCACCAACGTTTCGTTGCGCTTCATGCCCGATGAGGACAGCTGGATGTGGCAGCTTTTCAAGAGCGGACTCTTTCACTGCATCATCGCCCTGCCCCCCGGAAAAAGCATCGACGGAGTCCGCCTCGGGCTCTGGTGCGTCGGCATCGCCCAGTTTCTGGGCCGCCTGTACAGCGAACTGGGCTGGCAGGAGGAACAGCCCCTCATCCGGTTCGAACTGAGCAACGTTGAAAACGTCGGGTTCGAATGCGGTGACGACCGTCCCGGAGTCTGCCGCATCGGCAAGATCGAGTTCGAATTCCGCCGCAGCGCCGCCGACCTGACCGCGGGCGGCAAGGCCCACGGGGAAAAACTCTTCCGGAACATCTGCGAACGCTTCAATCTCGAGGATCACCAGATCTCGGGACTCCTCGCCGAGTGCGGAAAGCGAGGCTTTTCCTTATGATCAAGCCTGTCGGAACCCCCTTCGACGATCCCTTCGCGGGGATCCCCGAAGGCGTCGAAAAGCCGGAAGACGAAGATGCGGATGTGTTCCCGCCGGGGGAAGAGCCCTTTTCCCTCGATGAGTTCGAAACGGAATACGAAGTCGAGGAAGAAGAGGACCTGACCGGAGCCTTCCGCGAGGAGTGCGACCGCTTTTTCGCCCCCGGCGGCACCCTGGAACAGAACGCCGCCGCCGCCGGACTCAAATGCGAACTCCGCCCCCAGCAGCGGGCCATGGCCGACGCCATCGCCGAAGCGTTCTGCTCCGGCGAACACCTCTGCGTGGAAGCCCCCACGGGCGTGGGCAAGAGTTTCGCCTATCTGGTGCCGCTGGTCTTCCGGGCGCGGCACAAGTGCCGGCCGGCGGTGATCAGCACCGGGACCATCAACCTGCAGGAGCAGCTCATCGGCAAGGACATCCCCTTCCTGAGCAAACTCCTGGGCATCGAGATCAAGGCCGCGCTGGCCAAGGGACGGCGCAACTACGTCTGCCGCAGGCGTCTCGCCATGCTTTCGGGGGAACAGAAGGATCTGCTGATCCCCAACCCCTCCATGGCGCTGGATCTGGAACGGGTGACCCGAGATCTGGAACAGAAAGGCGGCGGCTCACGGGAGGATTTCAACTTCCGTCTCGATCCCGAGATCTGGAATCTGATCTGCTGCGAGACCGGCAACTGCATGCGGGCCAAGTGCCCCCACTTCAAGAACTGCTGCTACTTCGAGGCCCGGCGGCAGTGGGAGGAGGCCGACATCATCGTGGCCAACCATGCGCTCTTTTTCACCGATCTTTCCATGCGTTACCTCGAAGGCGCCGCCGGGGCGCTTCTGCCCAATTACGGGGCGGTGCTTTTCGACGAGGCCCACGACCTCGAAGACGCGGCGGCGAACCATCTGGGGGTCCACCTTTCCCGCCCCGCCGTGGTCGGCATGCTGAACCGGATCTACAATCCCGACAACGCCAAGGGGCTCCTCATGCGGGCTCACGGCGTGGATCCGGCGGTCCGGGGCCTGGTGGCGGAAACGCGGGACGAAAGCTACGGCTTCTTCGCCAACTTCGAGGAACTGCTCCGGCGCAGCGACGAAACGGCCCTCGAGATCACCCATCCGGAGCACTTCGTCGACAATCTGACCCAAAAACTCATGGATCTGGCGGGGCAGCTCCAGAAGATCGCCGACGACGAAGACGAAGAGGACAACTCCTTCAAGACCGAGATCGAATCCATGCTTTCCCGCTGCCGGGAGTGCGTGGACTGCATCGCCACCTTCATGCACCGGACCATGGACAAGGCGGTCTACTACGCGGAAGAGGACTCCGGAGGCATGACGCTCCACGTCACGCCCCTCAACGTCGCCGAACTTCTCGACGAACGGCTTTTCAACGGGGACTTCACCATCGTTCTGTGCAGCGCCACGCTGACCGTGCGCAACCGCTTCGACTACTTCGTCGGCCGCACCGGTTTCGAGGGCCGGACGCTTCAGCTGGACTCCCCCTTTTCCCCGGATCAGGCCAAAGTCCGGGTGATACGGCGCATGCCCGACCCGAAATCGGCCGAATACCGGAAAAAACTGGCCGACGAGATCCTCTCTTCGCTGAAACTCACCGACGGCAAAGCCTTCGTCCTCTTCACCAGCTACGATCTGCTGCACTGGTGCGCGGAAACGCTCCATGACGAATTCCTCGACAACGACTGGCAGCTGCTGGTCCAGGGGACCCAGAGCCGCACCCGGCTGCTCCGGGAGTTCCGGGAAGACGTGAACTCGGTCCTCTTCGGCACCGACAGCTTCTGGACCGGCGTGGACGTGCCCGGCGAAGCCCTGAGCCACGTGATCATCACCAAGCTGCCCTTCGCCGTCCCCTCCCACCCCCTGACCGCGGCCCGGCTGAGGGAGATCGACAGCCGGGGCGCCAGCTCGTTCAACGAATACTCGCTCCCCGAGGCGGTGCTGAAATTCCGCCAGGGCGCGGGGAGGCTCATCCGGAACCGGGACGACCGGGGCTACATCACGATCCTCGATCCCCGGATGATCACCCGCAATTACGGAAAGGTTTTTCTCGAGTCCCTGCCCTACCGCAGCGAAATAATCAATTGAAAACCGTCGCCGTCCCTTGAAAAAATCGGCGGAAAAGAGTATATTTCCAAAAATATCCGGCAAACACCCGTCAAAAGAAAGGAGAATTTCGAACATGCCCTGGATCATCACAGCCGTCGTCGTCGTCGCGGTCATCGCGGTCATCGTCCTCTACAACGGGCTCGTCGGCCGCCGGAAGGAGGTGGACAACGCCTGGGCCCAGATCGACGTGCAGCTGAAGCGCCGCTGCGATCTCATCCCCAATCTGGTGGAAACGGTCAAGGGCTACGCCGCCCACGAATCCGGGGTCCTCGAACGGGTGACGCAGGCCCGTTCCGCGGCCATCGCTCCCCACCGGGACACCGCCGGCCGCATCGAAGCCGAATCCAACCTCTCCGGGGCGCTCAGGAACCTGATGATCCACGTGGAGGCTTATCCCCAGCTCAAGGCCAACCAGAACTTCCTGGCCCTTCAGGAGGAGCTGACCTCGACCGAGAACCGCATCACCTTCGCCCGACAGCACTACAACGACACGGCCACCGACTACAACACGGCCATCGCCCTCTTCCCGGCGTGCATTTTCGCCTCCATGTTCAACTTCAGGGAAGCCCCCCTGTGGCAGATCACCGAGGCCGCCGACCGCGAAGTGCCGAAAGTCAAGTTCTGACGTCGTCCCATGGCAAAGAGAGAAACATTCCGTTCGCTCATCGCGGCCAACTGCCGGAACAGCGCCCTCCTCATCCTGCTCATGACGGCGTTTTTCGTCGGGATCGGGGCCGTTTTCGGCAAAGCCCTTTTCGAGGACGCGGGGATCGGCGTCATCGCCGGGGCCGTCATCGCGGGGATCATGCTCCTCATCGCCTGGGCCGGCGGCGAATCCGCGGTCATGGGCATCAACGGGGCCCATGAGATCACCAAAAGCGACCTGCCCCGGCTCTTCGACGTGGTGGAGGAAATGTCCCTCGCCGCCGGGCTCCCCATGCCGCGGGTCTACCTGATCGACACCGACTGTCCCAACGCCTTCGCCACGGGAACGAGTCCGGACAGCGCCGCCGTGGCGGTCACGGCGGGGCTCTACAACAAACTCACCCGCGACGAGCTTCAGGGGGTGGTGGCCCATGAAATGGCCCATATCCGGAACTACGACATCCGCTATTCCATGCTGATGGCGGTGATGGCGGGAGGCATCGTCATGCTCAGCGAGATCTTCCTGCGCATGAGTTTCTTCACTTCCGGACGCCGCCGGGGCGGCCGGGAGGGCAACGCGCAGGCGATCTTCGTGCTCATCGGCATCGTGCTGGCGATCCTTTCCCCGGTGCTCACGGCGCTGATCCAGATGGCCATGAGCCGCCAGCGGGAGTACCTGGCCGACGCCTCGGCGGTGGAGTTCACCCGGAATCCCGACGGCCTGGCAAATGCGCTGGCCAAGCTCGCCGCCGACACCACGCCCATGGAATACAGCAAAACCACGGAATCCATGTTCATCGTGAGTCCCGCGCTGAAGCTGCGGGGCGGCATGGACAGCTGGTTCAGCACCCATCCCCCCATCGAGGAACGGATCGCCCGGCTCCGCGCCCTGCGGTCGTAAGGGCCCCTCCCCCGGCGAAGCGGGGTCAGTTGGAGTTGATGCGGTCGTTTTCGAGACGGAGCGCTTCCAGCTCCATGGCGGAGCGTTCCCAGTCCTTTTCGCACTGTTCGAGCTGCTTCTCGACTTCGGCCAGTTCCCGCTTCAACGCGGCAAAGTCCACTTTAGTGCCGCTCGAGAGTTTGGCGACCAGAAAGGTCTTCCGGTCGGTGAGTTCGTTGCAGCGTTTTTCGATCTCTTCGACGGTCCGGGCGCATTTCCTGAGTTCGCCCTGGATGGCCTGGCGGGCGCGGGCGCGCTCCTGCCGCCGCTGGCGGGCGCTTTCCTGCACGGTCCCGCCGTCGGGACGCACGGGGGCGGAAACCGGAGCGATCCGGTTCAATATGCCGGATTTTTCCAGATAGTAGTCGTAGTTGCCGAAATACCGCTTCACGCCGCCTGATTCCAGAGCCAGGATCGACGTGGCGGCGTTGCGGACGAATTCGATGTCGTGACTGACCAGACAGACCGTTCCCGGAAAATCGCAGAGGGCCTGCTGGAGCAGCTCCCTTGCGGCCAGGTCCAGGTGGGTGGTGGGCTCGTCGAGCAGCAAAAAGTTCGGCGGATTGACGAAGATCCGGGCGAACTGCAGCCGGATCCGCTCGCCGCCAGAAAGGATCCCGCAGCGCTTTTCCGCATCGTTCCCGGAAAAGCCGAAGGAACCGAGGACGTTCATCAGATTGGCCGTGGAGGCGCCGCCGGGGAGCGCTTCGCGGACGGCATCGTAGACCGACATCTCGGCGGGCAGCAGTTCCGAAAACTCCTGCGCCTGATAGCCGATGACCGCGTGGTGTCCGGGAACGACCCGGCCCGACAGGGGCGTGAGTTTCCCCGCCATGAGCTTCATGAGGGTGGTCTTGCCCCGGCCGTTGTAGCCGATGATGCCCAGCTTATCCCCCGTGTTGACGGTCAGATCGAGCCCCTCGAAGAGCAGATGGTCCCGGTCGTAGCCGAAGGTCACATGTTCCAGCCGGACCGCCTCCACCCCGGCGGCGGGCGGCGCGGGGAAGCGGATCACGCCCTTGTAGTTCAGTTCGTCGGGGAGCGTGATATCCTCCATGGCATCCAGCTTCTTCTGCCAGCTCTTGGCGGCGGCGGCTTTGGTGCTCTTGCTCCTGAAGCGGTCGATGAGCCGCCCCAGCCGCTCCTTTTCCCGGTCGGAGTTCCGCTTGGCCGCCTCGAGGGCGTGACTGCGCTGTTCCCTTTCGCGGCAGTAGAAGTCGTAGGAGCCGGGGTAGCGGGTGGCCGTGCCCTGATTGATCTCCACGATGATGTTCGCAAGTTTCCGCAGCAGGAAGCGGTCGTGGGAGATCAGCACCAAGGTCCCGGCGAAACTTTCGAGGAAGCGGCAGAGCCACTCCACGGCGGGGACGTCCAGATAGTTGGAAGGCTCGTCCAGCAGCAGCGTGTCGGGGCGGGAGATCAGCACCCTGGCCAGCGCGGCGCGCATCTGCCAGCCCCCGGAAAAACTGGAAAGGGGCCGGTCGAAATCCTCTTCGCCGAAGCCCAGACTGCTCAGCGCCCGGGCGGCCTCCACATCCAGATGGTAGGCCCCCAGATGCTCGATCATGGTCTGCAGTTCGCCGTGACGGCGCAGGACCCGCTCCAGCTCCTCGTCGGGGATGCGGTTTTCCGCCATGTCGCTTTCGATTCTTTTCAGCTCGGCGGCTCCGGTCTTCAGTTCGGGAATGGCATCGGCGGTGAACTCCAGCAGTTTCCGGGGCAGTTCCGAGTGGTCGATGTACTGACGCATGACGCCGATCCGGTGGTCGCGGGGCACGGCCACGGTGCCCGAATCAGGAGAAAGTTCCCCCGTGAGAATGGCGAAAAGGGTGCTCTTGCCCGCGCCGTTGGGGCCCACCACGCCCACCCGCTCACCGGGGTTGACGCGGAATGTCACATCCTTGAGTATATCCTTGCCTGCAAAGCTCTTGCAGATACCGCGAAAATCGATCATTTTTCCGGGACCGGCACTCTTTCCTTTTCGACGGGGAACATCACGTAACGGAAGCCCGTGTCATCCCCGCCCCGGACGGAATAGACGATCTCGGAAAGCCGGGCCTCGCCGGGCGCGGAATCGTAGGAGCCTCCCATCGTCGCACAGACCTTGCCCCGGCCCCCCTGCGGCGAAGGCGCCTTGACGAATTCGCGGACGTTTCCCGTCATATCCAGGACCCCGTAGACGGAAACATCCCCCGGAGCGCTGGCCGCAGCCCTGGCGCTGCCGGTGCCGAGGACGGCCATGCCTTTCCGGTAGGTGTTCCCCCAGGCATACTCCAAACCGTCGATCCCGCCGGCCGCCTTGCTCCACTGGGAGCTGGTGGGGAGCGCGACCCGCCGCTTCAGTTTTTCGCTCAGGAAGCGGCAGTAGGCCTCGGCGGCGGAGGAGGAGATCCCCGTGACCGGATGTCCGGCCGTCAGCCCCGGACGCAGAAGTTTGCCCCCGTCATCCCAGCTCCGGACACAATGGAGAGAGTCCGGACCGCTGAAATAGTAGGAGGCGCAACGCTCTTTCAGCGCGGGATCGGAAATGCTCTTCCAGAACTCGAGGTACTCCCCAACCGTCACCTCGGTGCGCTTGATGAAGAAATCCTCCTCGAAGGAAAAACGGCTGATGCTGTTGCTGAGTTCCGGTTCGTGCCGGAATTCGCCGCCGGGGACCAGCACCATCCCCTCGGGGACCCGGTAGAAACGGGAAAGATCGACCCGGCTCTTTCTGCTCAGGGAGACCCGCACCGGAACGCGCTTTTCCACGCCGCCCAGGGACCCGACCACGGTGTAGAGCCCCACGGGGAGCCTGAACCTCAGCAGGACTCCGCCGCTGCGGAAACTGCCGTCCACCGGGCCGGGCAGCCGGAGCCGCTGTTTCGAACCGTCCTCCACATACCACGTGACCGGGCCGTTCCCGACGATGCGGATGACGTTCCCGTTTTCGGTGCGGGTCTTCACCCGCTCCGCGACGAAGATCTCAAGCCAGCCGTTTCCCGAAAGGGCCTGCCGGAACATCTTGTCCAGATCGGGATCCATGGCCCTGGCGGGGACGAAGATATCCGGCCAGCGGCCGGAGTAGGTCTTGGCGACCTGGTGGAGCTTCTCGTTGTCGCCGATGAGGTTGAAGAAACTGTAAAGCCCGCGGAACATGCTCCCGGCGGTCAGCAGCACGAGGCGGGAGTTGCGGTATTTTTCCGGGATGCGGGCGAGGGAGTCCATGGCGGCCCGGAAGTCGGCTTCGGCCTCCATGGCCCCGATGCGGATGGCCTGCTCCTGATTCCGCAGATCGGCGGCGCTCCCGACCCCCGTCCGGAGCCGCGAAAACCGCCGACGCGCCTGCATGAGACTGTTGTCCCCGCTCCGGGCGTAGTTCCAGGCGTTGGTCCGCAGCGACTCGACGAAGATCAGCTCGTTGAAGGAGTTGTAGAGAAAGAAGACGAACCACACCAGCAGCGCCAGAAGCAGGGCCGCGGGGACCAGCGGCCGCCGGAAGATGAACTTGCCCGCCCGGTAGATCCGCGAGGGAGAATAGGCATTGACCGGCAAACCGTCCCGGTAGCGCTGCAGATCTTCGATGAGTTCCTCGACCCGTGCATAGCGGTCTTCGGGATGGCGGGCCATGGCCTTGAGGCAGATGGCCTCCAGCTCCAGGGGGACCACCCGGCCGGGGGGAGCGCAGCTCCGGGGCGGGACCAGTTTGCCCTGGACCACCCGGCGCTGGATCTCCTCGAGGGAACCGTTGCCGTCGAAGGGGGCCGTATGCCAGGTCAAAATCGAATAAAGGACGCAGCCCAATGCGTAGATGTCGGAACGGATCGTGGGCTGTGAGGAGTTCAGACTCAGGTGTTCGGGGGCCATGAAAACGGGCGTCCCGCCCAGCGGAAGGGCGGGAGCTCCCTCGCATTCCACCTCTTTCGGCGGGGTTTCGGCTTCGCCGTCTTCGGGGGGGAGCGGGCGGGCCAGTCCCCAGTCCATGACCAGCACTTCACCGAAGTTTCCGACCATGACGTTGCCGGGCTTCAGGTCGCAGTGCAGGAACCCGCTCCGGTGAGCGTAGGAGACCCCCTGACAGACGCCCATGAAGATATCGATCAGCCGGGGAAGGTTGTACTTTTTCCGGTAGCCTTCGCGGTCCTCGGTCATGTGGCGGAGTATGGACTGGAGCGTTTCCCCCTGGATCCGCTTCATGGAAAAGTAGACGCCCGCGTCCTCGAAGACGCCGATCCGGTGAACGGGGACGATGTTGGGATGGGCGATCCTGGCGGTGATGCGGGCCTCGCGGATGAAGGCCTTGATCCGCTCGGGCAGCTGGCGGTAATTGGGCCGCAGGATCTTCAATGCGAGCTGGCGCTCCAGCCCCGGTTCCCAAGCCCCGTAGACCGCGCCGAAACCGCCGAGGCCGATGGCGTGAAGATCGTCGTAAGCACCGGAGATGCTGTTCTTTTCCGAAAGATTCAGCAGTTTTCTGATTTCTTCGGTGCTCATGACCTCCTCGTCATCCGAGGAGCGGCCCGGCAATGTGGACATGGCGTCCGTATCGACGTCGAGGGGTTTCTTTTCTTCGGGAGGAACGGGGGTATCCATCGCTGCGATCCTACGGACGGGAGAGGGAATCGAGCCTCATCTCTTGTCCTTGATTCCTTTGAAACCGCGGACCGCGGCGCCGAATTCGTCGGCGTAAGTCCGCCCGGCCCCCCTGGTCACGGGGATCCGCAGGGCCTTTTCCCAGAGATCCGCGTCCGAGAAGAGCAGCACTCTGGCGTCGGGGTTGTTCCCCTTTTCGAAGCCCGTCACCACGCCCACGAACTGCCCTTCGCGGGTGACGACGATATCGCCCAGGGCGGCATTGAGCTGACTGCCGCCGCGCTGCTTGCTGTTCCGGATCACCAGATAGGGGGAATCGCTCCGGGGATCGATGGAGCAGCGGGGCCCCAATGCGGCGCTTTCACGCCCGTACTTGCGGCAGCTGAAGAGGAAGAGGTCGTCGGTCCCCCGTTCGAGGAGCTGTTCACGGGTGACAAGGGGCATGGGCTTGCGCCCCGGAAGCGCGTTCTCGCCGATGAAGACGGCGGCGACCTCGGTCCCGTCGGGAGTCCTCACCGCGGCCAGCGGCTCGGCAAGGACGCGCGCGGTCTTCTCCGCCGGGCTCTTGAAGCGGTAGACCAGCTCGGTGACGTTCCGGTAAAGCAGGGCGACTCCGGGATCGCCGACGATCAGCGCGAAGGGCATGACCGCCAAGGTGCGCCGCCCGAATTTCACCATCACGGGCACGTAATCGCCGTGGGCCCGGCGGTCCAGCATGATCCCCTTTTCCCGGATCCGGAAGGAAAGTTCGAAAGCGGCGGCGGAGTAGCGCTTGAAGGCTTCGGCGGCGGGCTTGGCCGTCACCTCTTTCAGAATCTTTTCGGTGGCGGCGAGCTTGCCCTGAGCCACCTGCGCGGCGCTCTTGCTCCGCTCGGCTTCCAGCTGGGCACGGGAGAGATCGTTGAGGGAGCGCTTGACCAGCGTCTCCATCT
Source organism: Lentisphaeria bacterium (assembly GCA_017443585.1). Classification (GTDB taxonomy): domain Bacteria; phylum Verrucomicrobiota; class Lentisphaeria; order Victivallales; family Victivallaceae; genus UBA1784. Next base: position 14,443 of record JAFSYV010000114.1, on the reverse strand, counting down.
GCTTCCGGGCCTGCTGCGCCTCGGCCAGTTCGTATTTGTGCCGGGCGGCCTCGCGGCGCAGCTTCACCAGCTGTCCCCGGTAGTCGGCGTTGTCCCTTTCGGCGGTATTGAGTTTCCCGGAGGTGAAGGCCAAGGTCTTCTGCAGCTCCTGCCGTTCCAGCGAAACCTTGCCGATGCGGGAATTCATTTCGCGCAGGGCGTTCTTGACCCCCGCCAGATCGGCCTCCTTCGCGGCCACGGCCCGCCGGGCGTCGGCCAGCTCCTTCTCGGTGAGACTCTTCCGGGTCTCGGTCTCACCGAGGCGCTGCTGGATGTTCCGGTAATCGGAGGCCAGTTTCCGCAGTTCGGCATTGGCGCTTCTTTCGGCTTCGGTCGTTTCGGCCAGCCGTTTTTCGGTCGAAGCGAGCTGTTTCTCGGCGGAAGCCAGCTGCCGGCGTTCCCTTTCCAGCATCTCGCGGGCGGCGGCGAGTTTCTCGGACGCGCCCTTGGTGTCCAGCTTCTGGTCCCGCAGGCGGATCTCCAGTTTGAGACGTTTCCGGGCTTCCTCCTCCAACCTCTTCCGAAGCTCTTCGGGGGAGAGGGCGCCCGTATTGGCGGCCGTGGCCCGTTTGGCTCTCTTGACCGCTTCGATCCGGCGCATGTTGTCGATCATCTCTTCGGTGATCCTGCGGAGCGCTTCGTCGTTTTCGGGCGAAGGCGTCTTCCTCGCGGCGGCTTCGCGGAGCTGGCGTCGCAGATTTTCCAACTCTCTCTGGCGCAGTTCCAGTTCGCCCAGGAGCACCCGGGTGGTCCGTTCATCCAGACCGACCCCCGTGCCGCCGGTGTGGGCCGGGACCATGCCGGTCATCATGGAGAGCATGGCCGACACCAGAAAGTCGCAGATGACGATGAGGATTGCCCTGTTCACTTACAGCTCCCCGTTCTTTTCGCTTCCGGCCAGGAGCGCCTTCCGGTAGGGGTACTCCATGATCAGTTTCAGCAGCAGACTGAAGACGATCCCGATCAGGGTCGAGGAGTAGGCGATGAGGCGGCTGCTCTGGGGCGAAAAGGTCATGACCAGAAAGGCGGAAACGGTGCCGAAGAGTCCCACGTAGAGGGGCACGTCGAAAAAGATCCCGGCGTTGTCGAGCTGTTTGAGCTTGACCGCCACGGAGTCGGCGGAGTTCCGGATGCCCCGGACCACCACGAAACCGATGCCGAAGGCCAGTATCTGCAGGGCCGTTATCACCGAAAAGATCAGCATGGAAACCCACGCGGCCATGCGGGTCCGGGCGGCGAGACTGGCGGGGGACCCGGCGGCGACTTCGCCCATGACCTCGCTGGCATCCCCCGAAAAGAGGTTCCGCACCGCTGGCGAATGGTTGAAGGACCAGGCCATCAGCGCGACGAAAGCGACCCCCACGACGGCCAGCGCCGCGAGCAGCAGTATCGAAGACAATTTTCCCTTTTTCATAAAACAGCAGTTCCCGTATTGTTTTCCGCGGACGGCGAAAGAAACACCGCCACGATTCATAAAATACGCCGTTTTTGCCGAATATGCAAATCGGAATGTGAAAAAAATCCACATTTTTCCCGAAATCGGCAAGCCGTTTTCCCCTGCGGCGGAGCTCCTCCCCTTTCCTCCGATGTCCGGAGTCGGCCCATCCGCCGGGACGTTCAGGAGGACATTAAAGTTGCCATAGCAACTTATTTTTAAGCAAATTTCGAAAAAACGGTTTGAAAAATCACCCCGGGAGATATATAGTAAAAGCGGTTCAAGGCCGGAGGAGGCGAGGACTTAAATGCAATTTCTCCTCTTCATAAATTACTCCTCTTAAGTCCGCGTTTCAGCCTGGCCTTGGACCGTTTCTTTTTACGGAACAACGAAAGCGCCTTGCACTATGGACGATACACCGGATCTTTTCGCCTGGGCCGAAGAGCAGCAGCGGAACCGGGCGGCCGAAGCGGCGGATGCCCCGGCTCCCGTTCCCGAAGCACCGGCCGCACCCGCTGAGCCCGTCTCCGGGCCCGTCATGCTGATCGACGCCTTCAGTCAGATATTCCGCTGCTTTTTCGCCATCCGCCAGCTGAACAACAGCCGCGGCGAGCCGGTGAACGCCCTCTATCTGATGACGAAGCTCTTTCTCATCCTCGACCGGGAGTACCCCGGCAACCGGGGCGCACTGCTCTTCGACTGCGGCAAAGTCCGGTTCCGTCTGGAGCTGCTGCCGGAGTACAAGGCCAACCGCCCCCCCATGCCGGAAGCGCTGAAGGTCCAGATGCCCAAAATCGAGGAGATGGCCCAGGCCTTCGGCTGGCCGCTGCTCCGGGCCGAAAACTATGAAGCAGACGACCTGATCGGCGGTTTCGCCTGCTCGGCGACGGCCCCCGTTCTGGTGGTCACGTCGGACAAGGACCTGTCGTCGCTGGTGAACGACCGCGTCCACCTGCTGAAGCCCGCCCGCTCGGGCGGCGGGTTCAAGGAGTGCGATGAGGCGGAGGTGCGTCAGGAATTCGGCGTGGCCCCGGAACTCATCCCGGATTACCTCGCACTGCTGGGGGACAGCGTGGACAACATCGCTGGCGTCCCCGGCATCGGCGTCAAGAGCGCGGCGGAGCTGCTCAACACCTTCGGCCCCATCGAGAGCTGGTATGCACCGGACGGCACGGAAAAATTCACGGGATCGAAATTCGCCGCCAAGCTGGCCGGGAAGCGGGAACTTCTGGAACGGAACCTTGCGCTGACCCGGCTCAAGTGCGAACTGCCCCCCGAATTCGCCTCCGCGGACCGGGTGCTCGCCCGCCGCGCGCCCGACTGGCAGCGCATCGCCGATCTCTGTGCGGAAAACGATTTCAGATCCCTCCTGAAGGAGATCCCGGCGGAGCCGACGCCTCCTTCCCGCGAGGACGAGCTTTTTTAAGGAGACAAGGAGTCGGAAATGAGGAGAAGTCTTATCTGTCTTCTGGCGGCGCTGCTGCTGGGCGCTTCGGGCTGCGGAACGCTGTTTTACAGTCACCGCATCGGCAGGAGGATGTCCAAAACCGTGGACAACACGGTCTTCTACTCCGACTGCGCGCTCTGTCTGCTGGGGGTGATCCCCGGCGTGGTGGCCTTCATCCTCGACTACGACAACGGGACCATCTACTACACCGAAGCCGAGCTGATCCCGGACAACTTCAACGAGGGGAGCCTCACCCCCGACAAGATGAAAAAGATCGACGGCGGCTCCATGACCGAAGCCGAGATCTCCCGCCGCCTCGCCCGCGCCACGGGCCGCAGGATAGACCTCTCGCAGGCCCGGATCATCACCGCCCGCTGAAAACCGTTCTTCAAAAAAGAGGCAAAAAAGCCGTTTTTCTCTTGCAATAGTCCTCTTGCCGTGTTATATTACCTCAAAGGTTGAGTTTGGACCTTCAAGAAGGGAGCAAAGAGAGTTATGAGTACCGAACGCGGCGCGATCTTCGATCGTCTGGTCATATTCGAAATGGCGAACAACCACTCCGGCGATGTGGAACACGGCAAGGCCATCATCAGGAAATACGCCGAAATCGCCCGGCGCTTCCCGAATTTCCGCTGTGCGATAAAGTTCCAGTACCGGGACCTGCCCACCTTCATCCACCCCGACTACAAGGAGCGCTTCGACCTGAAGTACATCAAGCGCTTTTCGGAAACGGCCCTCTCCGAAGAGGAATTCGTCGCCATGAAAAAGTGCGCCGATGAGTGCGGACTGCTCACGGCCTGCACCCCCTTCGACGAAGTTTCCGTGGATCGGGTGGTGAAGCACGGCTTCGACTTTCTGAAGATCGCCAGCTGTTCCTTCACCGACTGGCCGCTCCTCGAAAAGGCGGCGCAGGCGGGGAAGCCCGTGATTATTTCCACCGCGGGGGCCGCCGCCGGCGAGATCAGTCAGGTGACCGCCTTCTTCGAACACCGCCAGATCGACTTCGCCCTCATGCACTGCGTGGGGGCCTATCCCACCCCCGACGAGGCCCTCGAACTCAATCAGCTGGACTACTTCCACGAACTCTATCCCGGCGTTCCGGCGGGATTTTCCACCCATGAGTCGCCGGAGAACTTCGAGGCGGTGATGATGGCCGTGGCCAAGGGCGCGGTCATCCTCGAACGCCACGTGGGGCTGCCCACCGAAAAGTACAAGCTCAACGCCTACTCCTCCACGCCGGAGCAGACCGAAAAATGGCTGGCGGCGGCGGAACGGGCCTACGCCATGTGCGGCGTCAGGGGGCGGAGGCGGGATATTTCCGCCAAGGAGGCCGCCGACCTTCAGGGACTCCAGCGGGGCGTCTTCGTGAAGAACGCCGTCAAGGCGGGGACCGTCCTCAAGCCCGAGGAGCTCTTTTTCGCCATCCCCTGCCGGGCGGGGCAGCTGCGGGCCAACGACCTTTCCAAGTATCTGGAACTCACCGCCAGGTGCGACCTGGCCCCCGGAGCCCCCGTGATGTCCGCCGAAATGACCGTGGTCAACCGGCGGCAGGAGGTGCTGGGCATCATCCGGGAGCTGGGAGCGCTCCTCGCCAAGTCCGGGGTGCCCCTCATGAACCGGATGGATCTGGAACTTTCGCACCACTACGGGCTGGAAAAGTTCCGCAGCTGCGGCTGTTCCATCATCACCTGCGTCAACCGGGAGTACTGCAAGAAGATCATCGCCCTGCTCCCCGGACAGCAGAACCCGACCCACACCCACAAGATCAAGGAAGAGACCTTCCACGTGCTCTACGGGGAAATGACCCTCACCCTCGACGGCGTGAAAAAGAACGTTTCCGCCGGGGACCTGATCGTGGTGGAACGGGGCGTCGCCCACTCCTTCGGCAGTGAAACGGGAGCGGTCATGGAAGAGATCTCCACCACCCACCAGAAGGGAGACTCCTATTACGACGATCCCGCCATCAAGGCCCCGGCCGAACGGAAGACCTACATGACCTTCTACGCCGACTGGCTCAAGGACGGAGGCAAATCGATCCGATGACGCCGCTCCCCCTGCTGATCTGGGACATCGACGATGTGCTCAACGATCTCATGTCCCTTTTCTGCTCCACCGTCGCCCAGAGGGTCCGCCCCGGCATCACGGCGGAAGAACTGCTGACGGAAAACCCGCCCCTGGCGAAGCTCGGCTGCCCCCTCGACGAGTACCGGGCATTGCTGGACGAGTGCCGGGCAAAATTCCTCTTCCGCTCCCTCCCCCGTGAGGAGGTCCGGACTTTTCTGCGCGTCCGGGGCCGGAACTTCCGTTCCCTCGCGTTGAGCTCCTGCCCCATGGACACGGCCCCCCGGTCGGCGGAGTGGGTGCTCCGCCATTTCGGCCTGTGGATCCAGGGGGTAATCTTCGTTCCCTCCCCCCGGAAGAAGATCGACATCGGGTCGTACCTTTACCGCTCCAAGGCCGAAGCCGTCGCCGAACTGGGAGGGATCCTCATCGACGACGCCCCCATCAACGTGGAAGCGGTCCGCAAGGCGGGCGGCCGGGCCCTCTATTTCCCCGCGCCGTGGAACGAAAACCGGGATATGGGATATGATGGATTCTTCGACCTTCTGCTGAAAGAAACAGGTGTGCAAAAATGAGCAAAATCAAGGTTTCCGACTATATCTTCAAAGTCATCGCGGAAAAAACATCCGTCGACACGGTCTTCATGCTGCCCGGCGGCGGGTGCATGCATCTGGTGGACTCCCTGGGCAAGACGCCGGGGCTGGATTTCGTCTGCTGCCTCCATGAACAGGCCGCAGCCATCGCCGCCGAAGCCTACGCCCAGGACCGGAACGATCTGGGGGTCACGCTGGTGACGGCGGGCCCCGGCTCCACCAACGCCGTGACGGGCGTGGCCGGGGCGTGGATCGACTCCACGCCGCTCCTCGTGCTTTCGGGACAGGCCAAGACCGCCGAGCTCATGCACAAGCACCACGTGCGCCAGATGGGGATCCAGGAGGTGGATATCGCCGCCATCGTTTCCCCCGTGACCAAGTACGCAAAATGCGTCACCGATCCGAAGCAGGTCCCCTTCGAACTGACCAAGGCCCTTTACCTCGCCCTTCACGGCCGCAGGGGCCCCGTCTGGCTGGACCTGCCGCTGGATGTGCAGGGGGCTTTCATCGATCCGGAAGAGCTGCCCTGTTTCACGCCTCCCGAAGCGCCGGAACCCGACTGCGCCGGGGCCGCCCGGCAGATCCTCGACGCCCTGCTCCGGGCGAAGCGGCCCCTGATCTACGCCGGGAACGGCATCCGGGCCGCGGGGGCGGTCGGGAAATTCCGCTCCCTCGTGGAAAAACTCGGGATCCCCGTGGCCTTGAGCTGGAAGGCCGCCGATTTTCTCCCTGAAGACCACGCCTGTTACATCGGCCGTCCCGGCATCGTGGGACAGCGGGGAGCCAATTTCGCCCAGCAGACCTGCGACGTGCTCCTTGTCCTGGGGACCCGGCTGGACCTCTGCCAGACGGGCTTCAATGCCCCCCATTTCGCTCCGGCGGCGAAGATCTTCATGGCGGACATCGACAAGTGCGAGATCGACAAGCTGGAACGGCCCGACATCACCGGGTTCGTCATGGACGCGGGGGATCTTATCGACGCGATGCTGAAACTGGCCGCAGGCCCCCTCCCCTGCTCCGCCTTTCTGGCCAAGTGCAAGGGGTGGCTGCGCCGTTATCCCCCCGTCGCCCCGGAACTGCTTTCCGAAGAGCGGAAAATGGTCAATCTTTACGCGCTGGTGGAGTCCATCGGCCGGGCGCTGCAGCCGGGGGACCTGCTGATCCCCGGCAGCTCGGGCGCCTGTGCCGAAGTCACCATGCAGGCGGTCCCGGTGAAAGAGGGCGTCCGCATCCACAACACCCCCGGACTGGGCTCCATGGGATTCGGTCTCCCCGCCCTCATCGGCGGATGCATCGGCTCGGGCAGGAAGCTCACCGTCGGCCTGGTGGGCGACGGGGGCGTCATGCACAACATCCAGGAGTTCGAGACGCTCCGCAGGCTCGATCTGCCCATCAAACTCTTCATCCTGAACAACAACGGCTACGGCTCCATCCGCAATATGCAGAAGGGCCGCTTCGGCGGCCATCTCGTGGCCTGCGACCCCTCCAGCGGGCTGACGCTGCCGGACTTCGAGAAACTCTGCGCCGGATTCGGTCTGCGGTACACGCGCATCGATTCGCCCCGGAACCTGACGGAGCAGGTCAAACAGGTCTTCGCTATCCCCGGAACGGTCATCTGCGAAGTGATGATCGACCCCGAAGTGGGGACGAATCCGCACCTGAGCTCCAAGGCGCTGCCCGACGGGGGCATGGTCTCCATGCCCATGGAAAATCTGGCGCCCTTCCTGCCCGAGGCGGAGTTCGAGGAAAATATGAGGATCTGATCGTTCATGGCCCCGCTCTGCCGCATCTGCCGCTCCGAACTGAGCAAGGTCCTGCTGGAACTCAAGAACGTTCCGGCGGCGGCCCAGCGCATGCCCGCGACCCCGGCGGAACTCGCCGCGGACAAAGGCGTGGATCTGGCGCTGCGCCAGTGTCCCGCCTGCGGGGTGCTGCAGCACACGGCTCCGCCGGTGCCTTATTTCCGCGAAGTGCTCCGGGCGAGCGGAGTTTCCGAAAGCATGAAGGAATTCCGGTTCGAACAGTTCTCCGACTGGATCCGGCGGTACGGCCTCGCGGGGAAGAAGGTCTTCGAAGCCGGCTGCGGCCGCGGGGAATACCTGTCGCTCATGGCGCAGTCGGGCGTCAAGGCCGTCGGCGTCGAGTACGGCCCGGAAGCGGTCGAGTTCTGCAGGAAACAGGGCCTCGATGCGGTCAGGGAGTTCTTCGAAACGGGCGATGAAAAACTCCCCGGCGCCCCCTTCGACGGTTTTTTCGTGCTCAACTTTCTCGAGCACATCCCCGATCTGCCCGCATTCCTGCGGGGGATCGGGAACAATCTCCGCCCCGGCGCCCCCGGTCTGGTCGAAGTGCCAAATCTGGATATGATCCTGCGCAACTCCCTGCTGACCGAATTCAGCACGGAGCACATCTATTCCTTCACCGCCGAGACCCTGACGGGAGTTCTGCAGAGCAACGGATTCACCGTACGCAGCTGCCGGAGCGTCTGGCACGACTACATCCTTTCGGCAGAAGTCGTCCGCCGCGGGGAGTGCGACCTGAGCGGCTGCGCCGCCGTGCGGGAACGCCTCGACCGGGAACTCCGGGAGTTTCTTGCCCGCCACCGGAAGACCGCCTTCTGGGGCGCGGGGCATCAGGCGCTCACCGTGCTGGCCCTTTCCGGAATGACTCCCGAGGAGATCTGTTTCGTCGTGGATTCATCGCCCGAAAAACAGGGCCGTTTCACCTATACCACCCATATCCAGGTGGTCTCGCCCGATGAGCTGGCGGCATCCGACGCCGATTCCGTCATCGTCGCCTGCGGCGGCTATTCCGACGAAGTCGTTTCCATCCTCGGGAATCGTTTTCCGGGGCGCTTCGCGCTGGCGGTGCTCAGAGAAAATACTTTGGAATTCTTATAAACAACAAACAAAAAAACAGGAGTCGACATCATGGCCAAAGAACTTACCGGTGTGGAACAGGGACGCCGCAACTACCTCAAGGAAAACAAGCCCCATGTCTACGAAAAGGTGATGAAGTTTGCCGAGAAGGCCGCGAGGAACGAAAGCATCGCCATCATCCAGTTCCAGTACGACTACACCTGCAACTTCAGGTGTCAGCACTGCTCGGTGAAGCGCTTCCAGGGCAAGAAGGAAGGGAGGAGCTTCACCCTGGCCGATGTCCGGGATTTCTGCCGTCAGGCGGATGAACTGGGACTGGCGAACTTCGTCATCACCGGGGGCGAACCTCTGGTCTTCCCCGATTTCGACCAGCTGGTGGAAGCTATCGACCCCCAGCGTTTCTACATCGTCAGCGACACCAACGGCTGGCTGCTGGACCATGCCAAAGCCAAACACCTCAAGAGCATCGGGGTGGACAAGATCCAGCTCAGTCTCGACAGTCTGAACGCCAAAGAGCACGATGAGTTCCGCCGGATGCCGGGTTCCCATGAACGGGCGCTCCGGGCCATCGACGCCTCCCTCGAGGCCGGATTGAACATCATTCTCTCCACGGTGGTGACCCACCAGCGGCTCCACTCCGACGAGTTCATCGAGTACCTGGAATTCGCCAAGGCCAAGGGGGTGGGGACCTTCGTCACCTATGCCAAGCCCGTGGGCTCCTGGGAAGGCAAGTTCGACATGCTGGTCACGAGAGAGGACGAGGACTACATGCGCAACGTGCTCGAGAAAAAGTACAACGTCTTCACCCACCTCACGCCCTCCTACGGTCTCGACCTGGGCTGCATCGCCATGAAGCGGATGATCTCCGTCACCAAATACGGCGATGTGATGCCCTGCCCCTACATCCACGTTTCCATCGGCAACGTCTTCCGGGAGCCGCTGAAGGACATCATCGACCGGGGCATGAACATCAAGTGGTTCGGCAAGCACGTGAACACCTGCCTCATCGCCGAAAGCCGCCCCTTCATCGACCGGTACATCGTGCCCACCTATTCGAAGGAGCTGCCCGTTCCCATGGATCAGATCTTTTCCGATGAGGATATGATCGTCAAGTAAACCGGAACTCCCATGCGTACGGTCATCACGGGGGGAACTTCCCACATCGCCAGAGCCCTGACCCCCTTTTTCCTCGGAAAGGGGGACGAGCTCTGCCTTTTCGCCCGGCGTCCCGAAGCGCTGAAGGGTCTCGACGTGCGGGTGGAAAGCGATTTTTCCCGCCTTGCCGGGCTCGAATACGATCTTCTGATCAACTGCATCGGCGCGGGCACCCCCAATCTGATCCGGGAAGATCCCCATCTGTGGTTTTCGGTGCTGGAACCCTTCGACAATCTGGCCTTGGCGTCCCTGAAAAGGAATCCCGAAGCGCTTTACGTGCATTTTTCCAGCGGGGCGGTTTTCGACCGCGACGCCAACGCCCCGGTCGATGAAGAGAGCTCCAAAACCTTTTTCCCCAATCACCTGACCATGGAGCAGTGGTATCCGGTCGCCCAGCTCTACGCCGAAGCCAAACACCGTTCCCTGCCCGCGCTGAGGATCCTCGACCTGCGGATCTTTTCCTTTTTCTCCCGCTTCATCGACTTGGAGTCCGGGTACTTCATGACGGAACTGGTCAAGGCGCTCGTCGAAAAACGCCCCTTCGCGACCACCCGGCAGGAGATCGTCCGGGATTTCCCCGCTCCCGCCGATCTGGCGGCGCTGATCCGCCGGGCCGCGGAGCAGCCCTCCCTCAACACCGCGCTGGACGTCCGAAGCGCGAAGAGCGTTTCCAAGTCCGAGATACTCCGGGCCTTCGCGGAAAAGTTTTCGCTCCGATACGAATACACCGATCTGCGGGAAAGCTCCCCCAACGGCCATGCGGAAATCTATTTTTCCGATTCCCGCCGCGCCGAAGAAACGACGGGGGTGAGTCCCCGCTTCACCTCGCTGGAAACGCTCCTGACCGAAACCGAAGCGCTCCTGGCTTCCCTTTCCTGAACGCCGTCCCCGGCGCTCCGCCCTTGAAAATCAGGGAGCGGGGCGGTATATTATGGGGCGAACAGAACTACAAATACAGGAGGCAATTTCATGCGGACCCTTATCATGCAGCCGCCCTACCCTGCCAAAGGGGAGGCACTGAAGACACTCGAATGGCAGATCGAAGCGCTCCGGAACATCGAACCGGGGAAGTGCGATCTGGCCGTCTTTCCCGAAAACGCCAACTGCACCGGCTATGCCGACGCTTCCGACATGCGGGCCCTCATCACGGGGGCCGGAGCGGAGTTCGTCGCGGAGCTCGGGGCGACTGCCCGGCGGGCAAACTGCACCGTCATGAGCGGGCTCATGAATTTCGACAGCGAAGGGCGCCTGCGCAACCAGCTGACCGTCTTCACCGCCGACGGGCGAAGCTTTTCGCCCTACACCAAGATCCATCTGGTGAAACCGGAGCTGGCCAAGGGGATCGTTCCCGGAACCGAGGCGACGGCCTTCGAGGTGAACGGGATCCGCTTCGGCGCGGCCATCTGCTTCGACTTCTACTTTCCGGAACTTTTCATCCAATACGCCAAACAGCGCATCGACGTGATGATCGTCGTCAGCCATCAGCGCCAGGAACGGCCGGAGATCCTGGAATTCGTCACCCGGAGCCGGGCCTTTGACTGCGGCTGCACGTTGCTGCGTTCGGCCCCGGCCATGCCCGATCCCGGCAAAGGCGGAAAGAGCATGGCCGTCTCTCCGGAAGGCGTCATCCTCGCCGACGGCGGGGGGACGCCCGGCGTCCTTGCGTGCGATATCGACCCCAAGGCGCGCTTCATGCGGGCCGCCTCTTACGGCGAGCCCGACCGCATCGGGGACTACCGGGAAGTCCTGCTCCTGTCGCGGGAGCACGTGGAGACTCCCCGGTAAGCTCCTGCCGTCACTTCTTCCAGGGCGAGGGGATCACCTTGAAAGCGGCGCTGTGCTGCCGTTTCTCGTCGTCGGGGAAGACCGAGACGATGTAGTCTCCGGGGGCAAGCGCTCCGATCTCCAGAGTCCGGTAGGCGAATCCCCGCTTGCAGGGGAGCTGGATGTCCCGGACCTTCTTTCCCGATTTGTCGGTGATGCGGAAGGGGACTTTCGACTCCTCTCCGGGCCCCAGAAGCTCGAAGGCCAAAGGCAGGGTCTGACGATCCGAAAAGATCGCCGGAGCGGTCATCTTGAAGGCCGAAACCTGCCACTGGGTGATGCGCACCAGCTTGAAATCTCCGAGGTGCAGCACCAGCTTGTCGTTGGGGAAATACCGCCGGGCGTTGAGGTGGATCTGCATGGACTTGATCGGCTCCTTTTTGGCCATCTTCCGCAGGGGGACCACCACTTTGACCCACTCGTTCTGCCTGAGAGTGCGGATGTCCATCGCGAGGTTCTGACGGGTTTTGGCGCTGCTGCAGCTCAAACTGACGGGCAGATATTCCTCATCGGAGCGGTTGAAGGTGGTGTAGACCGAAAACTCCAGGAAATCGTAGGCGCCCCAGTTCTGGTACTGCGGAGGAACGGTGACCGTGCAGCGGGGCCAGGAGGTCTTGGCGGGCTTGCCCGACGCATCGTAGATGATGGGATAGGTGAAGGTGACGGTCTTGCCGCCGAGGGGGCTCCGCATGGTTCCCGGCGAGGCGGAAGCCACGGCTCCCCGCCACTTCAGCGAGGGGAAGGTCTTGAGGTCGAGTTCCTCGGTGAGCCCCGAGGAGCCGGCCGCCGCGAGAACGGCGGCGCAGACGAGGGAAAGTCCAAAGAGGAGCTGTTTCATTTTCTCACTCCTTTCTTCTGCAGTTCGGTGTTGATGTTCATGATCTCCTGGGCGATACGCCAGCGCCAGGCGTCCATGGTGCCGCAGTCCCAGACTCCGTCTTCATGGTCCTTGTAGCGGCGCTGGGCGGGGATGGCCTCGCGCAGTTCCCCGATGAGCTTTTCACCGCGGGCGGCGGCGGCGGAAAGTCCGTTCCGCCTGGCCAGGTCGATCCGGGTCCGCAGCGTACGGAGATAGCGCACGTCGTCGATGCCCTCGCGGTAGCAGAGGAAGTTCATGGCGGGGATGGGAGTGCCGTCGTCATCGGTCCGGTTGAGGAAGTCCATCCGGGCGGCGTCGAGGTAGTTCCACTGGTCGCCGCCGATGCTCTGGTACATCCAGGGGATCAGGGCCTTGAACTCGGATTTCCAGAAGCCGTAGCCGAAGGTCATCCGGGCCCCGGCGGGAGTCACGTGGTTGTTGGATCCGCAGACGGAGTTGGGGTAACACCAGAACTCCGTCCCCGGACGTTTCTTCTTCCACTCCTTCATGGCCTCGGGAGGCAGGGTGAACGAGGGGGGACACCAGACGTCCACCACGTCGAAGAGAGGCGCGTAAAGTTTGCTGGCCGGGTTGGCGGTCACATAGGTCCGCGCACCGCAGCGCTTGGCGATCTCGCCTACACGCTTCAGGTAGGCCACCACGGTGGGCGTGCTGTCCGGCTCGTCGGTGAGGTAGATCAGCGGCTCGGGCCAGGAAGGATTCTTCTTGTACTCGGCCATGATGGTCTGAATGGTCTTTTCCACATCGGCGAAGTAGGCGTCGTTGGGCATTTCCATGCCCGTCAGATGCGGAGGCAGACTCTTGTGCATGTTGTCGGCGTAGAGCCGTCCTTCGCCGTAACCGGCAGGAGTCGGAGCGGTGATGCCGTATCTCCTGACCGCTTCGGCGCCCTTCCGGTACCGGTCGATCAGCACGAAAAGCTCCTTTCCCTTCTTGTGGGAGGCCCAGAAGTTCATGGTGATGCCGGTGAATCCGGCTTCCCGCAGTCCGGCGAGCTCGCTTTCACGCTTGTTCGTCAGCCACTTGGAGCTGTGGGGATCCTTGGCCGCCTCGGGATCGGGCATGTGGTAGTAGATGGCGTAGATCCGGTCGGGATCCTTTTCCAGATCGAAACCGAGGACCTTGACGGTAAAGGGAAGCGTTTTGCTCTTTTCATCGCAGGTGAGTTTGACCTCTCCGGTGTAGGTCCCCGCGGGCGTTCCCGCCGGAACTTTGACCGTGAGCCAGAACCTCAGATTGCGGCCCCTGTCCAGTTCCAGGGGTTTCCGGTAGGGCATGACGATGTCGGGAGCTTCGAAATACTTGTCGAGAACGGTATAATGGGGCCGGACGAACATGTAGCGGACGTACCGGATCTCCGGAGCGGCAAGTTTCGCGCCGCCGGGACCGGAAAGGGGCGACGTTTCGAGTTTGACGGAACCGATATTCTTCATGGCGTGAACGGTGAAGGTCACGCTTTCGCGTTCAGTCCCGGCGGCAAAGAGCCGCAGGGGCGCATCGAGCTCCTCTTTCCAGGGAAATTCCCCGGGGAAAACCGGATCGCAGTATCCCCTCCGGAACAGGACGAATTCCCCCTCGAGCTGTTCTTCGGTCCATTTCGGCGGCGGAGCCGGACGGACGATGGGCTGGGGTATCCTCTTCCACTTCGCCAGCCGGGCGTTGGAAAGGAGGAACATTTCGTTGCGCAGGGAGAGGTACTCCCCGCCTTTCCGGAACTCGTCCCACTTTTCTTCGGGAACCAGCAGCAGCGCATTCACCAGCCAGGCGCTTTTGGTCTTGATGGCGATGACGGCCCCGTCATCCGCGGCCCGGACGGGAAAGATCAGCTCGCGGATGGCGAATTTGCCCCAGTTGTTGACTTCGACCCCGCCGGCTTCGATATTCCAGACGAAGTTCGGGTTGCCCCGCCCGGCGTGGCCGCAGATCATCACCGCGCGGTAGGAGCCCGCGGGGACCTTCAATTTGAGCTGAGCCTCCCCCGTTCCCGTCACGTAGTCGCAGCTCAGATTGTTGTAGTAAACCGGCGGCGGCTCGATGGTCTGACGGCGTTTGTTGGCCTGCGTTTCGAGGATCTTGTTTTCCACCGCCTTCAACTTCGGAGCGGAAATCCAGGTGTACCCGTATCCCTTG
>JAFSYV010000113.1 GCA_017443585.1 Lentisphaeria bacterium | reverse complement strand
GGCTTGAAAATTCCCCATCCCGGCGCCGTGTTCCCCCTCGTCGAGCAGGGGGAAGACGATCTCCTCGCTTTCCCGGATCAGCTCCAGGCGGTCATTGACCTCGGCGATGAAAAGCGGCGCCCGGAACCGGGTCACGTGGGCGTTGTATCCCGCGTTCCGGGTGTAGACTAGGTGAAGTTTGCCGCCGCAGACGAGAAAATGCTGCTGGGTGGAGGACATTTTCAGCTCCTCCCCGTCATCGAAGGTCCAGGGCTTCGCGGGCTCCCAATGCAGGCCGTCGGCGCTTTCGCTCCGATAGCCCCGGCCGTCCTCGGCCCGGATCGTCATCAGGACGCGGCCTTCGAACTCCGCGATTGAAGGCTCCAAGAGGCCCCGGTCCACGGGCAGTTCCAGCGTGTTGCCCCGTTCCTCGAAAACGAGCTCCTTCCCGTCGTAGGAGAAACGCGTGGAACAGACCATGCGGTCCCGGCGGTCGGGCTCTCCGTAAGTGAGGGGGATATACACCTGATCTTTCCCCTTGAAGAACCACTGGGAACTGCCGCAGGAGTACGAAGGGGCGTTCTCCATACCGGGGACGACCAGCTTCCGCCGCACAGGATCCCACTCCCCCGCGGCGTCACGCACCGACCAGACGGGGAAACGGAAATAGGTGACTTGGGGACGGTCTCCCCAGTCCCCCACGGTGTCGAAAAGCCCGCCGTTCCGGTAGTAGACGTTGTGGCCGATGGCCAGCACCGTGTCGGTGGGGCCGTGGTGATAGGGGACCACGTCGCAGACGCCCTCGACGATCTCTTCCTCGAACTTCCGCCGTCCCAGACCGGGGATCGCGGCCGGGTCGCTCCAGCGTTCTCCGTCGAATATGCTTTCGCGGATGTCGCCGTAAAAATCGCTCCCGCTGACGCTCTGAAGGGACATGAAGATCCGCCCGTCCCCGAGCCTGCAGCACCGGGGATGGAACCAGCTGGTCCCACGCCCTGAGCGATTCTCCCAAATGATTTCTCTTTTGATTTTCATGTCCCGGCCTTCTCCCTTTCAAGTTTTCGCTTTATCCTGAAATATACTCAACTTTTCGGCAAAAAAAAGCCTTTTTTGTGACATTTTGTATACGGATGTGACAAAATCCCGTTTTCGTGACGCCCGCGGTTTGAAAAAACGCTTTTCCGCGTATATATTAGCCCCCAAAGGGGGAGCCGGGCACACATGCTGCACAAGAACGACGATCTCAAATCGGACGTCATGGAGGAACTCCTGCGGATCGAACTGCCGGAGAAGATGGGACTGCTGTATTCCCACGAATCCCCTCTGGACAAACCCGTCCACGGGATGCCGCGGCTCAACGTCCTGCTGGAAAACACCATGGTCTTCCGGCTCTGGAAGGAGGGCCGGATCTGCGAATACCGTCTGGAAGCCCCCGCCTTCTACTACTGCACCGCCGCCGGGTTCCAGTGGGCGGTCGATTCCTACCAGCCCCGGAAGGCGGTCAGCTTCTGCTATTTCAGGGAATACATACGGGTGGTGATCTACCACTCCAAAAGCGACATCACCTGTTACCACAGCACGTGTCCCCTTTCCCCCGGCGCCTGGCAGCTCATCGAGGCCGTGGAAACGCTGCACAAAGAGGCCCCCGGGGAGGACGAACGCCTGATCCCGTTACTGAAAGCCCTTTTCGACCTGACGTGCTTTCAGCTCGGGAACGATCCCCGCACCGAGCCCAAGCGGCGGCTCAACCGGACATGGAACCGGATCAACACTTACCTGCGGGCCCACCGGACGGAAAATCTTTCCCGGGAAAAGATCGCCTCGCTCTTCCGGCTTTCTCCCGGCTCCCTGTCGCGCCTGGCGAAAAAGTACACGGGGATGAAATTTTCCAGACTCCGGACCGTCTACAAGCTGGAACTTGCGGACGAACTGCTGCGCTCCACCGACTTGAACATCGACGAGATCGCCGACGAGTGCGGATTCAACTACACCAGCTATTTTCACCGCTGCTACCTCGAGTACTTCGGCATCACGCCGAAAAGACGGCGGGAGGAACCCGAAGGGGATCCCCCGCGAAAGCAATGACTTCAATTTCGAGCCTTGTTCGAAAACAAAGTAAGGAAACACCAAAATGAGAAAAAAAATCGCCTTCATCGGAGCCGGAAGTTTCGGCTTCACCCGCAGCCTCGTCCGGGATCTGCTGACCTTCCCCGCCCTGGCCGATGCGGAACTCGCATTGATGGACATCGATCCGGAACGGCTCGACTTCGCCCGCACCGCGGTCGAAAAGATCATCGCCGCGGGGAAGTATCCGGCCAAACTCACCGTCACCATGGACCGGCAGGAGGCCCTCAAAGGGGCCGACGGCGTGGTCATCACCATTCTGCAGGGGGGCTACCGGGTCTTCAGCACCGACATCACGATCCCCATGGAGTACAAGGTGGACATCAACGTGGGGGACACCCGGGGCCCCTCGGGGATCTTCCGGATGCTCCGCACGCTCCCCGTCATGCTGGACATCTGCACCGACATTGAACGGCTCTGCCCCAACGCCGTGGTCCTGAACTACACCAACCCCATGGCCATGCTCTGCAGCGGCATGCAGAAGAAGTTCCCCCATCTGAACATCACCGGGCTCTGCCACTCCGTCCAGGGGACCGCCGGGATGCTCGCCCGCTGGATCGGCGCCGACATGAAGGACATCACCTACACCTGCGCCGGGATCAACCATCAGGCCTTCTACCTGAAATACTGCTGGAAGGGCAAGGACGCCTATCCCCTCATCCGCAAGGCGGTGACGACGAACAAAGAGATCTACAACGCCCAGATCGTCCGCAACGAAATGTTCCTCGCGCTGGACTATTACGTCACGGAATCCAGCGGCCACAACAGCGAATACAACGCCTGGTTCCGCAAGCGCCCGGACCTGATCGAAAAGTACTGCACCCACGGCACCGGCTGGAATCCCGGCGTCCACGCCTATATCCTCAACGAATACGCCAAACGCAGCAAGACCTGGCGCAGTCTGAGCCGGAAGGAGCTGGCCAAAGACATTCCCCTCGAACGGGGAGGTGAATACGCTTCGAGCATCTTCAACGCGGTCTTCGGCGACTATACGCCCTTCGAGTTCAACGGCAACATCCCGAACACGCACCTGATCGACAATCTGCCCGAAAACGCCTGCGTGGAGGTCCCCGTCCTCGCCTCGCGGCGGGGGATCGAACCCTTCCACGTGGGCCCCTTGCCCGAACAGCTGGCGATCCTCAACAACATTTCCAGCCGGTGCGAAGAGCTGGCCATCGCCGGAGCCCTGACGGGGGATCCGCGCCTCGTCTACCAGTCCGTCATCTTCGATCCCCTGACCTCCGCTGTGCTTTCCCTCGCGGAGATCCGCGAAATGGTCAACAGGATGTTCGCCGCCAACAGGAAGTATCTCGGGTACTTCGAATCCCTCAAAGTGAAGTGACGGCGTCCGGACCGGAAAAACGGCAATACCGCAGCGCCCGGAACGCCGCCCGCGGACCGGGAAGCCTGCCTGCGCCGCGACCTGCCCGGAGGGACCGACCCGTTCAGCCGAGCTGAATGGGGATTCTTTCGACGTTGACCAGTGACGTTTCCACCCGGGTGCAGAGGGGGGCGGTCCACTCCCCCGTCGAAGCGTATTCGATAAGGTATCTTGCGGCCAGTTCTCCCTGCCGGACGGGATTTTGGTCCACGCCGGCCACGGGCAGCTGGGTGACATTTCCGAAGCCCGTCAGGGCGATCTGAGCGGGACACTTCACCTTGAGCTCCAGCGCGGCGGCGTGGATCATGCCCGCGCTGCCGTCGGAATCGGCGGCGATCAGCGTGGTGCGGGGAAATCTTTTCAGATAGGTCTCGAGAAAAAATTTGGCGTCGGCAAGGGAATCGGGCGCGCTGTAAAAGGTACGCTCCTCGTAATCCTTTATGCCGCGGGACTCCATGACCCGATGGAATCCGCAGACCCGGGGCGTCTTGGGGGCCTGACGGCCGGAGTGGAACCTTTCGGCGCTGAAAACCAGGATTTCCCGGTGCCCCCGGCGGCAGATCTCCTCCATCATCCGGACGCCTCCCTGAAAGTTGTCGCTGTTGATGAAAACGATCTTCTTTCCTTCGGGGACGGTCCGGGGCTCGCTGTCCACGCAGCAGAGCGCCATGCCCTCCGGCAGAACGGGTATTCCGTAGGTGGCGCTGATGATGCCCGCGACGTTCATGCGCCGGAGCATATCGAGGCGGTGCTGAAGGTCCTCCACCGCGGGGGATTCGATGACGACGGCGAAGTTGCGGCGCAGGGCTTCGGCGTAGACGCCCCGGAGAATGCAGATCGAATAGGGCGCGAGGGGGGAAAAGAAGGCGATGGTCCCGCAGGGGCGGCAGCTGTTGTCCGCCACGCGGGTCCCCGCGCCCCTGGTCCCCCGGATGAGATAGTGCTGGTCGGCGAGGAGCGAGACCACCTTGTTCATGGTCATCTTGTTGACGGAAAACTCGTCGGCGAGGGCGCTTTCGGAAGGGAAACGGCTGCCGTCGGGATAGATCCCCTCTTCCAGACGCCGTTTCAGTTCCCGGCAGATCTTTTCGGTGACGGTCATTGCGCTCTCCTGTTCCAAGAAGAGATAATATAGCACCGGAAAGGGGATTATTCAAATGCTCCCGCGGGAAAAACCCCATCTCTTTCAAAAAGTGTATGAGTCAAGAAAAACGTAAAATTTCCCTGTCCGGACCTTGAAAAAAGGGACTTTTAAGGTATATTTATCCCGGTGTCGGAAACATCTTGTATCATACAACCCAATCCAAAGGAGGAAAAAATGCAATATCTCCACATGCTCCCCTACCAGATCCGTGAAGCCATCGACAAGAACACTCCCGTGGTCCTGCCTCTGGGCGTGATCGAATACCACGCCGAACACCTGCCCATGGGCGTGGACTGCTTCACCTGCATCGAGATCATCCGCCGGGTGGAAGAGCGCCATCCCGAACTGGTGGTCCTGCCGCCCTTCTACTACGGCGCGGCCTCGCTGGCCGTGGCGAAGCCCGAACGCAACGGCACGGTCCATGTGGACGCCCTCAAGATCGTGCCCGTGGCCGAGGAGATATTCCGGGGCCTGCTCCGGGTGGGATTCCGGAACATCCATGCCTTCATCTGCCACCAGACCGAGGAGTTCCGTCAGGGGATGCCCACCGACCTGGCCTTCCGGCTGGCCGCGCGTCATGTGATCTTCGACTGGGTGGAAAAGGAAAGCGGCGAAGGCTGGTGGGGCACCGAGAAGTTCAGCGACTACTACTCCAACGCCAACAATCCCTTCAACTGGATCCGCATCCACAGCTCCCACGAGCACAGCAACCCCGTACGGGCCAAAAAGTTCCCCGGCGACCATGCGGGGAAACTGGAAACCTCCGAAGCCATGTACATCTGCCCGGGAGAGGTGGAACTGGACCGCATCGACGGTTCGCTGTGGTATGCCCGCGCCGGCAAGGACGCCAGCGCCGAACACGGCGACGAAGCCCTGGAGCTGGCCTCTCTGGATGTCGAAGAGACCCTTTTCGGCAAGTAAGGCCCCGCGGAAATGACCATCGAAGAGATCTTTTCCGCCTGTTTTTCGGCTGTCAACGGCGGAAATATCCGCAATACCGCCGTCGAATACCGTCAGTTCCCCCTGAAACTGGGGTACACCTCCTACGCCCGCGGCATCGACTTCATCGCGGAAAAGTACCGGGCCATGGGGCTGGAGGCCGAGGTGATAAAATTCCCCGCTGACGGGAAGACGGTCTACGCCGACCGCCATTTCCCCCTCGCCTGGGACGTGGATGAGGCGTGGGCCGAGGTCGACGGCAAACGGATCGCCGACTATGAAGAGTGCACCTATTGCGTGGTTCCCTTTTCCGCCGATTCAGGAGGCGTTCAGGAGCTGACGCTCCTCCCCATCGAAGCGTTCCCCGAAAAGGGCTCCCTCGCGGAGTTCGGCGCCCTCATCGCCCACTATCCGGGCGGAGCCGAAGTGCGCTCCCTCATCGAACGGGGGTGCAAGGCCTTCTTCACCGCCGTCGATACGGAGCCCGTCCACCCCTCCCTGCTGGATTCGAGACGGTGGTTCAACGATCTCTTCGGCGCCGGGCAGATCGATTGCCGGGACAGGACCTGCTGCGGCTTTTCCCTCACCCCCCGCCTGGCCGGGGAACTGCTGGAAAAGTGCCGCACTTCCGCGCCGGTCAAGGTGCGGTTCCTCCTCAAAAGCCGGACTTACGAGGGGAAAGTCCCCGCGGTCACGGCCCTGCTCCGGGGGAAATCCGACCGCTGTTTCTTCATCACCAGCCACGGCTACGAGCCCCACGGCACCAACAACGTTTCCGGCATCTCCACCGCGCTTGAGATCGCCTGCGCACTGAAAAAGCTCATCGGATCGGGCAAACTCCCCAAGCCTGAGTTTTCGATCCGTTTTCTCCACGGGCTGGAAAACTTCAGCCTCTACGCCTGGGGCATGTCCCACAGGGAGGAGATGAAGAACGCCGTGGGCGGCGTCTCGCTGGACTCCTTCGGCCGTTACGAAACGGAAGGGATAAGAGAAAAATTCGTCCTGCGCCGCTCCCTCAACATCCACCCCTCGGAACAGCACGCTCTCGCGGCGAAGATCCTCGATCTCGTTCAGGAGAACACGGGCATCGACTACGAGGTCCGCGAAGCCTCCAAAAACAACGAGGACCTGATGCAGGATCCCCAGTTCGGCCCCCCGTGGAACCTTCTCTACGGCTCTTTGTGGGAGGAGCCCCGGGCGACTTATCCCCGGTGCTACTACTACCACTCCAGCATCGACACGGCGGAAAAGCTTTCGCCCGTGGCATTGAAGGCCGCCGCCGCCTTCGCCGCGACGCTGGCCTACTGCTCCATCGCCGGGAAGGAGGTCCTCACGGACGATCTGGCCCGGTTGAGCTGCGAAGACTGGAAGGCGATCTTCCGCGCCAAGTGCCTCGAAGCGCTGAAACTGCAGGATCACGACCCCTCGCTGCGGATGCTCCGGGCCATGCGCCTCGGCGCGTGGCGGGACCTTTCGCTCAAATCCGCCGCCGAGGCGATCAAAGATCCGGAACTCGTCCGCGAGCTGAACACCTTCGCCGCCGCCGAGGTCAACGCCGCGTTCCAGCTTCTTTGCGGCACGGCGGAGATCCCGCCCTTCAAATCGCAGGAGTACCGGGACGTGATCGAACGGACCATGCCGGGGCCCGTCAGCTTCGGGACCCTTTCCGACGACCTGCGCGGTCTGGCGGAAAAGGCCCAGGGCTACCGGGCCAACGAATACTGGTGCTTCGACGACTCGGGGACCAACTACTACCACTTCGACGGCAGGAAAACCGTCTTCGAAGTCGCCCGGGCGGTGTGGGCCACCCGGCCCTATCCCGAACATGAATCCTTCGAAGCTTTCGAAGAGGAGCTGCGCCACTATGCCGCGTTGGCCGACGTGGCGGTGAAGGGGAGCCTCGCCCGCGTCAGGGAAACGCCCTGCGTCACCATCGCGGAGCTCAAGAACGCCCTGAAAGAGCTGGGGATCGCTCCCGGCGACCGGATCATGGTCCACTCGAGTTACAAGTCCTTCGGCTCCTTCGAGAAGGGGCCCGAGGGAATCATCGAAGCCCTGCAGGAAAGCGTGACGAAGGCGGGCGTCGTGGCCATGCCCGCCTTTTCGGACTGCTGCGACGGGGGGAACTCCGGCGTTTTCGACCGGGAAAAGACCCCCATCGAAAAGTGGGTGGGGATCATCCCCGAGATCTTCCGCCGCGCGCCAGGCGTCCTGCGCTCGAATCACCCCACCCACTCCATGTGCGCGTGGGGGAACGAGGCGGCGGCCTTCCTCGACCAGAAGGAGCCTTACGACTGTTTCGCCCTGGACGGCCCCTGGGGCAAACTGGCCGAAAGAGGCAAGATCGTTTTCCTGGGCGAAGCCGTGGGGGGCAACACCTTCCTCCACGCCTGCGAGACCTGGTACAACAGCTACGTCGATTCCATCGAGGCCCCCGTGGGAGGGAAAATGGTGCGGATCACCAACTATCCCGGCGGGTGCCGGGGCAACTGGTACAAGAAGGGCCGCAATGCGCCTTACTTCCTGAAACTCAGGGAAATGGGCGTGGTCCGCGAGGCCAAGGCCGGGAACGCCGTCATCACCGTCATGGAGGCGCCGGAACTCGCCGCGGCCATGAAGAAGATCTTCGCCGAAGATCCCGCGATCCTGCTTCACAAATCGAATTGCCGGGAATGCGCCCGGCTGAGGAGTAAAATAAAATGAGCGAAAAAAACTACGATTTCAGAAAACGTCACTGGGAGTATCACAAGCCCGACCGCCGGGATCCGGCCCGCAAGGCGAAAAAGAACGAGGTCCTCATCACCGATGAGTGGAAGATCGGCTGCGCGGGAGACAAGGATTCCATCGCCCTCATCGCCGTGAAGGATTTTCAGGACTATCTCTTCACCAGCATGGGCGTTTCGACGGCGCTCGCCACGGAACCCGGCGACAAAGTCATCTGGGTGGAAGTAAGTCCCCAGGTGAAAAGGGGCTTCGTCATCGAGGTCGGGAAAAACGCCGTCAAGGTCACCGCCGCCGAGGACAAGATGACCTTCCGGGCCACGATCCACATGGAAGACATCATGAACCTCGAAGGTGCTCCAGTGCTGGAACTGGGGAAGCTGGTCCGCAAGCCCCTGTACGACTCGCGCACCGTCCACTCCGGCACGGGGCTGGATTACTACCCCGACGAGGAACTGATCGGTCTGCTCCATGCCGGGTACGACTGCATCGACCTCTTTCTGGTGGACATCGACCGGAACCGCCTCGGTTACTGCGACTTCAACGAGATCATCACCCGGGCGGCCCGCTTCGGGATCAAGACCGTCTTCCTCAACTACCTGCAGACCTACACCCATCCCGACGAGGACGGTGCACAGGAAAAGTTCGACGCCGTCTACGGCAACATCTTCCGCCACTATCCCGGCGCCGCGGGCATCGGCCTCTGCGGGGAAAGCCTGGAGTTCCCCAGCCGCGACCCCGCCACCACGGGCAAGCGGTACAGAGAGAGCGTGGTCGACGGGATCCCCGACACCCGGCCCAGCCCCGGCTGGTATCCCTGCCGGGACTATCCCGCCTACATCCAGTGCATCGAACGGGCGGTCCACAAGGTCAAGCCCGACGCGGGAGTGGGCTTCAGCACCTACAACTGGGGCTACGCCCCGCTGGCGCTCAGGAAGAAGTTTCTGGACCATTTCCCCAGCAACGTGAGTCTTTCCGTCTGCTACGAAATTTTCTCCCAGCGGAAACTGGAAGGGCTCCACACCCCCGTCATGGACTACACCATATCCGCCGATGAACCCGGCTACTACTTCACCAGCGAGTGCGCCGAAGCCCACAAGCGCGGCATCACCGTCACCGGAAACGTGAACACCGCCGGCATCGCCTGGGACTTCGGCTGCGTGCCCCTCGTGCCCGCCCCGCAGAAGATTTTGAAGCGGGACCGGAATCTGCGTGAAGCATGGAAGAAATGGGGCGTCAGAAAACACTACTGCACCCATCACTATGGCTGGTGGAACAGCGTGGCCGCGGACCTGGGCAAGTGGACCGGCTGGGAGGACTTCGAGCCCGACTACGACGAACTCCTGAAGAAGATCGCCATCCGGGATTACGGCAAGAAGGCCGCGCCCCATGTGCTCAAGGCGTGGAAGCTCTACAGCGAAGGGATGAGTCATTACGTCGCCTCCAACGAGGACCAGTACGGGCCCTGGCGGGTGGGGGCGGCCTATCCCTTCATCTTCCAGCCCAACATTTCCCGGACCATGCTGAACAAGGAGATCAAATTCCCCACGGCCCCTCACGCCCACTTCGGCTACAGGATCGTCAAGACTCTCTACACGCCCTACGAGAACGCCGAACAGACTCCGGGTTTCCTGCGCTATCCGGCGGAGCTGCGTTCACTGCAGAAGATGCTCGACTTCTGGAACAAGGCCCTCGCAGAAGCGAAGAAGGCCGTGGAGTGCGCCGATCCCGGCAAGCAGGACGAGGCCAAGCGTTTCGAGGCTCTGGGCCACTTCATCCGGAACAGCATCATCACGGTGATGAACATCAAGAAGTGGTGGCAGCTGAACATGGCCATGCAGAACTGCGCCACGGCGGAGGAAGCCCTTGCCTATCTGGACAAGATCGAAGCCCTCGCCTACGAGGAGATCGAGAACGCCAAAGACACGATCCCCGTGGTGGAATTCGATTCCCGGCTGGGCTGGGAGCCCTCCATGGAGTACGTCTGCGACAAGTGGCACCTCGAATGGAAGATCCGTCAGGTGACGCAGGGCGCGCTCCGCGAGATCGCGGCCTACCGCAAGATGCTGATGCTGCACATGACCCCCGAAAAGAAGAAGTAAGGGGCGCGAGACAGATCCTTCTGTCCAAAATCTGCGCGGCGGTGTTCCATATTTGACGAACGCCGCCGCGTTTTTCGTGTGCCCTGAGCTCAGCGACAGGCGCTTACAGCGCGCTCCATTTACCGGTCGGGAAATATTCCCGCCTTCGGTTTTTATGAGCGCGTGAAAACGACGGTCCTTTACAGATTATTTACCTCTTTATACTCGCCGGCAACCTCTGCTTGGGCTCCATCAAACGCGTTGACGACCCCGTAATCACCATATACGGCGGCTTTGCCCGCCATGAGGTTGACGTCGGTGTGAAGGCCAAGTATATACAGATTAGAGGAATTGTTTTGAACGGTAACGTTCGAATAGTCTCCGTAAATGTGCAGATTGCAGTTGTTCGAAAGAACACTGACCGAAAGACCGTCGCCGAAAATGGAGATATTTGAAGAGTTGCTTTTGATTTCTATCGAAGCACTCTCCGCATAAATCGTTATGTTCCCGCTGTTGGTCGTAACAAGGACCTCTTTCGGAAAAAGAACGGTTAGACTGCGGCTGTTTGTTTTGATCTCAACGTTGGATTTTTCGGCATGAATGATTTGGTCCTCCACGGGCTTCCCGTTTACGAGAACAACCCCCTTTATGACTTTCGCCGGCGACTTTTTTTCCGCTCCGGAATCTTGCGAGGATTTCAACATTTTTGCCAACTTGTCCATTGCCGCATCGAAATACTCGGGGGAAGGATTGATTCCATTGTAGAATTGGAGTCCGTCAAGACCTGGTGGCATTTGCGCCGGAAACGAAAAACCTCTTAACATGACAGGGACGATGTTCTTGTCCTTTTGTCTTGCACGAAGAATTTCTTCTCTGACCCAATCCC
This sequence comes from Lentisphaeria bacterium, assembly GCA_017443585.1. GTDB lineage: Bacteria > Verrucomicrobiota > Lentisphaeria > Victivallales > Victivallaceae > UBA1784. The sequence continues at coordinate 11,602 of JAFSYV010000113.1, read as the reverse complement.
CCTCATTTACGCAACGCTCAAGCGAGTCGGGACTGAGGATGAGGATAAAATTCTGCGCAGAATCGATAATGTTGTATAATTGGGTATTGAATGCTCCGGAACGAAGAGCTTCCACGTCGAGAAAAACCTTAAATCCCCTTTTGCATAAGGCGTCACTGACAAGCTTTGCCATTTCGAAGCCGCCGCTGCGACGGTAGGAAATGAAAACATCATACGTCGTGTTCGATTCATTGTTCATTTTTTCGATTCTCCAGTCATACGAATCATTGCGTCTACGAACCAACCAGTCGCTAATATACACCTCTTTCGTCTGAATTGCAAGTGGGAACGAAAAAAAGAGGCCGCCGCAAAACTTGCGGCAGCCCCTTTCGACGGCAGGAGATGTCATTTGTCCTTGCCGGAAATGGCTCCGTGTTCACGGAAGTTCCGGGTGGGAGCAAATTCACCGAGCTTGTGTCCGACCATGTTTTCAGTGACGAACACCTGGGTGAAGGATTTGCCGTTGTGGACATTGAAAGTATGACCGACGAAGTCCGGGATGATCAGGGAACGACGGGACCAGGTTTTGATCGCGGTCTTGGTCTTGCCCATCTTCCCGACCTTGTCGATGAGATACTGATCCACGAAGGGACCCTTCTTGATAGATCTGGCCATTACTTCTTCCTCCGCTCAACGATAAACTTCTTGGAATTCTTACGCGGATTGCGGGTGCGCTTGCCCTTGGCGAGCTTGCCCCACGGCGAAACGGGATGTCCGCCGCCCGACTCACGGCCTTCGCCGCCGCCCATCGGATGGTCGACCGGGTTCTGAGCCACGCCGCGGACGTGGGGCCGGAAGCCCTTGTACCGCTTCTTGCCGGCTTTGCCCATCTTGACGTTCATCAGGTCCAGATTGCCCACCTGGCCGATCATGGCCCGGCAGTCCACGTGGACCTTGCGAACTTCGCCCGAAGGCAGCTTGATCTGTGCGTAGTCCTCTTCCTTGCCGCGGAGCGTCGCGACCTGGCCCGCGGAACGGACCAGCTTGGCGCCGCCGCCGGGGATGAGTTCGATGCAGCTGATCTCCACGCCCACGGGGATATCCTTGATCTTCATGCTGTTGCCCGGCTTGGGCTCGGCCTTGGGCCCGTTCATGATGCGGGCGCCGATGGCGAGACCTTCGGCAGCGATGATGTAGGCCTTTTCACCGTCCTCATACTGGATGAGGGCGATGTTGGCGGTGCGGTTGGGATCGTACTCGATGGAAACCACGGTGGCGGGAACGCCTTCCTTGGTCCGCTTGAAGTCGATGACCCGGTAGCGGCGCTTGTTGCCGGCGCCCCGGAAACGGGTGGTGATCCGGCCCTGGTTGTTGCGGCCGCCGGTGCTGCGGAGACCTCTGGTCAGGCTCTTTTCGGGAGCCTTGTCGGTCAGACCGGACTTGTCGAGCACCGTCATGTGACGGCGCGAGGGAGTCGTGGGATTGTAACTCTTGATTGCCATTTTCTCTTACTCCCTTCAGATGATCTCGATGGAGCCCTCGGCCAGGGTGATGATCGCGCGCTTCCAGTTGGGACGGCGGCCGATCTTGCCGGTCCGGCCGAAACGCTTGGTCTTGCCGAGATAGTTCATGATGTTGACATCGGCGACTTTGACCTTGAAAAGCTCTTCGACCGCCTGGGCGATCTCGATCTTGCCCGCGCCGGGAGCCACACGGAAGGTGTACTTCTTGTCCTGGATGAGGGCGTTGGTCTTTTCGGTCAGCACCGGAGCGATGATCACTTCGAAAGCGTTTTTCATTCTTCAGTGTCTCCTTATGCCAGGCGGGCGATGAAAGCGTCGAGGGCCTCTTTCGTGAAAAGGACCTTGTCGCAGTTCAGCATGTCGTACACGTCGATCACGGCGGAGCGGACGACTCCCACGGTGGGGATGTTGCCGATCGCGCAGAAGATGGTGTTCGCGTTCTCGTACCCGGGCAGGGTGAGAAGCGTGAGCGAATCGTACAGACCGAGCTTTTTCAGGATCGCCACGGCGTTCTTGGTCTTGTGATCGGGCAGATCGAACTTGTCGACCACCACGACGGCGTTCTCTTCGAGCCGTTCGGAAAAGGCGCGCTTGAGAGCCAGCGTGAAGGCCTTTTTGTTGACCTTCTTGGCGAAAGAGCGGGGCTGAGGTCCGAAGATGGTGCCGCCGCCGACCCACACGGGGCTCCGGCTGGAACCGGCGCGGGCGCCGCCGCGGCCCTTCTGACGGAAAGGCTTGGCGCCGCCGCCGCGGACGAGACCGCGGGTCTTGGTGCAGGCCGTACCGGCCCGCCGGCCGGCAAGGATGGCCACCACGGCTTCGTGAACCGCGGCAGCGCCCTTTTCCAACTCGATGGCGGTATCGGGAATCACGTATTCGCCGACGTTTTCGCCCTGACAATTGAGTATATTCAAAGTTTTCGACATTTTCTGCTCTCCTTAATTATTTCGCGCTCTTTTTCAGTGCGCTGCGGACCAGCAGAATACCGCCGTTGGCTCCCGGGACGGCGCCCTTGACCAACAGGTAATTCTCTTCCACATTGACCCGGACGATCTGCAGATTCTGGACCGTGCGGCGGTCACAGCCGTAGTGTCCGGCCATCTTCTTGCCCTTCTGGACCCGGCCCGGCCATTCGCAGCAGCCGATGGATCCGGGACGGCGTTCCCAGGCGCCGCCGTGGCTGGCACGGCCGCCGCCGAAACTCCAGCGCTTGACCACGCCCTGGAAACCGCGGCCCTTGGTGGTGCCCACGACGTCCAGAAACTCGCCGGCTGCGAAGATGCCGACGTTGAGCTGGGTCCCGGGTTCGGCGGCGTCGACACCGCGGAATTCCCGGAGCACGGCGGGGAGCTTGCCGTCGGCGTCGACCGCCACGGCCTTGGTCAGATGTCCTTTTTCGGCGCGGCTCAGATTCTTGGCCTTGCGGGCGCCGAAGCCCAGCTGGAGCGCGGCGTATCCGTCACGCTCGACGGTCTTGACCGCCGTCACGACGCAGGGACCCGCCTCGATCACCGTCACCGGGATCAGGACGCCCTTCTCATCGTAGACCTGGGTCATACCGATCTTTTTACCGATTAATGCTTTCATTGGTTCTCCTCTAAGTTAGGGAAACTTTCGATACATGCCCCCAATCGGCCGGGGACCTTGGTATCTATCCGGGGATTACCCGGAACTCGTGTCTCTGAACCTTTCTCAGAAACAGGTCTTGATGGTGATATCCACGCCGGCGGGCAGATTGAGCTTCTTGAGCTCATCCACGGTCTTGGCGTTGGGATTGACGATGTCGAGCATGCGCTTGTGGGTGCGGATCTCGAACTGCTCCATGGACTTCTTGTTCACGTGGGGGGAGCGGTTCACGGACCAGCGTTCGATGCGGGTGGGCAGCGGAACCGGGCCTTCGACCACGGAACCGGTGTGCTTCGCCGCTTCGAGGATTTCGTTGACGGACTGATCCAGAATACGATGATCGTAAGCCTGGAGCCGGAGACGGATGCGTTGCGTTTTTGCAGCCATGATGTATTACCTCTTTTCGATAAGTTTGTCTTGAATTGCCTTGGGGACCCGGTCGAAGTGAGCCGGTTCCATGGAATAAGTGGCACGGCCACGGGAAAGGGAACGAATGGTGGTGGCATACCCGAAAAGTTCGGCCAGAGGCACGAAGGCGGAGATCCGCGAATCGTTGCCCGAGGAGGAAATTTCCTGGATGGCACCGCGGCGGCTGGTCAGGTCGCCGATCAGATCGCCCATGTGCTCTTCCGGCGTCGTGAGCTCGACCTTCATGATGGGCTCGAGCATGACGATACCGGCTTTGCGGGCGGCTTCCTTGAAGGCCATGGATCCGGCGATCTTGAAGGCCATTTCGGAGGAGTCCACCGGGTGATAGGAACCGTCGATGATGACCGCCTTGAAGTCGATCACCGGATATCCGCAAGCCACGCCCGCGGCGGCCGCTTCGCGGATGCCGTTCTCGATGGGCTTGATGAATTCCTTGGGGATGTTGCCCCCCGTGACCTGACTTTCGACCTCGATACCGAACCCCCGCTCCTGGGGGATGATATCGATGATGCAGTGACCGTACTGGCCGTGACCGCCGGTCTGACGGACGAACTTGGTGTCCGCGTGACCGTTCGAGGCCAGAGCCTCGCGGTAGGCCACCTGCGGCGCACCGGTGTTGGCTTCGACCTTGAATTCACGGCGGAGACGGTCGATGATGATGTCGAGATGAAGCTCGCCCATGCCGGAAATGATGGTCTGCCCCGTTTCCTCGTTGCTGTGGACCTGGAAGGTGGGATCCTCTTCGGCCAGAGCCTGCAGGCCCTTGTCCAGCTTGTCCCGGTCGCCCGAGGACTTGGGTTCGACGGCGATGGAAATGACCGGTTCGGGGAAGCTCATGGATTCGAGAACGATGGGCTGTTCGGCCAGACAGAGGGTGTCGCCGGTGGTCACGTTCTTGAGACCGCCCACGGCGGCGATGTCGCCCGAGAACATCTCCTCGTGCTCCTCCTGCTTGTTGGCGTGCATCTGGAGGATCCGCCCCAGACGCTCCCTCTTCCCGGTACGGGGATTGAGGACCGACATGCCCTGAGCGGCCACGCCCGAGTAGATGCGGAAGTAGTACAGCTTGCCCACGTAGGGATCGGTCATGATCTTGAAAACCAGCGCCGAGAAGGGCTGCATGTCGCCCACGTGCCGGGTGATCTCGGCGCCCGTGGCGGGATCATGCCCCGTGATCTCCCAGGTGTCGATGGGGCTGGGCAGATAGTCCACCACCACGTCGAGCAGCATCTGGACGCCGCAGTTCTTGAAGGCGGAGGCCGCGGCCACGGGCACCAGCTGCGCGGAGACGGTCGCCTTGCGCAGAGCGGCGCGCAGCGCTTCGGGATCGGGAGTCTTTTCTTCGAGGAAGAGCTCCATCATCTCGTCGTCGCAGCCGGCCACCGCCTCGTAGAGCTCCTGGAAGGCCTCATCGCGCTGGACGGCCAGGTCGCCGGTGAGCTCCTCTTCGGTGACGGTCACGCCCTGATCGTTGGGATCGAAGTAGAGCGCCTTGCCCCGGATCACGTCGATCACGCCGCGGAAATTTCCTTCCTTGCCGATGGGCAGAGCGACCCGGACCGGGTTCGCGCCCAGCTTGCTCCGGATCTCGCTGATGACCCCGTCGAAATCGGCGCCCGTGCGGTCCATCTTGTTGACCAGGGCGACAATGGGCACATGGTATTTCTTGGCCTGACGCCAGACCGTCTCGGACTGGGGCTGGACTTTGCCCACGGCGCAGAAGACCGCCACGGCGCCGTCCAGGACCCGCAGGGAACGCTCCACCTCGGCGGTGAAATCCACGTGTCCGGGAGTGTCGATGATGTTGATCTTGCGGCCCTTCCAGAGGCAGGTGATGGCGGCGGAGGTGATGGTGATGCCCCGCTCGCGCTCCTGCTCCATCCAGTCGGTGGTGGCAGTGCCCTCATGGGTATTCCCCAGCTTGTAGTTGACGCCGGTATAAAAAAGGATCCGTTCGGTCAAGGTCGTCTTGCCGGCGTCGATGTGAGCCATGATACCGATGTTGCGCACATCCTTGAGCGCAACGGTGCGGTGGGGAGACTCATGGAAATTTTTCTCGTCAGTACTCATAAAACTCGTTCACGAATGCGAAAAATGGTCCCGTCGGGAAATTACCAGCGGAAATGGGCGAAAGCCTTGTTGGCCTGAGCCATCTTGTAGGTATCTTCCTTTTTCTTGACCGAGGAACCGGTATTCTCGAAAGCGTCGAGGAGTTCACCGGCCAGAGCTTCGGTCATGGATTTGCCTTTGCGGCCGCGGGAATAGGTGGTGATCCAGCGCAGCGCGAGAGCGACCTGCCGTTCGGGATCGACCTCGATGGGCACCTGGTAGGTGGCGCCGCCGACCCGGCGGCTCTTGACTTCGAGCTCGGGCTTGACGTTGTCGAGGGCCTTGAGGAACACGTCGATGGGGGCCATGTCGGGCTTCTTGGCCTGGATCAGGTCAAGGGCGCCGTAGACGATGCGCTGGGCCGTGGACTTCTTGCCGCGGCTGAGAATGGTATTGATCAACCGCCCGATGAGCGGGCTGTTGTACTTCACGTCCGGGAGCTGTTCCCGTTTTTCGGCTTTCCGTCTTCTCATGATCTATACTCCAATTGCAGTTGACTTATTTCTTCTTCTTTCCGGTGTCGGCGCCGGGTTTGGGCCGCTTGGCGCCGTACTTGGAACGGGCCTGGTTGCGCTTGTCGACGCCGAGGCTGTCGAGGGCGCCGCGGACGATGTGATAGCGCACGCCGGGAAGGTCACGCACACGGCCGCCCTTGACCAGGACGACGGAGTGCTCCTGAAGATTGTGCCCTTCGCCGCCGATGTAGGCGGTGACTTCCTGTCCGTTGGTCAGGCGGACACGGGCGATTTTCCGCAGAGCGGAGTTCGGTTTCTTGGGGGTACGGGTGGTCACCTGAAGGCAGACGCCCCGGCGCTGGGGACAGGCACTCAACGCCTTGGATTTGCTCTTCTTCTCTTTCTCTTCGCGTCCGAAACGCACCAGCTGGTTGATAGTCGGCATGGTAACTTCCTGTTTTCCGGAGCTTTACAGCTCCATTTCTTTTACACTTTCCATATATAAATCTTATGAATCACACTCGCAGGGTTCATAATATACTCCCGCAAGTGTGATTTTTCAACCCCGGTTCCGGAAAAACTCCGAATTTTTACGGTTCTTCCTCACCATTTTCTCCATTTTCATCGTCGTAGTCGCCGAAGTCGCTGAAATCATCTTCGCCGATGCCGAATTCACGGGCCTCGTCGGGAAGCATGTCTTCAGCGCCCTCCTCGTCGGCGGCGCCGTCGCGCCACTTGGAGTGGACTTCGTCGATGGAGTGTTCGGGCTCGGCCTGCTCGGGAAGTTCAGGCTCGATCTCCTGGCCGAGATACTTCAGCCGGATGGACCGCAGGTGTTCCGTTCCGGTGCCCGCCGGGATCAGGTGTCCGGTGATCACGTTTTCCTTGAACCCGGCCAGCTCATCGATTTTGCCGATGGTCGCCGCCTCGGTCAGGATGCGGGTGGTGTCCTGGAAACTTGCGGCCGAGATGAAGCTCTCGGTCTCCAACGCCGCCTTGGTGATGCCCAGCAGCACCGGCTCGGCTACGGCGGGCTTTTTGCCGCTGTCGATCATCTGGCGGTTCGTACGTTCGAATTCGCTGCGGTCAAGCTGCTCGCCAACCAGCAGTCCGGTGTCCCCGCCGTTGGTGATCCTGACCTTCTGCATCATCTGACGGATGATGATCTCGATGTGTTTGTCGTTGATCTCCACGCCCTGGGCGCGGTACACCAGCTGGATCTCGTTGACCAGGTGGCGCTGCAGATCGCTGACGCCGCTCACCTCGAGGAGCTTCTGCGGAACGACGGAGCCCACGGTCAGCTTCTGACCCTTGCGCACCCGGTCGCCGCGGCTGACCATGAGATGCTTGTTCAGCGGGATGTTGTTATGCTCGTCACGCCGCTTGCTGGTGGGATCCACGATGACCAGCTGGCGCTTGTTGCGGTTGACCTTGTCCACCTCGACGATACCGTCGATCTGGGCCAGTTCGGCCACTTCCTTGGGCTGCCGGGCTTCGAAAAGCTCGGCGATACGGGGCAGACCGCCGGTGATGTCCTTGTTCTTGGCCGACTGCCGGGGCACACGGGCCACCACCGAACCGGGGACCACCCGGTCGCCCCGCTTGACCATGAGCACGGCGCCGGGGGGCAGCGGATAGTTGTTCAGGGCGTTGCCGTCGGCATCGTTGATGACCACCTTGGGGTTCAGGTCCTCGCGGTGCTCCATGACCGTGCCCTGGTCCACGGTGCCTTCGGCGTTCTTGCGGGTCTTGCCGCCGGGCCGCTGTTTCTTTTCGAGGGTGACGCCGTCGATCAGGTCGTCCAGAGTGATGAAACCGGCCTGTTCGCAGACGATGGGAATATGGTCGGCGTCCCAGCTGACGAAGACCTCCTGAGCCTTGATGCGGCTGCCGTCGGGGATCAGCAGCACCGAACCGGGCTCCAGATCGTACCGTTCCAGTTCGGCCTCGCGGATGGCGTCGGCTTCGAAGTCGTAGTCTTCCTTCATGGGCATGCCCAGAGCCTCGGAAGCCTGACGGGCCTCCTTGCGCCACTCCTCGGCCTTGCGGGCGGCGGTCTCGGGATTGTAGATGACGGCGCTGCCGTTCTTGTTCACCACCACCACTTCGCCCTTGGCGTTGGTGACGGTGCGGATGTTCTCATACTTCAGCACACCTTCGGACCGGGCGGCGATCTGAGGCTTGTGATAGGCGCTCTTGGCGGTGCCGCCGATGTGGAAGGTACGCATGGTCAGCTGAGTGCCGGGCTCGCCGATGGACTGGGCCGCGATGATGCCGAGGGCGTCGCCGGGGATCGCCAGCCGGTCGCTGGCCAGGTTCCGGCCGTAGCACTTGGCGCAGAGGCCGTGGGGGGTCTCGCAGGTCAGCGCGGAGCGGATGAACACCTCCTGGATCTTGCGGTCGTCGATGATGTCGCAGATGGCCGGAGTGAACTCCTCGCCCGCGTGGATGATCGTCTGGTTGGGATTCAGGGGGTCCTGGATGTCCCGGCCGCAGAAGCGTCCGAGGATCCGGTCGCGCAGGGGCAGGAGCGTCTCGTCGCCCTCGGTGATGGCTCTGGTCCAGACGCCGTTGGTGGTGCCGCAGTCCTCTTCGCGGCAGATGATGTCCTGAGCCACATCGACCAGACGGCGGGTCATGTAACCGGAGTCGGCGGTCTTGAGGGCGGTGTCGGCCAGACCTTTCCGGGCGCCGTGGCTGGAAATGAAGTACTCCATCACCGACAGACCTTCACGGAAGTTGGAGATGATGGGCCGTTCGATGATGTCGCCCGAAGGTTTCGCCATCAGACCGCGCATACCGGCCAGCTGACGGATCTGGTCCTTGCTGCCGCGGGCGCCGGAGTCCCACATGGCGAAGACCGGGTTCAGTTCCTTCTGGCGGCTGGAGACCTCCAGACGCTTGGTGAGCTCGTCGGTCACGGCGTCGTTGGTCTGGGTCCAGATATCGATGACCTTCTTGTGACGTTCGCCTTCGGTGATGGCGCCTTCTTCGAACTGCCTGAGGACCCCCGCCACCTGGGCGCGGGCCTCTTCGATGAGCTTTTCCTTGCTCTCGGGGACTTCGAGGTCGGCGATGGAAATGGACAGTCCGGCCAGAGTGGAGTGGCGGTAGCCCAGATCCTTGAGGTCATCCAGCAGCTTGATGGTGGCGGCGTGACCGGTGATCTTGTAGGAATCGCTGATGAGCCGGCCCAGATCCTTCTTCTTGGCCAGAGCGTTGTAGAATCCCAGACGCTTGTCCCAGATCTCGTTGAAGAGGCAGCGGCCGGGCGTCGTGGTGATGAACTTGGACTCCTTATCGCCGTAGAGGGTGTCCCTCCCGAGGTCGGGGTTGGGGATCCGCACGGGATCGTGCATCTTGATGAAGCCCTGCTGCATGGCGAAAAGCACTTCGAAGTAATCCCGGTAGAGCTTGGGGACCACCTTGTCAAAGTTTTCCCCCACCCAGGTCAGGTAGTAGGCGCCCAGGGTGATGTCGTGAGTGGGCGACACGATGGGCTTGCCGCTGGCGGGCGAGAAGATGTTGTTGGGCGAAAGCATCAGCAGCTTGGTTTCCATCTGGGCCTCGTTGGAAAGAGGCACGTGGACAGCCATCTGGTCGCCGTCGAAGTCGGCGTTGTAGGCGGTGCAGACCAAGGGGTGCAGACGCAGGGCGGAGCCTTCGATGAGCACGGGGTCGAAGGCCTGGATGCTCAGACGGTGCAGCGTGGGCGCCCGGTTGAGCATGATGGGATGGCCCTTGGTGACCTCATCGAGGATATCCCAGACCACGGGCTCGCCGGATTCGATCTTCTTCTTGGCGCCGCGGACGGTGTGGGCCAGTTCCCGCTCCTTGAGGTGACGGATGATGAAGGGCTCGAAGAGCACCATGGCCATCTTCTTGGGCAGCCCGCACTGATGGATCTTCAGCTCGGGGCCGACCACGATGACGGAACGGCCGGAGTAGTCCACCCGTTTGCCCAGCTGGTTCTGACGGAACCGGCCCTGCTTGCCTTTGAGCATGTCGGCGATACTCTTGAGGGGACGGTTGCCCGCGCCGGTGACGGCACGGCCGTGACGGCCGTTGTCGAAGAGGGAGTCCACCGCTTCCTGCAGCATCCGTTTCTCGTTGCGGATGATGACGTCGGGGGTGCGCAGCTGGAGCAGGCTCTTGAGCCGGTTGTTCCGGTTGATGACCCGGCGGTAGAGGTCGTTGAGGTCGCTGGTGGCGAAGCGGCCGCCGTCGAGGGCGACCAGAGGCCGCAGATCGGGAGGCATCACGGGCAGGATGGTCAGGATCATGTATTCCGGACGGCTGTTGCCGTTCAGGAAGCCCTCGATCAGACGGAGCCGCTTTCCCCATTTCTTGCGGTTGGCCTTGTTCTTGTTCTGCTGGTCGTCCTTGAGGAGCGCTTCCAACTTCTCCTTTTCCTCATCGAGGTCGATCTTCTCGAGGAGCGTCTTGATGGCCTGAGCACCCATGTCGGCCACGAAGGCGTCTTCCTTGAAGTCGTTGCAGGCCTGATAGTATTCCTCTTCGGTGAGGGTCTGGCCGACCTTCAGGGGGGTGTCGCCGGCATCGGTGACCACGTATTCCTCGTAATAGAGGACCCGTTCCAGATCCTTGGCGGGCATATCCAGCACCATGCCGATGCGGCTGGGCATGCACTTGAAGAACCAGATGTGGGAAACGGGGACCGCCAGTTCGATGTGGCCCATGCGCTCGCGGCGTACCTTGGAAACGGTCACTTCGACGCCGCAGCGGTCGCAGGTGATGCCCTTGTGCTTGACTCTCTTGTATTTGCCGCAGTTGCATTCCCAGTCCCGGACGGGACCGAAGATCCGCTCGCAGAAGAGGCCGCCCTTTTCGGGCTTGAAGCTGCGGTAGTTGATGGTCTCGGGGTTCTTCACCTCGCCGTAAGACCAGCTCCGGATCACTTCGGGAGAGGCGACACTGATGGAAATGGCGTCGAAGGGCGCATTCTGTTCCCGGTTCTGCTGATCGCGATATGTATAAGCGCTGTCAATCATAACAATTCCTCCTTCGCACTCTTAGTTGTTGTTGCCGTGCCGGTTGATCATCCGGACGTCGAGCCCGAGGCTCTGCATCTCCTTCACCAGGACGTTGAAGGATTCGGGTCTGCCGGCTTCGAGAATGTTCTGCCCCTTGACGATGGCTTCGTAGATCCGGGACCTGCCGCCGATATCGTCGGACTTGACGGTGAGCATTTCCTGAAGGTTGTAGGCGGCGCCGTAGGCTTCGAGGGCCCACACTTCCATTTCGCCGAAACGCTGACCGCCGTGCTGGGCCTTGCCGCCCAGAGGCTGCTGCGTGACCAGCGAATAGGGACCGACGGCACGGGCGTGGATCTTGTTGGCCACCAGGTGGTCCAGCTTGAGCATGTAGATCTGCCCCACCATGACCCGCTGGTCGAACTTGTCGCCGGTGCGGCCGTCGTAGACGTCGGTCTTGCCGTCGTAGGTGTAGGTGCCGTCGGGC
>JAFSYV010000112.1 GCA_017443585.1 Lentisphaeria bacterium | reverse complement strand
CGCCGTGAAACGGGCATGAGCGCCAAGGAGATCATCGACCGGGAACGCATCGCCATCGCCAAACGCTTTCTGGCCTATTCGGACATTCCCATCCGCCAGCTGGCCGACCGGATGGAATTCAACGATCTGGTCTATTTCTGCAAATTCTTCAAGAAATACACGGGCGTCACGCCCCGGGACTACCGGAAACGCCGGAAATATGCTGAAAATTCGAGATGAGTGATAGTATAAGGAGACTTGTGATGAAACGAATCGAACACGAGGTGGATTTCTGCGTGGTTGGGGGCGGCCTCGCCGGAATGTGCGCCGCCATCGCCGCCGCCCGGCACGGCGTCAGAACCCTTTTGATGCACGAACGCCCCATGCCCGGCGGCAACGCTTCGAGCGAAGTGCGCATGTGGGTCTGCGGTACCCCCGGCTGTCTGGAAACGGGCCTCATCGAGGAGCTGCGGCTGGAAAACCTCTGGCGCAACACCGCTCCCTGTTACTCCGTGTGGGACAGCATCCTCTTCGAAAAGGTCCGCTTTCAGGAAAATCTCACCACGCTTTTCAATTGCTCCTGCCAGAGCGCCGAGTGCGAAAACGACCGGATCCTGAGCGTCACGGGCTGGCAGCTGACCACCCAGACCTTCCACACCGTCCGGGCGAAGTTCTTCGCCGACTGCTCCGGGGACAGCGTCCTCGCCCCCCTCACGGGGGCCCGGTTCCGCATGGGCCGCGAAGACAAGACCGAGTTCGGCGAAACGCTGGCGCAGGAGAAAGCCGACTGCCGGACCATGGGCATGAGCTGCATCCTGCAGGCCCGTGAGACGTCGTCCCCCCAGAAGTTCATTCCCCCCGCGTGGGCCTACACCTACCCGGACGACGCCTCCCTGCCGCCCCGGGACTACAGGATGGACCGGTTCCAGAACTACTGGTATCTGGAATTGGGCGGCGACCGGGACTCCATCGGCGACACGGAGGAGGTCCGGGACGAGCTCCTCAAAATTGCCTTCGGCCTCTGGGACCACTACAAGAACCACGGGGACCACGGCCTGGAAAACTGGACTCTCGACTGGGTGGGGTTCCTGCCCGGCAAACGGGAAAGCCGCCGCTGCGAAGGCGATCATATCCTCACCGAAAAGGAGATCCTTTCAGGGCGGATCTTCGAGGACGCCGTGGCCTACGGCGGCTGGCCCGTGGATGACCACCATCCGGCGGGCTTCAACCACTTCGGGCCTCCCAACACCAACATCCGGCTGAAACAGCCCTACACCATCCCGTTGCGCTGTCTCTACTCCGTCAACGTGGAAAACCTCTTCTTCGCCGGGCGCAACATCAGCGTTTCCCATGTGGCCTTGAGTTCCTCGCGGGTCATGGCCACCTGCGCGCTCCTCGGGCAGGCCGTGGGGACTGCCGTCTTTCACGCCTTGAAGGAAGGTTTTTCCATCAACCGCGAAGTCTCGCAAAAATGCGCCCGTGCCGTACAGCAGACCCTGCTGGACGACGACTGCTACATTCCCGGCGCGGAGCGGGAACGGCCAACGTTGACCCGCGAGGGGACGCTCCGCGCTTCCGCGGGAGACGCCGAAGCGCTCCGCAACGGCCCCGACCGGGAACTTGCCGGGTGCTCCAACGCGTGGGAGGCCCGGATCGGCGACAGGGCGACGTATGAATTCTCCGAAGCGCGGGAGATCCGCGAGATCCGCCTCGCCTTCGACTCCGATCTGACGCGGGACCATCTGAACATGGTTTCCAACTACACGCTGCAGGGAGTGCATTACGCGCCCCCCGCCACGCTGGTGACGGCCTTCCACCTGGAAGCCGATGGAAAAACCTTCTTCCGCGAAGGGGAGAACCATCAGCGCTTCGCGGTCGTTCCCTGCCGGGAAAAGGCCGCTTCCGTGGCGCTGGTCATCGACGGCCTCGCGCCGGGTCGGGAGAGCGCCAAGGTCTTCCGCTTCGACGTCCGCTGACGCTCCCCGCTTTGTTGGCGGAGTGCGGAAAAAAGCCCCGTTTTTTTCGTGTTCGCCTTGACATGTGGTAAAAAACGTGTATATTATGTGGGTACGCAACCGAGGCGGACGGAAAAACTGTCCGCCGGGAGAAGCGAACGCTACGAGTCTACGACAGGAAAATGCGCGAGACAGAGATGGAACAGACGACGAAAATTGTTATTGTTGGCGGGTGCGGCCACGTCGGGATCCCCTTGGGGTTGGCCTTCGCGTCCCGTGAGTTCGACGTGACGCTGGTGGATCTCAACGCGAAGAGCGTGGAAGTGATCAATTCGGGGAAACTCCCGTTCAAGGAAAACGGGGGCGAGGAGCTCCTGGTCCGTCATCTCGGGAAGAATCTCCGCGCGGTCATGGATCCTGCGGTCGTTGCCAACGCGGACGTCGTGGTGTTCGTGGTCGGGACTCCGGTGGATGAACACCTGAATCCCAAGGTGCGGAGCGTGGTCGAGACCATAAAGGAGTACGAGAAGTACCTTTCCGACCGGCAGCTGGTTATCATGCGCAGCACGTTGTATCCCGGCACCTTGCGGATCATCGGCAATCAGCTGGACCGTGCCGGACTGCATCCCCGTCTGGCCTTCTGTCCCGAACGGATCCTGCAGGGGAAGGGGATCGAAGAGATCTACAAACTGCCCCAGATCGTTTCCGGTCTGACCCCGGAAGCCGGAGATGCGGCCGCGGAGATCTTCGGGAAACTCACGAAAAAGATCATCCGGACCACTCCCGAAGAAGCGGAGCTGGCGAAACTGATGACCAACTCCTGGAGATATCTGAACTTCGCCATCGCCAATCAGTTCTATATGATGGCGAACGATTCCGGGATCGACTTCGGTCACGTCTACGAGGCCATGACGACCGATTATCCGCGGGCGAAGGATTTCGCCCGTCCCGGACTGGCGGCCGGGCCCTGTCTCTTCAAGGACACCATGCAACTGGCCTCCTTCTATCACAACAACTTCTTCCTCGGCCACGCCGCCATGCTGGTCAACGAGGGGCTGCCCGATCATCTGGTGAAACTCCTCAAGGAGCAGCTGAACGGCTCTCTCATCAACAAGAAGGTCGCGATTCTGGGCATGACCTTCAAGGCCAACAACGACGACACCCGCGAATCTCTCTCGTTCAAGTTGAAGAAACTGCTGGAGATCGAAATGGCCGAGGTGTTGGAGTGCGATCCCTATCTGCCCGGTTCCGTGCCGCTGGAACGCGCACTGGCCGAGGCGGAAGGCATCATCCTCGGGGTCCCGCACAACGAATACGTGGATCTGCAGCCCTCGGTCCCCTTTGTGGACTGCTGGGGCGTCTGGCGTCATTGACCGATCAATTCAAGGAGATAAGGAATGAATATTCTGGTTACGGGTTCGGCAGGGTTCATCTGCGGTTATCTGGTGGAGGAACTGCTCAATCACGGTCACACCGTGTACGGGATCGACAACTTTTCCAAGTATGGGAAGGTGGAAAAAAGCTATGACCGGCATCCCCGCTATCACTTCGTCGAAGGGGATGTGAAGGACACCGAGCAGCTGAAGAGCCTGGCGATGGAGTGCGATCAGATGCTCTGCGCCGCCGCCATGATCGGCGGGATCTCCTACTTCCACGAATTCGCCTATGACCTGCTGGCCGAAAACGAGCGGATCATCGCCTCCTCCTTCGATGCGGCGCTCCACGCGAAAAAGCACGGACACCTGAAGAAGATCAACGTCCTGAGTTCGAGCATGGTGTACGAGTGCGCCGAGCGGTTCCCCAGCCAGGAAGGCGACCAGCGGGCCTGTCCGCCGCCGCGTTCGACCTACGGATTCCAGAAGCTCGCCTGCGAATACTTCGCCCAGGGCGCGTGGGAGGAGTACCAGCTGCCCTATACGATCATCCGCCCCTTCAACTGCGTGGGCACCGGTGAAAAGAGGGCCCTGTGCGACCGCGAGATCGCCAGCGGCAACATCAAACTGGCCATGAGCCACGTCGTACCCGACCTGGTCCAGAAGATCGTCAAGGGGCAGGATCCCCTCCACATTCTGGGCGCCGGCAATCAGATCCGGCATTACACCTACGGCGGAGACCTGGCGCGGGGCATCCGGCTCTGCATCGAAAGCGACGCCGCCGTGAACGAGGATTTCAATCTTTCCACGCCCGTTTCCACCAGCGTGTTGGAACTGGCGGAGAAGATTTGGCGCAAGATCAACGGCGATAAGGAATTCCGCTACGTTTCCGACCAGCCCTTCCTGTACGATGTCCAGAAGCGGGTCCCCGCGGTGGACAAGGCGGAAAAACTCCTCGGATTCAAGGCCGAAACGCCTCTCGACGCCATCCTGGACGAAGTGATCCCGTGGATCGTGGAGCAGGTGCGCATCGGAGGCATCTGATACGGAAGTGAAACGCTCCGCCGCTCTTTATCCCGAAGCGGGAAAGGCGGCGGGCCGTTCCTTGCCGACACCGTTTCTTCCCGGCTTTCCTGCCTCGGAAGCGGTCGTCACTCATGAGGGGAAGAGCATTCTTGTCACATGAAAGATAATCGGAAGCAGGAAAACGGGGCAGGCGGAGTGCCCGCCGCAGGGAGCGGCTGCACTCAGGGAGGATCCGGCGTCGGATCGTGGATACGGCCGTCCCCTTGTCCGCATCGGTGGTTTGCACTGCCGTGCGGGAAAGAGGGCCGCGGGGAGTTTGCCCGGTTCGGCTGTCTCGTTCTGTTTCTGTTGTTCCTGATCCTGCACGCACCTGATCCCACTCTGTGGATCGCGTTTTTGGAAGGGGGCGGATTGGATCCGTCGTGGGTGCGGGTCCTGCTGTATGCCCGCCAGCACGCTCTTCAGTTCGGTCGCGATATTATTTTCACTTTCGGACCGCTGGGGTATCTGCTCTTTCCCGTCGAACCGGTGATTTTGCTGTTTTCCTCTTTTCTTTGGCTCGCGCTTCTGCTGCCCTTCGGCGTTGTTTTCCTCGGGAAAAGATCGCTTGCCGATCTTGCTTTTCTGGCGGTCTTTACCTTTATAAGCGTCTGTTTCTGCTCGGCATATGACCTTTTCGTGTACTTGTTCCCCATGCTGATTTGGTATATTCTGGAAAGGAAGGAGCCGCGGATCAGGTACGGGGGGATCGTCTGCTGCGGCATCATGGGGGCGTTTTGCGTGATGATCAAGTTCATGTGCGCCCCGGTGATCGTCTTTTCTCTGCTGCTGGCCGATATCCTGCTGCTGAAACGGAAGAGGATCCTTTTGGCGCTTCCGGCGTTTCTGGTTTTTCTGCCGCTGATCTGGTGTTTCCCCGCCGGGCAGCAGCTTTCGAATCTCGGTCCCTTTCTCCTTTATTCGTGGCATATCGCGACCGGATACGGTTACGCCATGGCCTGCAGCATCGAATCTCCCTGGTGGATCGTTCTGCTCGGCGCCGGTTCAGCCGCTGTGCTTTTCATCATTCTGCTTGCGGACCGGAAAGGCGGAGCCTGCCGGCCGGTCCTCGACAGGATATGCCGTATTCTGCTGACTGCTTCGGTTTTGTTCGTTGTCTTCAAATACGGCTGCGTCCGCATGGATCTTTCGCACATCATGGCCGCCGTGTATTTTTTGTCCACCATCACCGTATTTTGCTCCGTCGATCCCGGAATGGAGACGAAATGGCGTTGTGCCCTGAGCATTCTTTCCATTGTGCTCGTCGGCGTTCCGATGGCCGTTATGGCCTCTTTTCCGAGTTCGTATCTGACCTTTGCTTCGGTCGTGTTCCTGGCCGCAGTTGCGATGTATGTTCTGAAAAAATATGCCGTTTTGGATCGCGGATTTCGATTTTTACTGATTTTTCTCCTGGCCGTGTTCATCCTTCTGACGACCTGTTCGTTCTTTTGGCCCCGTGCGGCGCTGAGCGCGGCTTTCTTCTCCCGTCTCCCGGAAAACGATGTTCAGTCCGCGGATGCCGCGGTCCGGAAGACACCTGCCGTCGACTGTTTTTCTCACGAGATCCTGCCTGTGCTGCGATCGGGGATGAGATATTCTCCGAGGCTGGTTTTTCAGAGTTATTCCGCCTATACGCCGCTGCTCCTGCGGAAGAACGCGGAGCATTTCGGGTACGATGCGGGGCCGGAATACATTTTTTACGGCGATCAGGAGCTTGACGGGATCCTCCCCGCGGCCTTCGATTCTCTTTCTCTTCTGCATATCATGAACAACTACGAACCGATTTCCGGGAGAAAGCTGCTGCGGAAAAAAACGCACCGTCCGCTGCCGGTCCGTCTGACGAAAATCAGGACGGTCCGTTCGAAATTCGAGCGGAAGATCGAATTGCCGCAACGTGCTGAGAACATTTGGCTTTCCATCGATTTTCGCGATTCCTTTGCCGGTTTTCTTCTGAAGAACGCGGTGAGACCGACCGCTGTGATGATCCATCTGGAACTGGAAGACAAGCGCATCGTCGCGCATAAGATAATCCCGGAAAATTGCACCGTCCCCTTCCTGGTCTCTCCGTATCTGCCGGGTTGGGCCCAGGCGGATCTTCTGTTGGACGCGAAAGGAAAAAGATTGCCCCGGGTCGTAAGTTTCTCGGTTTACCCTGTTGTTTATCTCGGGAACGGGCATTGGGATCACAAGGTCGGAAAGAACTTTTTCAAGAGACATTTTTCCGTTCACTTTTACCGTGCGGATCCCTCTCCCGAAAAAACAAAAACGGAAAGGTCCCGTGGATGACCCCGTGGTGCAAGAAGCAGGAAAACTGCTCGGATTTGAGGTCGTTATTCTCAAGAAGGAAGGAATTTTTGCCTCATGAAACATAAGACAACCATCGTCATTCCCGTCTACAACGAGGGCGACAACATCTGTTCCGCCCTGTCGACGATCCGGCGGGACGTGCAGGGCGACTACGTCGTCGCCGTCGTTTATGACTTCGATGAAGACACCACGCTCCCGGCGCTCGACCGCTGGGAAAAGGAGAACGGGAAGCCGGTCCTGAGGATCCGCAACAAGTACGGGCGCGGAGCCCTGAACGCGATCCGGACCGGGCTGGAAACGGCCGATTCGGAATATGTGGTCGTGACGATGGCCGACCTTTCCGACCCCCCGTCGGTGATAAACGACATGGTCCGGAAAGCCGATGAGGAAAAGGCGGACATCGTCTGCGGTTCCCGTTACATGCGGGGCGGCAAACAGACCGGCGGCCCCTTCCTCAAAGGACTGATGTCCCGCAGCGCGGGGCTGTCGCTGCACCTTCTGGCGGGACTCCCGACCCATGATCCCACCAACAGCTTCAAGCTGTACCGGAAAAGCTTTCTGGACAAGATGACCATCGAAAGCACCGGCGGCTTCGAGCTGGGACTTGAACTCGTGGTGAAGGGCTGGCAGCGGGGATATAAGGTAACCGAAGTCCCCACCTCGTGGGCCGACCGGGTCGAGGGGAAATCCAACTTCAAATTGTGGAAGTGGCTGCCTCATTACCTGTATTGGTACTTTTCGGCGATGTTCGGGGACGCGGAGCAGAGGGACCGGGGACTTCTCCGGGCCGGCGGCGTCGTTCTGTTCCTGTTGTTTCTGCTTCTGCACATTCCCGATCCCTGTCCCCAGCTCGCGGCTTTGCTGCAGGGCGGATTGGATCCGTCCTGGATCCGTATCCTCTTCTATGCCCACCAGCAGGGCCTGCAGTTCGGACAGGATGTGATCTTCACCTACGGCCCCCTGGGGTATCTGCTGTTTCCGATCGCCCCGACGATCCTGTTCCCCTCCATCCTGCTTTCTTTTGCGCTGCTGCTGCCCTTCGGCGTCGTTTTCTTCCGGAAGAAGTCGTTTGCGGACCTGGCCTTTCTGGCGGTCTTTACCGTCGTAAGCATCTGTTACTGTTCTGCGTATGACGTCTTCGTATTCCTGTTTCCCATGCTGATCTGGAATATCCTGGAAAAGGAGAGACCGTGGATCAGGTACGGGGGGATCGTCTACTGCGCCATCATGGGGGCCTTTTGCGTCATGATCAAGTTCATGTGCGCCCCCGTGATCGTCTTCTCGCTGCTTGTGGCCGACGCTCTGCTGCTGAAGCGGAAAAGGATCGTGCTGGCGCTCCCGACGTTTCTCGTGTTCGTGCCGCTGATCTGGTGTTTCCCCGCCGGGCAGACGCTTTCGAATCTCGGTTCGTTCTTCCTTTATTCCTGGCATATCGCGATCGGATACGGGTACGCCATGACCTGCGGCAACGAGTCCCCCTGGTGGATCCTGCTGAGCATCTACGGTGCGGCCGTCGTCTTCTCGCTGGTCGTGTTTGCGAGCGGAAAAAATGGATCCTGCCGATCCATTTTCGACAGGATATGCTATATTCTGCTGCCGGCTTCGGTTTTGTTCGTCGTCTGCAAATACGGGATCGGCCGTCTGGACGGTCCGCATATCGTCCTTTCCATGTGTTATCTGGTCCTGATTGCCACGTTTTGCTGTACCGATCCCGGCATCGAGCCGAGGTGGCGCTGGGCGCTGTTCGTATTCTTCGTGCTGCTCATGGGCGGTGTCATGATCGCCTTTTCGGAGTCGTTCTCGTATCTTTATCTGTACCTGGATCTGTATGCGAAGATCGTTCTCTCGGTCCTCCTGGCCGTGCTGCTGATCTGCGTATTGAGGAAATATGCCCCCGACGACCGGTTGTGCCGGTATTGCCGGCTCCTCTTTCTGCCTGTTTTCATCCTCTGGACGCTGTGCGATCTGTTCGTGCCGCGGATAAATCAGTTGGACGATTTCTTCACCAAATACCCGAAGCTGGTTCTCCTTTCCGCCGGCGAAGTCTCCCCGTCCGCGCCCACGGCGGATTGTTTTGCCCATGAGATCCGGGTTCTTTTCAAATCGAAAATGAGATACTCTCCGCGGTTGGTATTTCAAAGTTACTCCGCTTACACGCCGCTGCTCCTGCGGAAGAACGCGGAGCATTTCGAGTACGACGCCGGTCCCGACTGCCTCTTCTACGGCTGGCAGGAGCTCGACGATATCCTGCCGTCGGCTTTCGACACCCTCGCCCTGCGGCAGATCATGATCAATTACGAACCCGTGCCCGGCAAAAAAATGCTGCGGAAGAAAAAGCAGCGTCCGCCGGCCATGCGGTTGAGGGAAGTCAAGACGATCCGCACGAAATTCAAGCGGCGTTTCGTCGTGCCGCAGGACCAGAAGCCGATGTTCATGTCCATCGACCTTCACGGAACCCTTCTGGGGAGCGTTCTGAAAAGAGTGATAAGACCCGCCGCCATCACCATGAAGATCGTTCTGTACGACAATCGCAGGTTCACGCATAAGCTGATTCCGGAAAATTGCGGTGTGCCTTTCCTGATTTCTCCGTATCTGCACTCCTGGTCCGAGTTGGGGGATCTGCTGGATACGAAAGAGAGGAAACTGACCAACTCCGTGATCATATCGCTCCATCCCGTTTTCTACCTGGATTCCGAGTACTGGGATCGCCGGATCGGAAAGCTCTTCTTCCGGAAGGAGATCACAGTCCGCTTCTACCGCCTGGAGCCCGTTTCCGAAAAACAGACGGAAAAGTGAGCTTGCGGATAAGCCTTTCTCCGCCGGGGCGGTGAAAAAAATTCCCCACCCGGTCAGAAAATGAACAGGGTCGTTCCCGTTTTCGGGGACGGCCCTGTTCGTTTTTTTTGTTGGCACGGTTTTTGCTGCCTGAGTCGGGAAGGGGGATCCCCCGTGAAAAGACCCGGTGGACGGAAAATGTCCGCCGGAAAGCCGTATGATTGTAAAAAAATCGGGAAAAAGGCTCCCGAAAGGAAAAAAATCGCAAATGGCACTGTATAATTGGTACGACGTGCACACCAACCCCAACCCAGAAAGGACGCAAGAGACCATGATGCCGACAAGAACCGCCGCCAATCCGCTCCTCGAAGCGATCAAACAGGATCGTCCCGAGATCGTCAATTTCCTCATCACGACCGGGTTCGCCGTGACCCGCGTGGAACTGCTCGCCGCACTCGATGGCGGAGACACGGCCATTCTGGACCTGTTCGCCGACGCTTTCAAGGCCGAACTGCCCGAGTGGAATGCCCTTTCCCGTGTGTCCACGGTCGTCGCCGCCCGGCAGCTGCTGAACATGGGGCTGCCCGTCGATCTGGCCGATCCGGCCACGGGCAAATTCCCCCACGAGGCCAACCCGAACGAGGAAATGGCCGACTATCTGAAGGACCGCTATCTGGAACTCCATCCCCCGGCGATCCGGCAGGCGCTTCAGCCCGCCGCCGCGTGGGACGGTTCCACGCCGGAGTTTTCCAACGTCCAGCTCTCCATCCAGGAGCTCCACGCCGTCAACTACGAGCCCCACACGGGGAACTTCGAGATCGAGTACGACGGCAAGACCTTTCTTTCGAGCAGGCGGTTCCTTTCCAGTCTGGCCCGGAAACTGAAGGTCTCGAGCAACATCTTCCGCTATTTTTCGGGCGAAGAGGTGCTGACTCGGGCGGCGGAGAGGAATCCCGATATGGACTTCAGGGTCACCTTCGACAACCGCCGCAACCAGATCCTGGGCGTGGTGGATGCGAACAAAAAGATCCTGCCTCCCGAGATCGCCCAGCGCATTTTCGCCGACGACCCCCGCACGAGAAGCCTCGAGTACAAGGACGGGATCATTTCCGCCGAAATGATCCTCGACGAGAGTTTCTCTATCGCCGGCGACAGCGACTACCGGCGCAAACTCACGCTCCACTATCCCGTGGACGGCGTGAACATGCCCTCCATCTTTCTCGCCGTGGAGCGGCAGGTCTGCGCCAACGGCGCCACGGCGCTGGTCAACGCCTTCCGGACGGAGATCGAAGTCAACGACCACTCCGGCACCCACCTGTCGCGGCTGATCTCCTCGTTCAGCAACGAATCCGGGTTCCAGGTCCTGGAGAACCGGCTGCTCAAGGCCCAGCAGACCCGTGCTTCGATTCGGGAGCTGATGAACATCCAGAGTCTCATTTCAGGTCAGGTGAAGAACCGTGAGGACTGCTCCCGGCTCAACGAGCGGCTGGAGCTGGTCGCGGGGGATCCCTGCTCCGTGTACGAGGTGACTTCGCTGAACAACATTTCCGCCAAGCGGCGGGGGCTGCTGCCCGTCCAGTGCTCTGTGAACGACCTCATCAACTTCTGCTCCGAGCTCACCAGCCACCACGGGGAACTGCTGAATTCCCCGGAGCAGTTCGACGCCGCCATCGGCCGCTGTCTGTCGCAGGAGTTCGACCTCGAAGAAATGTATGCGTACCATGACCGCTCCCGGCCCTTCTACCTGGAGGACCTGTGGGAGGACGAAAACGGATCTTCACGCCGCGTTGCGCGGCACGGCATCGCGGGGTGACGGCAATGCATTTCGAATTCGAAGAGAGATCTTACCAGCGCGAGGCGGTGACCCGCGTCCTGGCCGAGTTCGGCTCCGGCAGGAGTTCGGTCCTGCTGGAGTCGCCCGTGGGCTCCGGCAAGACCGTCATGGGGCTCCTGGTCATCAAGTATCTCCAGGAGCACAGCGACCACCCGCTCACGGTGAACTGGGTCGCCTCGCGGCGGCACATTCTGGAGCAGACGCGGGCGATCAACGACGCCTTTTTCCACTGCAGCCTGCGTTACGTTTCGGTCTTCTGCTCCGCGCCGCCCCGCGCGGAAATGGTCGTGCTGGACGAAGCCCACCACGAAGCCACCCAGAGCTGTGTGGAAATGTACGAGAACACCGGCAACCGGCTGACCCTCGGCCTTTCCGCCACGCCCGTCCGGACCGACCGGATGCGCCTGTCGTTCCAGAGCGACGTCCGCTGCTGCGGGATCCGCCAGCTCATCGGCATGGGGGTGCTTTCGCCCTTCGACTCCTACAAGCTCCCCGTGTGGGACCTGGATCTGGTCTGCCACGTCTTCTGCAAGGAACCCGAGCGGTGGGGCAAATCCCTGCTCTTCTTCTCCCGCATCGAGGAGTGCCGCCGTTTCCAGCGCCGTCTCGAGGAGCAGGGGCTCCGCTGCGAGGTGGTGACGGGCTCCAGCAACAAGGACCGCCAGCTGGCTCTTTTCGCCGCGGGGGACGTGCAGGCCGTGGCCAACGTTTCGGTGCTGAGCGAAGGCTTCGACCTGCCCGAACTCCGGAGCGTCTTTCTGCGGGACGCCAGTCGGCTCCCCACCATCCAGATGGCGGGCCGGGGGCTCCGCAAGGCGCCGGGCAAGGAAAGCTGCGCCCTCGTCCAGAGTTCCGAGACCCGCTATCCGGTGGAGCAGATCGCCGACCCCCGGCAGAGTTTCCGCTACATGAAGAACAAGTGGCTGTCGTGCGGCGGCGACACCCGGATGATCCTGGAGACCATCGAAAAGAGCCTGAAGCTCCTCGAAGAACGGAAAGTCGAATTGCCCAAATTCCTTTCCGCCGGTCCCTTCGTCCGCGAGGTGCGCATCTCCTGAAAGGAAGAAAGAAAAGATGAAAACGGAACTGCAGCAGCAGCTTTATGAAGCGGCGCCGGTCCTCTATGGACTTGCGAAGGAAAGTCCGTCGTGGAAGATCGGCCTTCCGGACGATCTTTTCCCCATCCTCTTCGAACTGTCGGCCGGGATCGAAAAGTTCAACCGCCGTTACCGGAAACGGTACGTCCGGGTGCTGAAGATCGACATCCGGGAAGCCCGGCTGGAGTTTCTCACTCAGCGGCAGGTCCCCGCCGTCGAAAAGCTCATCGCCGCCGCACGGGCGAAGATCCGGCAGTACCGGAAAGGTCTCCGCGGATCCTACCTGGAGCGGGCAAGGGCCATGCGGAGCACGGCTCTCTTCGAGTCCCGGCTGCTCCCGGAGTGGAAACGGACCATGCCGGACGAACTCGCCACGCTCAGGAAGATCCTCGCCTGTGCGGAGCGCTTCGCCGGTTCGGCGGGCGACTGGGAGCTCCTCGGCGCCTGGTACCGCCGGTTCCTGCATGATGAGGAAAACGCCCGGCGCTGTACGGAAAACGCCGGCAAGTACCCGTGAGGTCCCCCTTCCTTGCAGGGTTTGCCGTTTCGGATTTGATTTTCCGCCGGGGAGGGGGTATATTATCGCAAACGCAAAACATAAGGAAGGCGCTTCATGAAAATCATCTTTCTCGGAACCGGGCACGGCAGTGCCACCCCCACTCACATTTCCAGCGTGACCTACCTCGAAACGGGGGGAAAGTCCTACCTCGTGGACTGCGCCGACGGCGCGGACGCCGAAATGCTCCGGCACGGGCTCGATCCCGCCGAACTTTCCGCCATTTTCATCACTCACATGCACATGGACCACAACGGGGGGCTCCCCGTTGTCATGAAGCGCCTGATGAAACACGGCGAGGAGAACGCTTCTCCCGTTCCCGTCATGCTTTCGGAACCGGACACGGCCGAAGTCATCGAGAAATGGCTGGTCATCAACGGCTTCCCCAAGGTGCACGGCCGTTTCGTCTACCCCGACCCCGAAAAGGAGTTCGACGACGGGACGGTCAAGGTGAACTCCTTTCACACGAAGCATCTGGCCGCTTCGGGCCGTCCCAGCTTCGGCTATTCCATCGAAAGCGAGGGAAAGAGGCTCTTCTTCTCGGGGGATCTGAAGTTCGGCGACTGCGCGGACTTCCCCCTCGAACCGGCCATGGGTGCCGACCTCATGATCTGCGAACTCACCCATTTCCGGATGCCCGCCGTCATGCCTTTCCTCGAAAAGCTCGAAGTCGGCCGACTGGTCTTCAACCACCTGGGCAACTGGAGTCAGGTCCCCGAGGAGCAGGCGCGGATCCGGGAGACCTGCGCTCATCTGCCCTACCCGGTGGAGCTCGCCTTCGACGGCATGGAATTGAGCCTCTGACCCTCTCTTCGGTGGGCACGGTCCGTGTCGGTCCGTGCCGGTCCGTGTTTTCCGCGCCTCACTCGTCCGGGGGCACGTCCTCGGAGCAGGTGATCTCCGCGTCGTACCGGGCGCGCAGGCAGGCACAGAGCTCGGGGAAGTCGAAGTGTTTCAGCATCCCTGCGGGGAGGACCGAGGAGGGGAGCCGGTAGGCTCCTTGGGCGATCAGCGCCTTCAGTGAAGCGGGGACCTGCGTCAGGATAAGGCGCTCGACGGGGAGTTCCAGCGCGGATGCGGCGAAGGCCGCGAGGACGGCTCCGAGGCCCCGGCCCGAAAGGGTCAGCTCCTCATAGCCGAGCTCCTTCAGCAGTGCCAGCGCGCCCAGCAGGTCCTTGACCCGGCTGCCCGCCAGCGGACGGCCGAAAAGTTCTCCTGTTCCTTCCATGAAACTTTCCCGGCCCACGGGGGCGAAGAAGTCGTCCGGCGTACTGCGCCCGACGGTGGAGCGGGATTCTCCCACGCCCCGGACGTCCAGCACGAAAAGATCCGGCTCTCCGACCCGTTTGCGCAACTCTTCCCGGCCCGAAAGGTGGGCGCAGTGGAGCACAGCTCTCTTCCCCGCCGGGATGAGGGGCGTCTCCTTCCGCACCGCGAGCATCAGCACCGGACGGGCCGTCGTCCCCGGTTCGGGCATCAGCACGTACCGGGCGGCCCCCGTTTCCGGCGTGAGGGAAACGTTCCGGATCACCCGGTAGTCCGGGGCCGGGGGGAGCGTGTCGGGCAGATCCAGCGCCCGCCGCAGAAAGGCGGGGATCTCCTTTGCCGCGTCCGGATACGTTTCGGGCAGAGTTCGCAGCAGGGCTTGGGTTTCGGTCAGGGCGCCCGGCAGGTCGATGACGAAGCCCGTGGGGGTGACGGTGTACTCCTCCGGGGTGAGGAGCTCTATTTCCGGTTCCGGGGCGTCCTCCCGCCCGAGAAAGTGCTTCGTGAAGAAGCCGTACATGGCCTCCCGGTGCATTTGGCCGTACTGATGGGGCCCCGGTGCGACGACGAAGCGGTAATTATCGGGCTTCCCGAGATTTTTCCAGATCGGGGCCAGCTGGGAATCGACCTTTTTCATGCACCGCAGATCAATGAAATCCTCCTCCGCGGCCATGAGCAGGAAGGGCTTGGGCGCCCCCGCGATGGCGAAGTCGGGCCGGTCGCATCCGGCGGCGAGGAGCCCTTCGGGGGTGCTTTCCGCATCGGTCGGGGTCTCGTTGCGGAAGACGCACCGGAAGGTGTTCATGTGGCAGGAGACCGCCGCCGCGCCGATCCGCTCGTCGAGGGCGAAGAGGAAGAAACTCATCTGCCCGCCCCCGGAGGAGCCGGTGACGGCCACGGGACCTTTTTTAACCTCCGGACGGGAGAGAAGATAGCTCAGCGCGACTTGCGCGTCGTGGACGAAGACGGCGGCGGGGAGCAGGCTCGCGCTCCGCCACGCCTTGCCCGTCATGGAGTGTTCGAAGGTGGGGCCCTTCGGCGGCTTGAACTGGTGGCTTTCGCCCTGGCCCGAGGGGTCGAAGATGAACACGGCGAAGCCTTTGCGGGCGAGGCCCATGGCGAAACGCTGGTAGTCCTCCCTCCCCTTGCCCTCCTGGGAGTGGCCGCAGACCCCGAGGGCTCCGGGGCAGGGGAGGGGGGCGCCCTCCTTGCGCATGAAAAGCCCCGCGCAGAAGATACCGGGCCTCACTTCGAGGAGGACCTTGTCGATGAGGAGCCCGTTTTTCCGGAACATTCCCGTCACCCGGGGCGGGGTGGTCCCCCCGGCGATCCCGGAGCCGTCCAGCAATGCGGTGAGCTTGGCCTTGACCTCGTCGCGGTAACGCCGGGCCGACGCTTCCGAATCGATCGTGCGGAGCCGGGCGTCGCGCGCGGCTTCCGCTCGGGCGCTCAAGACTTCGAAGTAGTCGTAAAGCGAAGTGCCGTAAGGAATATCCGCTCCCTGCATGATGTCACTCCTCGAATTTCAGTGTGCACAAGGTGCGGAACGTGTCGATCTTTACCCGGTCCGCGCCCGCCATGCGCGCGGTGACGCCGGGCTCGCAGCTGAAGGCGGTCACGTTTTTCGCCGTGAAGGGCAGTTTCAAGGTCACATCCCGCAAGGGCTCCTCGTTCTTCGTGTTGAGCAGATGGACGAGTCTTTCCCCGGCGGGCGTCAGAGCCGTTTCGAGGAGCACGCCCTCGCAGTTCACCTCGAATCCGCTG
Source organism: Lentisphaeria bacterium (assembly GCA_017443585.1). GTDB lineage: Bacteria > Verrucomicrobiota > Lentisphaeria > Victivallales > Victivallaceae > UBA1784. The sequence goes on along the minus strand of JAFSYV010000112.1, from coordinate 5,057 downwards.
GAAAGGAGAGACAAATCCTCCTGAGGGAAGGCGGGTGTGCACCGCTCTTCGCCCTTTTCGCCGTAGATGCCCGCGGGGGAGCCCGTGCAGATCACCCGGCAGGGGAGGGATTTTATCCGCTCGATCTCCTTCGCCGAGAGCATGACCGCGCCGGGGAGGACCACCGTGTCCTCCGGCGTGAAGTCGTCCTCGAGGAGTGCGAGGGAGAAGGGAATGTGCCGGGCCAGCAGTCCGGAACAGGCCTCGTTGATGGCGGCGGAAAGGACTTCGTTGTCCATGAGCCGGGAATCGGGATGGTAGACCAGCTTGACACGGGCGGTCGGCACCGATTCGGCATAGAGCTCGGGGTGGGCGAGGTAGTAATGGAATATGTTCGACAGCAGCGAATGATGGGGCTCCGTGTCGATGACCATGCCCCCGTGACCGCTCTTGAGGGGGCGGGCCAGCCAATTGGAGCCGCAGTCGGAGCCGAAGATGAGACTTTCGGCCTCGATCCGGGTCATTTCCGCTTCGGTTTCCGGGATCCGCAGGGAGTGCTCGTTCCGGAGCCACGAGGTGTTCAGCACCTGCAGTCCGAAGCGGCGGCCCAGCTTGTAGGCGAGGACCGCGGTGATGAGTTTGCCCTCTTTGTACCGGATGAAGGCGTTGGATTCGATGAAGGTCTGATCGGCTTCGGGGGGCGTCAGCGCGGTGTCGTAGCCCGAGTGTCCCAGCGACGGAAATTGCCCGAGGCCGCAGTTGTAGAGCACGATGGCGTCGGGCTTGATGCGCTTGACGATCTGAAAGACTTTCCGGTGCCGCCATGCGCAGAGCTCTCTCCGGTATTTCAGGTACTGGATCCGGAGCGGCTCGTTCTTCGAGGCGGGGCCGGGGATCGTCACATGGTCGAAGGAGTGGAGCGCGTACTCTTTCGGGTCGGGAACGTTTTTCCGCAGGAACTCCCGGAAGGCTTCCACGCATTTGGGACAGCGGCAGTAGCCGCTCGAAGCGTTGTCGAAGTGGAAGCCGTCCAGCTTCACCGTGTTGAGCCCGAATTCAATGAGCTTGGGGTAGTATTCGTCGTAGTAGAGCGAAGCGTTGTAACAGGCGTAGTTCCGGCTGAAGAAGCCCCCTTCGAAGTCGGGATGGACCGGCTGCCCCGACATGTCGATGCGGGCGCAGTCACTTGCCCCCGGCAGTACGTCTTCGAGGGTTTCCGGGTAGTAGGTGCCGATGGTGCAGTAGCCGATGACCTTGATCCCGTACTTGTGGGCGATCTTCACCGTTTCCGCCGTCCGCATCATGTCGTCGTGCTCCATCTTCAACCCGAAGCCCTTGTAGAAATGGGTGTAGATCTCGTTGATGCCCATACTGGCGGCCTTGGCGATGGCCTCTTCGGAGTGGATCCTGTCCATCCACTCAGGGACCCATTCGCCGTTGCCCAAGACGGAGTACAAATCGCTGTGGCGTCTCCGGTAGAACATCGGGGGTTCGTGGGCCCAGAAGGCCCAGACGAGGGGTTTCATATCTCGCACCTCCACAATCTTCCGGCCCGTTCGCTGGTGTCGGTTTCACCCACGAAGACCGTGTGTTCATCCATGATGGCGATATCGTGACCGATGAAAAGCCGGGTGCCGTCCCGGTGGTCCTCGATGAGGCCGAAGACCTCGCTCTTGCCCGTGGCCGGGTCGAAGGCGAAGAGGTGGCACCGTTCCAGAAATCCCGCGATGCCGTAGATGCGGCCGTCCGCGCCCGTTTCGAGGGCGGGGATCCGGGTCTCCTCACCCGCCGGGCGGCCCAGATCGGCGACTTCGCCCGTCCGGGGATCCAGACGGTCCAGATGGCCGGAGGCCTCTCCGATGTAGAGCATGCCGTCGGGACCCGTCGCCATGCCGTCGATGGGGCCCGCGCCGGGATACATGAGCCCGCAGGACTCCTGCGTGTGGGGAAGAGCGTAGTCGAAGAATTTGACCGTGTCCGTGTTGGGGTCGTAGCGGAAGAGGTTGTGGGAACGGCAGTTCCAGGTGGCGAAATAGGCCCCGTCGGGGGCGAGGGAGACGATGTGGGGGATGCTCCCCATGTACTGAACGCGTTTCACCTTCCGCGCGGCGAGGTCCATGACGAAGAAGCAGAAGACGGGGTAGCTGAAGCCGTAGAGCAGCTGCCGGTCCTCGTCCACGGTGATGGTCTGGATGTAGTCGCGGGACACGGGGATGGGCAGGAAGTCGTAGGTCATTTTGTCGGGATCGAAGATGAAGACCCGTCCTCCGTGCCCCTCGTCGCGCTGGTCTTCCCGATGCAGGCAGGCGGTGGCCCCGATGAGCTTCCCGTCCCGGCAGAGGTGGAGCGAGCGGTGGATCTTGATCTCGAACTTTTCCGCCACGCTTTGGTAATCCAGACAGGTGAACTTCTCCGTGTCGGGATCGAAGGCGTACAGCAGATCGCAGTCGAAGGCGGTCATGCCGCAGAAAAGTTTCTTCCGCCTGGAATCGAATTCGAGGGAGGTGAACGAAATGAGATTGCGTTTCCAGTCGGGGTTCCCGGTGAAGTCCCGGTAACCCAGGGTCCGCAGGGGGACTCCCACGGGGCTCTTGAGCTCCCGCAGCACATAAGAGGTCGTTTTCATGGATCTTTGCTCCTTGATTTTACGGGCATAATATAGCCGCGTCCCCTGAGTTTGTCAAGAGACTCGGCCGGTTTTTTCCGGAAAAGGAGACCGATCAGAAGATCAGTTTCCCGAACCGGTCACGGGTGTTGCGCCAGGTCCGCTGGGCAGGGTTGTACTCCCAGACGGTGTAGTGGGATCCGCCGTTCTTCTGGAAGTTGCCCGTGGCGTTGAACAGCCAGGTGTCGCCGGGACCGGGCTTTTTCTTGAAGAGCGCGAGGGGCAGCGCCACTTCGGCGGAGATCTCTCCGGGAGCGAGGCTCACGCCCGGCGCGGGGACGGTGATCCGGCCGCGGTTGGGAACGCCCTTCCGGTCGGGGATCCCCTTGTAGACATCGCCCATTCCCTTGTTGGCCACGTTGGTTTTTTCGCGGCGGTAGTGACCGGTGCTGCCGTTGCGGAACCGGCCGGGGAACCAGTGCGCATCATCCTCCGAAGGTCCGACGAGGACGGACATCTCGCTGTTGCGCATCTCTTCGTAGGTGGTGTTGCTCCGGATGAAGACGACCTTGAGCATGTCGCCGTCGAGACGGCAGCTGACCCGGATGGGGTGTTTCTTGTAGTTTTCCGTCATTTCGGTGAGGTAGTTGCCGGGGATCATGTACTGGCCCTTGGCATCGCCCGCCTTGATGGTCCTCTCGCAGACTTGGACGTCGTGCGCCTTCATCCACTGGGCGTCCCAGAAGAAGGGGGCGTAGAGGGGGCCGCGGAGACGGCCGCCTGCGAGGACCTGATCCTTTTTCGCATAGGCGAAGAGGGGCTGGCCGTCCATGAAGGTCTGCTGGGATTTGTTCCACTTGAGACCGTTGATGAGCTGATCCCGCTTCACCATGTAGTCGAGGGCTTTCGCACAGTTCGCCGCGGTGGGTTCTGAACGGAATTTCGCGAAGGCGTTGACCGCCCGGGCGGTGACGTTCATGTAGTTGAATTCGAACCTGACCAGTTTGAGCTGCCAGCACTTTCCGGCCTTGGCCTCGGCTTTTTTCAGGATGACGTCGAGTTCATCCAGCACCTTGTCCGGCCAGCGCAGCAGGATCGTTCCCGTGGAAGCCCGCTCGCTGCCGGGATCCTTGCCCGCCAGCAGCGCGGGATCGTTCCAGTCCGTTTCCTTCGCGGCGAATTTGAGCTTGAGCCGCTCGTTGAGGAGCGTGTAAAAGGCGACCATCTCCTTTTCCGCGCCGGGGAAGATCCGGGCGCAGAAGCGCTTGAGCAGAGCCTGAACATCCTGTTTGGGATCTTCCAGCAGTTTCAGCCAGATGTAATAGGTGGGGCCTTCCAGCCCGTGGCATTCGCCGAAGCCGCAGCAGTAGATGCCCTGCACGTTGTCCTTCCAGAAATCGGCGGCCTGCTTTCTGCAGAAATCCCAGTTCCGTTTGGGCATGAAGCCCTCGGAATTGTAGAAGCCCCAGTTGTAGAGGTAGACCACGAACCCGGCGGGGACCTTGTAGGGCTTCCAGGACTCGACGATCTCTTCGTTGTAGGGCGCGAGCTCGATCATCACGTTGTCGGGGAATTCCTTGAAGCTCTGCGGGGGCCGACGGGTGGGGCCGTAGGCGATGATACACACCTTTTTGCCGGGGCGGTCCTTCTTCAGCCGGAGCGCGTAGTTCCGGTGCAGGATCCACAGTTTTTCGCCCCAGCAGGGGTCCTGACGGTAGGCGTCCCGGTTCTTGGGCGAAGCCTTGGGACGGATGCCGAACATGGCCTGGCAGTTTTCGCATTCGCAGGGGCCGAAGCCGTCGCTCTGGGCCAGCTGGACCATGTCGAATCCGCCCTTGTCCAGATGGTTGAGGACCTCTTCATAAATCAGGCGCTGGACGTCGGGGTTGGAAAGGCAGAGCTGGTTCTGCCGTCCCGGATCCCGCTTCCCCCGCTGGATGGCGAAGTATTCGGGATGGCTCTTGAAGTATTTGGCGGTGGGCACGGCCACGGGATGGTTGTGGCCGCCGTAGGTCCCGTACCAGGGCGAGAAGAAGCCGTTGTTGGCCACGTCGTAGTCGAGATTCCGCCGGCCCGTGAGCGTGTAGCTGATCCGGGGCACGCGGCGGAAGGAGTAGTTGCCGGGCACCTTGAGCACCGGGACCTTGGGCACGCCGTCGGTGAACTTGGGCGTCCCCGCGAAGACGGCTCCCGTGAACTGTTCCATGAAGGTCAGCATGGCCTTGTGGGTCCCCAGCACGAAGTTGGAGCGGAAGAAGCTCTTCGGCGAGTTGTTGTTTCGGAACTCCATGCCGTGGAGATAGATGTTGCCGTTCTTCACGTCGATGCGGTACTCCCAGACGCCGTACTTGGCCGGGATCAGTCCCGCCTTGCGGGCGGAATCCGTGTTGCCGAGAAAAATGGCGGGGCCGCCCTTGTACTTGCTTTCGGGGAGCACCCGCAGCTTCGCCCCGGTGGCGTGGTTCAGCAGCCT
>JAFSYV010000111.1 GCA_017443585.1 Lentisphaeria bacterium | reverse complement strand
GCCCGCGCCGCCGCCAAGGAAGCAGCCGCCGCGGCCGCCGCCAAGAAGTAATCTTCCGAACCGCAGCACATGTCTGACTCCACCGAAAATTTCAGCCTCATCGTCGGGCTGGGCAATCCCGGAAGCGAATACGCCGGGACACGGCACAATGCCGGCTTCATGGTGTTGGAAAAACTCCTCGCCGCGCCGGTCTTCGGCCGTTTCGAAAAGTCCCATACCGCCGACAGCATGCTTTTTTCGGGCAGGTTCCGGGGACGGAGCCTCATGCTTCAGATGCCGCTCACTTACATGAACGAGAGCGGCCGGGCCGTGGGCACGCTGTGCCGGCGTCTCGGCATCGCTCCGGAACAGGTCCTGGTCATTTCCGATGACCTGGATCTGCCTCTGGGGCAGCTCAGGATCCGCAGAGGCGGCTCCGACGGCGGTCACAACGGACTCAAGTCCGTCATCGCCGAACTCCAGAGCAGCGCCTTTGCCCGGCTCCGGGTGGGCATCGGGAGAGATGCGAAGGTCATCGACTACGTCCTTTCCCCCTTTTCCGCGGAGGAGCTCCCGCTGTGGAGCGAAACCGTCGCAAAGGCCGCCGAAGCCGTTTCCGACATCCTGAAGTCGGGGCTGGCCCGGGCGATGAACCTTTACAACGCCCGTCCCGCGAAAGAGGCGCCGGCCGAAGCTCCGGCGGAGGAAGTTCAAACCAGCGGTGCTGTGTCGGAATCCACCAACAACAACTGAATAATCCACAAAGAAAGCGAGTTTATTTTGAAAAAATACGAAGCAGTTTTCATTCTGGACATCCGCAAGGCGGATGACGAGGCCGAAGGATTCAGCAAGGAATTCGCCGAACTGGTCACTTCGCTGGGCGGCGTCATGGGCGAAACGATCCCCATGGGACGCAAACAGTTCACCTATGAGATCAACCGGCGGAAGGCCGGGATCTATCTGGACTTCTTCTTCGAACTCGATCCCCTGAAGGTCATCGAGATCAAGGACAAGTACAAACTCGACCCCCGCGTTCTGCGCAACCTCATCATCATCGATGAGCGTCCGGAGTCCCCAACCACCAACATCAAGCTCAATCTGGAGTAATGCGGTGCGTCGGACCGCGACGCCGCCCCCGCGGGGGAAGCGCCCGGTCTCCTGAGCAACTGCACTTCAGCTGCAGCTCAACCTTGAAAGGAGTTACAGATGCCGACTCTGAACAAAGTGTTCCTGCTGGGAAACCTCACCCGGGAGCCCGACCTGCGCGGACTGCCCAGCGGGCAGAGCGTCTGCGAAATGCGCCTGGCCATTACCCGGCGCTACATCAGCAACGGCAAGGACGTCGATGAGACCTGCTTCGTGGATGTGGTCGTCTGGGGCAAAAGCGCCAACAACTGCAAACAGTTCCTCACCAAGGGCTCCCAGATCATGGTCGAGGGCAGACTGCAGCTGGACCAGTGGGAGGACCGGAACGGAGGCGGACAGAGGTCCAAACTCCGGGTGGTCGCCGAACAGGTCCAGTTCATGAACCGCCGTCCGGCCGAGGGCGGCGCGGGCAGCGGCTATCCGGCCGGCCCCAGAGAAGGCGGCTCCTACGAGGGCTATCCTCCGCGCGAAGGCGGCTATCCCCCGCGTGAAGGCGGTTATCCCCCGGTGCGCGACGGCTATGCCGGCCGCCCCAGGGACAACGAAGGCTCCTACGGACGGAGCGACGGCGGATACGGCTCCTACGGGCGCTCGGTCAATCCCCCGCCCCCGGAAGAGGCCATGCCTCCCGTTCCCGATCAGGAAGGAGATCAGGACGGCAACGGTTCCGTCGACGACATCCCCTTCTGAGCATTGCAGTTCGATAAAAAGTAAATTCGGTTCGACAAAAAAATAAAGAAAGGATCATTTCCATGCAACAGAGAAAACCCGCCGGCCGCCGCCGCACTCAGGCCAAACCCAAAATCTGCCGCTTCTGCGAAGCCAAGGTCAACTACATCGACTTCAAGGATGCGGAAACCCTCGCCAAGTTCCAGACCGAAAAGGGCAAGATCATGCCCCGCCGGATCACCGGGACCTGCCCCGACCATCACAAGATGCTGGCCACCGCCATCAAGCGTGCCCGGATCATCGCGCTGGTCTACTGATCATTTCATCAGAGGAGTTTACACACATGGCTAATCAAGTCACTCTTGTTCTGCTGGACGACGTGGCCAAGCTCGGCCTCGCCGGAGATGAGGTCGTGGTCAAGGCCGGCTACGCCCGGAATTATCTGCTCCCCCGCGGCCTCGCCGCCAAAGCCACCCCCGGCATCCTCCGTCTGGTGGAATCCCGCAAGGCCATCATCGCCGAACGCCGCGCCAAAGAGTTGGCCGACGCCAAGGCTCTGGCCGAGAAGATCGGGCAGGTGGAAATTTCCATCACCATGCAGGCCGCCGAAGACGGACAGCTTTTCGGTTCCGTCACCGCCCGCATGATCGCCGACGAACTGGCCAAACAGGGCTACGCCGTGGAACACTCCCAGGTCAAGATGGACCCCATCAAGACGGTGGGGGACTTCGACGTGGAAGTGCGGCTCCATGCCGACGTGACGGCCACCGTCAAGGTGTGGGTCGTCCGCGGCTGAGGAACAAGCCATGCCGGAGGAACAAAAACCTGCTGGCAGAAAGCCGCGCAGCGAAAAGAACAACCCGGCCGGAGTCATGCCGGACCGCCCCCAGCCCCACGCTCAGAACATCGAGCGTGCGGTGCTGGCGGCGCTGATCCGCGATGCTTCCGGCTGTCTCGACACGGCGCGGAGTTTCTTCAAGGACCGGGTTACGGTCTTCTACACCCCGGCTCACCGGGAAATTTACGAAACCATTCTGGAACTGGGCACCGATGATGCGAAGCAGGTCGACCTGCTCTCGGTGGCCCAGCGCCTGCGTGAAAAGAACAAACTCGACGCCGTGGGCGGCGACGTCTTTCTGGCCGAACTGGAAATGGCCATTTCCACTTCGGTCAACATCGAAACGTGGTGCCGCCAGCTGGTCAAGTACGACAATCTGCGGCAGATGATCGCCGTCTGCTCCGAGTCGCTCCTCAGCTGCTACGACGCCGACCAGGACGCCGATACGGTCCTGGACGATGTGGAAAAGAAGATCTTCGCCATCCGGTCCGCCGAAATGGGCGAAGCCATCCGCCCGATCTCGGAGCTCCTGGAAAACGAACTGATGGAGCTGGTCCGGATCAACAAGGGCGAGGTCGAAGTGGGGCTGAAGACCGGCTACGACACGGTCGACGAGTACACGGGCGGCCTCAAACGCGGGGAAATGTTCATTCTGGCGGCCCGGCCTTCCATCGGCAAGACCAGTCTGGCGCTGAACATCATCCGCAACATCGCCACCGGCCCCAACGCCAAGCCGGTGGGATTTTTCAGTTTGGAAATGTCCGAATCCCAGATCGTCCGCCGTCTGCTCTGCACTCAGGCGGGAGTTCCGGAAAACAAATTCTGGAACCACGAATTCGACATGGCGCAGATCCAGCGCATGACCGGCGCGGCCAAACTTCTCAGCGAGGCCAAGATCTACATCGACCCCACCGGCGGACTTTCCATCGCCGAACTCCGGGCCAAGGCCCGCCGCATGAGAATGCTCCACGGGGTCGAACTGGTGGTCATCGACTACATCGGTCTGATGACCAGCGGCCAGCGTTCCGAAAACCGGCAGGTGGAGATCCAGCAGATCTCCGGCGCCATCAAGCGCCTGGCCAAAGAGCTGAACATCCCCTTCCTGGTTCTGGCCCAGCTCAACCGCGAAGTGGACAAGAATTCCAGTCCCAATGCCAAGCCCAAACTCGCCAACCTGCGGGATTCGGGCTCCATCGAACAGGACGCCGACGTGGTGACCTTTCTGCACCGGGACCGGGAAAAGAGCAAGGGAAACGTCACCAGTGCCGAAGCTCTGTGGATCGTCGAAAAGAACCGCAACGGCCGCACGGGCGATGTGAAGTTGAATTTTCTCCCCGACCGCATGGAATTCGAATTGGCGCCCCGGGTCGACAGCAATTACGGCCCGGAGCCCGGAAAGAATTAGCTGCCGGAACTGCCGGCGCGGCGGGGGATTGGATATTATTGTCAGGACACGCCTGAAGGATCGTTCCGGAAGGGGTGCAACACTGAAGGATGAGCTGTCATGGGATCTGTGTTTGACCGATGCAAAGCGGTTCTTGCCGCAGTCGCCGCCGCGTCCGGAGTGCTTCTGTACTCCGCCGATGTGGTCAACGTCAAATTTGTCCAGCGGGGCAGTGCGCCCCTCGCCGACGAACTGCTCATGCACAATATCTGGCTCCGTCCCGGGACCGCCTACACCCGGGAGCTGCTGGATGAGGATATCCGCAGCCTCTACCGCACCGGCAACTTCGCCGACGTCCAGGCCGTCACCGACTATCCCGCCAAGGACAAGGTCAATCTGACCTTTCACCTGAAGCTCAAGGAACGGGTCGCCAAGATCGAGATCCGGGGCAACAAGAAGTTCAAGACGGGAGATCTGGGCAAGCTCATCACCGTTTCGGAAGGGGGACTGCTCAACTCCGCCGAACTGCGCAAAAGCGCCGCCGCCCTGCGGAAATTCTACCACGACCGGGGCTACCGGGATGCCGTCGTGACCCCGGTATTCCTGCCCGAAGGCGCCGATACGGCGGTGATCTTCAACATCGACGAAAAGCTCCGGCTCAAGGTGGGCGAGGTCAAATTCGAAGGGGCGAAGGTCTTTTCCCAGTTCGACCTGCGCCACTCCATCGCCAACACCTACAGCTACATGAATTACCTGCCCTTCCTCAACGACTACCTCAACATGGGGCTGCTGGACCGGCATGAACTGGCCGCCGACCGGGCCCGGCTCCGGGAAAAATACTACGACAAGGGCTATCTGGACTTCAAGATCACCGATGTGGAACAGACCCCCGACCCCAAGGATCAGGAATATGTGAACCTGACCTTCAAGATCGAGGAGGGCGAACCCTACACCGTGGGGACGCTGTCGGTCGCCGGCAACGCCCTCTACAAGTCCGAAGTTCTGACCAAATACTTCAAGCTCAAGGAAGGCAAGACCTTTTCGCAGGCGCTGGAGACCGCCACCGCCAATGCCATAACGCGGCTCTACGAGACCGTGGGCTACGCCGAAGTCTCCTGCCGCCCGGTCCGGACCCCCGATCCGGAAAAGAAGACCGTGGACGTGCGCTTCCAGATCACCGAGGGGCGCAAGTTCATGGTCCGGGACGTGCTCATTTCGGGCAACACCGCCACCAAGGACAAGGTGATCCGCCGGGAACTGGCCATCCAGCCCGGCGATCCCGTGGACCGGAACCGGGTGGAGATCAGCCGCCGGCGGCTGCTGGGCATGGGCTACTTCACCAAGGTGGAGGCCGAAACGATCAACGCCGAGAGAGCCGACGAGAAGGATGTGCAGATCAAGGTCGAG
>JAFSYV010000110.1 GCA_017443585.1 Lentisphaeria bacterium | reverse complement strand
GAAGAGCTCAGGCTGCAAATTTTGCGCGACGGCCGTTTCTTCGGCAACAACGACGACCTTTCCAACGCCATGGCCCGGCGGGTCAACCAGTCCCTCTACGACTTCGCCGCGGGCAGGCTCAATCTTTTCGGCGATCAGATCATGTTCGGCAACCTGACGGGCTACCTTCCTCACTTCGCCTGGTTCGGGAGCCTCACGGGGGCGACCCCCGACGGGAGGGTGGCGGGGAGCGCCCTCGCTTTCGGCAGCGGGCAGTCCGAAGGAAAGGACCGGGAAGGGATCACCTCGCACCTCCTTTCCGTGGCGCAGTGGGACCCCACGGGCATCATGAGCGCCAACACGATCCTGAATCTGACCGTGGAGCGCGCCGTGGTGGAGGACGAGGAAAGTTTCGACAAGTTCGTCCATCTGGTGGAGACCTACTTCCGTCTGGGGGGGCTGCACTTGCAGCTCAACTACCTTTCGGCGGAGGAACTGCTCAAGGCCAAGGCTTCGCCGCAGGAGTACAAGAGCCTCCGGGTCCGGGTCTCCGGTTTCTCGGCCTACTTCACGAAGCTTGTGCCGGAGATCCAGGACAACGTCATCGCCCGGACCATCGGCAAACTGTAAGAGAGATTCGGGGGAGAAAGTACAAAATATGAAATCCGAACAGGTATTGCGTAATGACAAGGTTCTGGTTTTCGGCGGAGGCAGCGGCATAGGAAAAGCCATCGCCCGCCGGCTGCTTCGGGAGAATGCCGGTGTGACGATTTGCGGACGTTCGAAGGAGAAGCTCCTTGCTGCGAAGGAAGAGTTGAAATCGGACGATCTCTTCTGTCTTGTCGGTAATATCGCGGACGTTGACTCACATGAGGAACTGTTCGCGAAGGCGGAGACGCTCATGGGCGGACTGAGTGCGTTCGTCAACAGCGCGGCCTTGGGATCGGGTACACTCGGACGTGGTTACGAGCCGTGGGACATCACGTCGGCGGAATGGGACATGATGACGGATACGGATTTCAAGGCCGCATTCTTCCTGATGCGGAACGAGGTGAATTATCTGATCGATCGCCAATGCCGTGGAAATATCCTCAACATTGCCTCTAACGCGGCTTGCATGGATATCATCGGCTCGTATGGCGCCTCGAAACTTTCCATTATCAAATGGACGCGCGCATTGGGCAAGAGATTCGGACACAAAGGCATTGTTATCAATGGCATCGCGCCCGGAGCAACTCTGACGCCGATGATCGCCCACTACGCCAGGACGGAAGACCAGCCGTATCCCAGACATGCACTGGAGAGGTTCATCAAGCCGGAAGAGATTGCGGAACTTGCGTTCTATCTGATGAGCAACTATGGAGAGATCATCTGCGGTCATACCGTGGTTGCAGACGCGGGAGACAATGCTGCGACACTTTGAGTATCGGGAACTTGCCGGTGTCCCATGCGTCATGACGGTATCCCCGTGGACCGCATCATTCCGGGCGGACGGCGGCAAACAGCTTTCCCCGTCCTGAAAGAAAAAGGAAAATGAACGAAGACTCAAGAGGAGGATTCTCGAGGGTATGAAAAAGGTGAAATGGCTTCTGGCGGGGGCGGGCGACATCGTGAAAAGCCGGGTCGCGGCGGCCCTCGCCGACGCGGAACACTCCGAGATCGCGGCGATCTTCGCCCCGACCGTGGGGAAGGCGGAGTCCGTCGCCGAAGCGTATCACATTCCCCGCGTCTATCACGACTATCGGCAGGCCCTCGCCGAGTCCGGCGCGGACAGCGTCTATATCGCAGCTCCTCATCACGTCCACGTGGAACTTGCGAAGCAGGCGCTTGACGCTGGGCTCCATTTCCTCTGCGAAAAACCCCTCGGCATCGACGGTGCCGAGTGTCTGCAGCTGCTGGAACACGCGAAAAAGCACCCCCGTTTGAAGACCTCCTGCTCCAACTACCGGCTTTTCACCCGGCAGTTCCTCGCCACGAAGCAGCTGATCGACAAGGGCGGCATCGGCGACTTGGTCTGCGGCTGGGCCCACGACGAAGAACCCTGGTACAACCCCGGCAACGCGCCGCTGCTTCGGAAGTTCGGCAGATCCCCCATCCTCGGTTTCGGGTTTTACCTCATGAATATGGCGCAGCATCTTTTCGGCATGCCGGAAAGCGTGTATGCCGTTTCGGCACTGTTCAATCCCAAGGCTGTGGAGCCCTGCGACATCGACGACCTGACCACTGTTCTGCTCCGTTTCAGCGGCAACCGACAGTTCACCATTCTGCTCAATCAGGCGTCGCAGGCCCCGCTCCGCCACTCCTACGAGTTCTGCGGGACGGCGGGGCGGATCCTCTGGCCGGGGTGTCCGCCTCACTTCAATCTGCCCGTCGAGTACATTGCCCACGGCCTTTCGGCGGAGCTTCCGGACTCCGTCACGCCCGCCCCGGAAGGAGAAAAGCCCAACTGGCATCTCCCCATGGTACAGAACTTCGTGGACAGCGTCCTCGACGACGGTGAGCCCCTCTGCACACTCGAAAGTGCGGTCCGGACCGCCCTCATCACCGATGCCGTTTTCCGCTCCGCCGAGTCCGGGCTTCCCGAAAAGGTGACTCCGTGATGGATATGAAAAGTCATCCCCTGCTTCGGCAAGTCGTCTCGGACGACGAAAAGGCCGATGCCGCCGTTGCCGCCATAGGTTCGCTGGAAGAATTGAGGGAAAAACAGCAGGCTTGGCGCGCGGCATGGCTGGAGATGCTGGGAGGATTCCCCGAGAGGACCCCGCTTCAGGCG
>JAFSYV010000109.1 GCA_017443585.1 Lentisphaeria bacterium | reverse complement strand
GGTCAAGTTTTTCTGGCCCGTGGTCCGGCGTGATTTCGAGTATTTTCTGCTGACCATGCGGGTGCTCCATGCCCGTGAGTCCCTGCGGAACAAGCCCAGCGAGGCCGGATTCAGGGAACTGGTGGCGGCCTCCGACGCCCGCAACCGCTTCATCGACGCCATCCCCATGGGGAGGAACAAACAGCCCCTCATGGTCGGCAACATGTACTCTTTCGCAGGACTTGAAAAACGGCTCATCATCGCCAACGGCAGGCTCCGGGGCGAACTGCTCTTCCCCTTCACGGGCAGCGTGACGCTCCTCAAGGAAAGCGGCGTCGCCGCTTGCGGCCGGGTGCTGCGCACGGGGGGAGCTCCCCAGCAGCTCATCGGCTTCACTCCCGCGACCAACGAGGAGCCCGAAGTGTGGGCCCACCCCCTCGAAGTCAGCGCCAAATGGGATGAAAAAGCCCTCGCCGTGACGGTCCGGGTCCCCAAGGGCTACCCGGCCGACATGGAGCAGAACAAGAATCAGATTTTCGTCCGCACTTTTCTCGGCGTCGGCGGCAAACGTTACCGTTTCCAGGGCAACAGGGACTACTGCGTGGGTCAGCTCCGCTCCGCCGTGTGCGGCGTCAAGGGCGCTCAGGGCGACGAATATGAAGGTCCCAAGATCAAGAGCTCCTGCAGAAACCGGGCCGCGGATGCCCGGACTCTGGTCATGACCATCCCCTGGGCCGACATCGGCCTGACTCCCGCCAAGGGGATGAAGATCGATTTCAACGTCTACGCTCAATACGGGAAAAACCGCATCCGCTGCATCTGGGAGTACAATCCCTTCCAGCGGAATTGGCGGAATCCATACGATCGGGTCGGAACCTTAATCCTGGAGTAAAGGAAAATATGAAAAAGACACTTTTTGCGTTGTGCGGAACGCTGCTGCTGCTCGGCGGCTGTGCCTCCCCCGAAAACGGCAAGCAGACGCCTCCCGCTGCCGCGCGTCCTGCGATCACACCCCGGATCGTCCTGGCGGAAAAGGGGAAGAGCGCTTACTCCATCATCCTCCCCGCCCCGGCGGATCCCGTGGTGGACAAGTATCTGCGCGAGAGCGCGGTCGCGCTCCAGAGCGCCATCCGCGAGGGGACGGGGGCGACATTGCCCATCGTCCGCGAGAAGATCAGCTGCGGCCGCCCGGAGTGCTGTCCCGCTGTCAAGGGCATCTACCTGGGCCGCTGTACGGCAAGTGAAAAGGCGGGCGTGATCCCGCCCGACTTGAAGGGCATGGAGTACGTCATCGCCGCCAAGGACGGCAACGTCTACATCGCCGGTCACGACGGCTCCTCGGGGATCCGGGGCAAAACCTACACGAGGTACTATCTGGGTACGGTCAAGGGCGTCGTCCGTTTCATGGAAAAGTTCATCGGCACCCGCATCCTCTATCCCGGCGAAACGGGACGCACCACGCCGAAACAGGCGTACATCGCCCTGCCGCCGGGATTGTCCGTGCGTGAAAAGCCCCTCCTCATTCTCGGCACCAGCCGCCACCACGAGCTCATCTACGACATGGCCCACAACGACTTCGGCCATCCGGGGATCCACCTCTACGGCGGCCACAGCTACTACTCCGCCGTTCCCGCCCAGGTCTACGGCAAGACCCATCCCGAATACTTCACGCTCCGGGGGAACAAGCGGACCAGCGCGGGGAACCATCTGTGCATTTCCAACCCCAGGGTGCAGGAGCTGATCTATCTCGAAGCGAAGAAGCGCCTGCAGGAAGGGGCTTACATGGTGGAGCTGGCCCAGACCGACGGCTTCATGCCCTGCGAGTGCAAAAAGTGCGCCGAACTCTACGGCGTCAAGGACTTCGGCGAAAAGCTCTGGATCCTCCACCGGAACATCGCGGAAAAGCTTTACAAGGCTCTCCCCGACAAGAAGGTGCTCATCATCAGCTATGGCCCCACGGCCGAGCCGCCCCGGACCTTCAAGGAGTTTCCGCCCAACACCATGATCGAACTCTGCCGCTACCATAAGGCGAACCTCGCGGCGTGGAGCAGGATCAAGGTCCCCTGCGGCTTCACCACCTACATCTACAACTGGGGCAGCTACAAGCTCCCCGGCTTCACCCCCGTCCAGTCTCCGGATTACCCGGCGGAGCAGGTGGAGCAGTTCAAGCGAGCGGGGGTCAAGGGCGTCTACCGGAGCGGCTTCGGCGCCTCCTTCGGCCTCGAAGGGCCCGTCTACTACATGTACGGCAAACTCTGGGAGCCGCCCTGCGGCAGGGACGATCCCCGGCACACTCCTGAAGCGCTGCTGAACGATTTCTACAAGTACGCCTTCTGCGAGAGCGCTCTCCCCATGACCCGCTTTTACACGCTCCTCTATGACCGGCTCCGCCCCTACGGGCGGCTGGATTTCAACAGCACCGGCAGGTCGCTGCTGCCCCGCAACCCCCGGGCGTGGATCGGCTTCATCTACACGCCGGAACTGCTGGAGACCCTCGAAAGCCAGCTCCGCCTCGCGGAGCAGATCGCGAAAACCCCCAAGGTCAGGCGGCGGCTCTATCTGGTGCGGCAGGAGTTCGACTACCTGAAGAACATGGCCTCCATCGTCCACTTCTACAACGCCTACCGCCTCGCCCCCGACCGGGCGGGATTCGACAAGATCGCCCGCGCAGTGGAACAGCGCAACCGGATGATCAACTCCTACTTCGACGCCAAGGGGAAGAAGAAGACGCTCCCCGGCTGGCCCGAAATGTTCATCCGGGGCAACGCCACCCGCGCCATGCTCATGGCCAACGGCCGCCTCGCGGCCACGCTGGGGGCGCCCTTCAACTGGGACATCGCCAATCTGCGCAAAAGGAATGTCCTGCCCGGCGCTCTGCGCAAGAGCGTTCCCGTCTTCCCGTGGAAGGGCGGCTCGATCAACGACCCCGAGCAGGGGGCGTGGAAGAAGGTGCCCTACACCCGCATCGACGGGATCCAGGCCGGACCCGTGAAGCTGGCGACCTTCTTCAAGCTCATGTACGACAGCAAGAACTTCTACGCGGCCTTCCGGGCGGATCTGCCCCAGAACCGCACCTACGTTCCCCAGGGCCGGGACGGCGGCGCCACCGGGCGGGATTGTCTGGAGCTCTTCCTGGATCCCGCGGGCCAGCGTCAGGTCTATTATCATTTGATCTGGAACCCGATCGCGAACTCCATCTACGACGCGGCCCGGGGACTCGTCACCGATCCTCTTGATCCCCGCTTCGACAAGGCGGATCCCTCGTGGAACGGC
>JAFSYV010000108.1 GCA_017443585.1 Lentisphaeria bacterium | reverse complement strand
TCGAACTCCACGATCTCGTTGGCGCTGTCCACCTGCCGGTCGACGAACTTTCTCCGCATGGGGTCGAGCAGAAGGAAACGGGCGCCGAGGAGCTTTTTCGCCTGCTCCCGCCACTCTCTGGCCGCCCCGTGGAACTCGTCCATGATGGGACCCGAAAGGTAGATCTTCAATCGTTTTTCGCACAGGTCTTTTCGCTCGAGGTTCATCATAATTCTCCCAGTTCGGGAAACCGCTCCCTGAGAATGGTGCCGAGAAGAGCCTCCACGTCGGCGGTCCTGGCGCACTTCAAAGCCTCTTCCGCGACCCGGACCGCGTCGTACATGGAAACGGAACGGATGGTCCGGCGCACCAGCGGGATGGCGCTCTCGACCATGCTCAATTCGTTGACGCCCAGTCCGGCCAGCAGGACCGCCTGAGCGGGGTCCGCGGCCATCTGACCGCAGACGGTCACGGGAATCCCGCCGGCACGGGCGCCCTCCACCGCGGCCTTGATCAGCTTGAGCACCGACGGGTGGTCCGGATGATAGAGGTAGGAAACGTGTTCGTTCCCCCGGTCGATGGCCCGTGTGTACTGCACCAGATCGTTGGTGCCGATGCTGAAGAAGTCGCAGATGCGGCTCAGGTCTCCGGCGATCATGGCGGCGCCGGGGGTCTCGATCATCACGCCGAGGGGGAAATCCCGCAGATGCTCCACGCCTTCGGACTCCAGTTCCTCGCTCACCTGATTGATGATCTCGCGGGTTTCCCACACCTCGCTCACGCTGGTGACCATGGGGATCATGACCCGGAGGCTGCCGAAAACGCCGGAACGGAGCAGTGCCCGGAGCTGGGTCCGGAACAGGTCCCGCCGCTCCCGGAGGGCCAGCCGGATCCCCCGCAACCCGAGGAAGGGATTGGCTTCGAAGATCGACGAAATGCCGGCGGCGGCCTTGTCGCCGCCGATGTCCATGGTCCGGATGACCACGGGCAGATCCCCCGCGCCGATGAGAAGTTTCTTGTAGATCTCCACCTGTTCGTCTTCGGAAGGGAGGCGGCTGCTGTTGATGAACATGAACTCGGTCCGCACCAGCCCGATGCCCGCGATGCCGGAGCGCTTCAGGAAACTGACGTCGCAGGAGGCGGAGTCCAGATTGACCGCCAGGGGAACGGTGAAGCCGTCGATGGTCTCGGGGGGCAGTTCCGCTCCGGCGATCATCCGGGAGTGGATCTCGTCCGCGGCCTTGGCCTTGAGCCGGTAGCCCTCTTCGGTGCGGCTGTCGGGATTGACGATGACGCGCCCCGTGAAACCGTCCACGATGACCCGGTCGGCGGCGCAGAGGTTGGTCAGGGCCGCGCCGGGGATCCCCACCACGGCGGGCAGATTGAGGGAACGGGCCAGGATGGCCGTGTGGCTGGTCACGCTGCCGTTTTCGAGCACGAAGCCCAGGACCTTCGCAGGGTCCAGCCGGGCGGTCTCGGAGGGCGTCAGAGTGGCGGCGACGACGACCCGGCGGTCATCCAGATCCATCAGGACGGCGGAATCGGCCCGCAGATTGTCCATGAGCCGGGCGCCCACGTCGCGCAGGTCCAGCGCCCGCTCCCGCAGATATTCATCCTTGAGGGCGGAAAAGACCTCCTGAAAATGGTTCAGCGCCCCGTAGAGGGCGAATTCGGCGTTGCAGCGGTCGGCGCGGATTCGCCGTTCGATCTCGCCGAGAAAGGAGTTGTCCTTGACCAGCAGCAAATGAAAGGCGAAGATCTTGGCGTCGTTGTCGTTGAGCCGGTCCCGCAGCTCCTCCTGAAGCGCGATCATCTGCCGCTCGGTGGCGGCGACCGCCGCGTGGAGCCGCTGGATCTCGCCGGGGATCTCCGCTTCGGAGATCTCAATCCGGTCGGGCGCGACGCTGCCGGAACCCGCCAGCTTCATCACCCGCCCGATGCCGATGCCGGGAGAAACCGCTATGCCCTGAAAGCTGTTGACCACATTTTCAGCCGGATTCATCTGACGGGCTCTTCCAGTTCGAATTTGCGGGCGAAGAAACCGGAAACCTCGTCCATCGCCGCACGGGCGTCGGGCCCTTCGGCCAGAAGTTCCAGCTCGGAATTGAAACCGGCGGCCAGGATCAGCAGATCGAGGACGCTGGAGCAGTCGGCTTCTTCGCCGTCCTTGATCAGGGTGAGACGGGCGTCATGATGCGACAGCATGTCGGCGATCTGGCTCGCCGGACGGGCATGGAGCCCCTCTCTCGTCAGCACCCGCACACGGGTCCTGAACACATTTGCGCCGTCACTCATTTTCCTCCCTTCCACGTTTCGGGTCGACTCACGGATACCTTATCTAATATACACCCGAAACGCCGATAAAGCAATTATTTTTGGACGAAAAAACACAAAAAGATGACGAAACGCCCCCGGCCTGAGGACGGACGGGGGGCACGAAGGCAGGCACGGCGGCGATGCCGCCATGGCCCTTCCGCCTCAGAGCCGTTCCACCAGGAGTTCGGCCCGGATCGTCTTGACCTCCAGGGGGCCGAGAGAGACCTCCTCTTCGAGCTCCGGCTTGTCGGGAAGGGCGATGCGGAGTTCCGCCTTCTTGGGCGTTTCGCTGAAGTTGGCGGCCACGATGAGGGCCCTGGCGTCGTTCCAGTAGACGCTGACGCCCACTTCGGGATCGGAGGAAACGGCCAGTCCCTCGCCGGGGGCCGTGTGACGGGTGTACTCGCCGACTTCGTCCAGAAAATCCAGCGAGGCGTAGAAGTCCACGATGGGCTGCGCCAGACTGGAGACCGTGGCGTGATGGAGCAGCGCGGCCATGGCCTCCTGCCGCAGCTGGACGGGCGTCGCGTTGCGGATCATGCTGCAGATCTGCCGGGGGGCCACGTTGAGGAAATGGACGTGGGGCGTGAACATTTCCGGGCCGGGATCCGGAAAGCCCTGTTCCTCGGTGATGATCATGGTGGCGGCGTTTTCCACCGCGAGGGAGGCCACGTAGGTCACGTGGAGATAGCGCTCCGGAGTCCGGGCGAACTCCCGGACAGTCCACTTGATGTGCTCCAGGAGCTCCTCGTTGTCCCAGTGGGGCCCGGTGCCGTGGGCCTCGTTGTCGCATTCGAGCCCGGCGCACCAGTCGTAGTAGATGCCGTCGAAGGGGTGTTTGCTCAGCACCTGTTTGATGGAATCCCGGCGTTTTTTCCGCCAGTCGGTGCACAGGCACATGACGGAGCCGAAGGTGCCGTTGGTCCGGACCCGCGCGGAACGCAGAGCCCGGCGGCCCCACTTCAAATAGTTGGCGGGATAATCCGGGGAATCGGGGTGGAACTCCTTCACCGAGAAGTAGGGCACCACGTGGAGTCCGTGCCGGTGGGCGGCGGCGAGGAACTCGTCCATCTTCTTCATCTCGGCTTCAGGGAATGGCGGATAGACGGTCGCCCGCCAGTAGATGCCGTTCTTGAAGCTGTCCCCGTCGCAGTGGAGCCGGAGCAGGTCGTAACCGGCCTTTTCCATGCCCTCCAGATCGGCTTCGGTGGGCCAGCGCTTGTCGAAGCCCCGTTCGAAGTAGAGGAGCGAGGAGACCCGGCGCAGGGGCACGATGTTCTTCCGGACGAAAGGCAATGAGAAGCGGAACTTGAAAGTCAGAGGCTTCGCCAGCGTTTCGTCGATCCGGTCGATGAAAGAGGACATGCGCACTTCGTAGCCCGCGATGTCCTTCTTGCGGACCATGGCGCACTCCTGATAGTCGGGGCACACCTCCCACGCGGCGATATCCTCGCCCAGTTCGAACTGGAGCGCCTCCACGCCCCGCTGGAGCATGAGGAGCGACAGGGGCAGATGGCCTTCGAGCACGGGGACCACGTCCCCGGTGCGGGCGCCGCCGTGGAGCTCCTGCCACTGCATGGGGTTCTGGGACCAGGCCCCCACCCCGCAGCAGATGCGGCGGCGGATCCCCAGAATGTCGATGCGCTCCGCGATGCCGAAGGCCGCGGGGGTCAGGGCGGTGACGCCCGAAAGGGGCTTTTCGGGGAAGAGTTCCAGCGTGTGCCGCGCGTCCCCCCATTCGCCGTACTCGGTGACGTGCCGCAGCCGGAGTCCCGGCAGGACCGTCCCGTCGGCGGAAACGAAGCCGCTTTCCACGGTGACTGTGTTCTCGCCGAAAGTCACCTTGTCGGCGGTGTTCAGCGCCGCGAAGACGGTGCTCTTGCCGTCCTTGCAGCAGGTGATCTGGAACCGCAGGGGCGACGCCAGCAGGTTTTCCCCCGAGCCGTTCTTCACCGCGGCCCCGGTCAGCTGACCAGAAGCGGAGTCGTGGGTCCACCGGATATATTCGTTCTCATAGGCGACTTGCCCTTCCGCCGCGACCTTGCGGCAGGGGGCCGGATCAGATGTGAAAAACTTCATTTATCAACTCCTTGGATTGGAAATCAACACTTGTCGTCGGTCTCTCCCCCGGACGCGGCGGCCTCACCGGAGCGAACTGTCCTTGATCGTCACGGCGGGGTCGGCCGTCCAGGTGTTGCCCAGCCAGCCCGAAAGACGGTCGGTGTAGTACGTTATCATGTTGAAATCGTAGTGCTTCACCTTGGCGCAGTGGCCGTCGGCGAAAGAAAGCGTATATCCCGTGTGCCGTTCGGGGGCCCCTGCGGTGTCGGGCGAGGAGTTCTGGGTGTAGTTGTCCTGATCGCAGTCCCCGTCGGCGAAGAGGGAGAAGGGGCTTTCCTCCACCAGGATGATCCGGCTGGTCCCGACACGGGACTGGGAAAGCTGGGACTGGGTGAAGCTGTTCCAGCGCTTGACCCGCGAGTAGGGCTCGTGGGCGTTCAGCGAATAGGAAAATTCCCGTTTCTGCTCCACGGGGCAGCGGAAACTTTTCTTTTCGGCGGCCTTGAAAAGTTTCAGCTGGTTGATCCAGCCCGAATAGCCCCCGTCTTTTTCGTAGGCGGCGAAGCCCACCGGCACGGGGAGCCACCCTTTGGAGCCGTCGGCGTAAAGGCCCAGCATCAGACTGATCTGCTTCTGATTGCCCAGACACTGGCTGGCCTTGGCGTTTTCCCGTGCGCGGCTCAAAGCGGGCAGAAGCATCCCCGCGAGTATGGCGATGATGGCGATGACCACCAGCAGTTCGATCAACGTGAAGCGCTTATCCCTCATTTTTCCCGTTCCGTTTGTGTGAAGCGTCGTTTCGGACGCGTTCTTGCCGACACGGGGATAATCTAACACCGTTTGCGCGGTTTTTCAATCCCGGAAAGGAAAAAAAGAGGCCTTTTTTCTCACCGTCCGAAACCTCTGCGGGGGCGGTAGCTCCGGAACAGCCGCACCGGCGCGGCGGGTTTGAGATCGGAGCGCAAGTAAAAGGACTTGAGAGGCGCGTAGCCCCGTTCGGCCATGAGCTTGTCCCAGTTCCGGGGCAGTTCGATCCTGACGGTGGTGAAGCCGCCCCCGGGGACGCACATGGTCTTGTTCCGGTTGGCGTCCCCCGTGACGAGGATCGCGGTCTTGCCGGTCTTCATGACGGGGA
>JAFSYV010000107.1 GCA_017443585.1 Lentisphaeria bacterium | reverse complement strand
ACCCCCGGCCCAGTCCGGGCTGGTGGCCCTGCTCCGACTATCCCAAGTGGATCGCACGGGTCCGGGACGCCGTCCACCAGGCCGCCCCCAACGCCATGGTGGTCTTCAACACCTACAACTGGTTCTGGGTGGATGAGGAGCAGCGGAAGAAGTTTCTGGAAAACTTCCCGAAAGACGTCTACGTCCAGATCACCTATGACATCGGCATGCGCTACAAGCGCGAGGGGATCCCCAGCGCGGTCATGGATTACTCGCTCTTCGCCGACAAGCCGGGCTTCTACTTCACCAGCGAGTCGAAGAACGCCCACGCGCTGGGCATCAAGCCCTTCACCACCAGCAACACCGCGGGCGCCACCTGGGACTTCGGCGACATCCCCTACGTTCCGGCCCCCCAGCGGTGGATCACCCGCTTCAAGCATCTGGATCAGGCCCGGCGGGACTGGGATGTTTCCCGCTACTACGACAACCACCACTACGGCTGGTGGCAGTCGGTCGTCACCGATCTGGGCAAGGGCTATTTCCAGTCGCCCCAGGCCGACCCCGACGAACTCCTGAAAAAGATCGCCCGCCGCTACTTCGGGCCGGAAGCCGCCCCCCTCATGCTCGACGCGTGGGCCAAGTGGAGCGAGGCCATGGGATATTACACCCCCGGCAACGAGGATCAGTACGGTCCCTTCCGGGTGGGTCCCTCCTATCCCTTCATCTTCCAGCCCAACATCACCCGGACCATGGGGCAGAAGGAGATCCAGTTCCCCACCGCGCCCCACGCCCACTTCGGCTGGAAGATCATCAAGACCTTCTACCAGCCCTACGAAAACATCCAGCAGTTCCCCGGCAGGATGCGCTATCCGGCGGAGATCCGCTCCCTCGAAAAGATGCTTGCGCTCTGGGAAGAGGGCATTTCCCTGATGGAAAAGGCCCTGCCCCTCGTCCCCGAAAGGAAGAAGGAACGTGCCGAAAGGGAACTGAACATGGGACGCTTCATCCGCTGCGCCATCATCACGGGGACCAACATCAAGCGGTGGTGGCTCCTCAACAACGCCCTGGTGGCCGGCACTGATCCCGCCGAAGCGCTGAAGCTGCTCGACAAGATCGAAGCCCTCGCCAAAGCGGAGATCGAAAACGCCCGGAGCGCCATCCCCTTCGTGGAGCAGGACTCCCGTCTCGGCTGGGAGCCCTCCATGGAGTACGTGTGCGACAAGTGGCATCTGGAGTGGAAGATCCGCCAGGTGGAGTCCGTTCTCCGGGGCGACATCGCCGCCTACCGGGAGATCCTCAACCTCAAGTAAAAAATGGATCCCATGGAAGTCCAGGTCTGGAGCGTCAGTCAGGTCAATTCCTTCGTCAAGGAGACCATGGAAGGGGCTTTCAATCCCTTCTGGGTGCGCGGCGAGATCAGCAATCTGGTGATTCACCGCTCGGGCCACGTCTACTTCACCTTGAAGGATGCCGGCTCCCAGCTCCGGGGGTGCTGGTTCAGCGCGGCGGACCCCGCCCGTCGTCTGGGGCTGGCCAACGGCAGTCTGGTCGAAGCCTTCGGCAAACTGGGCGTCTACGCCCCCCGCGGCGAATATCAGATCAACGTGCGCCAGATGCGTCTGGCGGGCGTCGGGGATCTGGTGCGGCAGTTCGAGGAGATCCGGCGCAAGCTGGAAGCCGAAGGGCTCTTCGCCCCGGAACGCAAGCGGCCCATCCCCGCCCTGCCCCGGCGGATCGGGGTCGTCACCAGCCCCACCGGCGCGGCCATCCGGGATTTTCTGCAGATCATCGACCGCCGCTTTCCCAACGTCCATGTGACCATCTATCCCTGCCAGGTCCAGGGAGGCACCGCGGCGGCGGAGGCGGCCGCGGGCGTCGCCTTCTTCAACCGCACCCGCGCGGCGGACGTCATCGTGGTCACCCGCGGCGGCGGCAGCATGGAGGACCTCTGGCCCTTCAACAGCGAGATCCTGGCCCGGCAGGTAGCGGCGAGTTCCATCCCCGTCATCAGCGCCATCGGCCATGAGATCGACTTCACCATCTGTGATTTCGCCTCGGACCTGCGGGCCCCCACCCCCTCAGCCGCGGCGGAGCTGGTCATCGGCCGCCGGGCGGAGTTCGCCGACTCCATCGACCGCCTGGCCAAAGACATGCGCTCCTGCCTGACGCTGAAGATGCGGGACGAAGCCTACAAGCTCGACCGTCTGGCGAACAGCTACGTCTTCCGGGAGCCGCTCCGCATGATCGAGGAGCGTCACCAGTATCTGGACGATCTGGAAAACCGGATGAGGTTCCTTGCGGAAAGCGCCGCCGAAAAGGCCCTCCGCGACACGGAGCACCTGGAAGGGTGTCTCAAGGCCCTGAATCCGCTCCGGGTCCTGGAGCGGGGGTATGCTTTCGTCACCGACCGCGAAGGCCACGTGGTTTCGACCAGCGGACTCCCCGACGCGACCCCATTGAAACTCCACTTCGCCGACGGCTCGGTCCCGGTGAAGGTGGACCGGAGCTGAGAAAAACTCCCCTTCCCCATTAAAAAAGGCGGCCCGAAGCCGCCTTTTTTTTGCCGTCGGTGTTCCCGGAACTCAGTCGCCCCAGGCGTCGTTGCCCATGTAGCCCTGAGCGAAAAAGACCGGTTTGCAGCCGTTGGCGACCATGAGTTCCGCCGCCTTGGCGATCCGTTCCAGGTGGTTCGGGATGTAGTTGTGGTAGTAGGGGAAGGAATACTGTTCGTGACTGGCGAAATCGAAGATCTCGTTGCCCACTTCGGCGGAACCGGCGAAAGCCTTGGACAGCCGCTCCGGGATCACCTCCAGCGGCACCAGATTGCAGCAGCAGCACCCCCGGAAGAAGGTGATGTCGAAGAAGGGATTGTACATCACCCGGTGACGGTCCAGATAGTCGGTTTCCTCCATGACGTTGTAGTGTTCCTCGAAGCCGAAGCCGAAATCCCCCGCCAGCTGTTTGTCCCGGCGGTAGGAGGCCCCCTGCTGGGAGTTGGCCGCGGTGTTCTTCGCGCTGCCCACCGCCCGCTCGATGGCGGAAGGTCCGCCCATGAGCCGGGGCCGGAAGGCGCCGGAATAGGCCTTGACGCCCCGCTCCTTCAGGACCTTGACGCAGGAAGGCGAGATGATCGCCCAGTGGATCACCACGGGCGTGATGAAGGTCTCTTCGCCCGCGAAGCGGACGATCTGGTCGTGGACGAGGTCATAGTCATGGGCGAACTCCTCCTCGCTCGCTTCGATGTAAAGCCGGTCCGGGAACTCTCCCAGCGAGTGGAAGGAAAGCTTCAGCCAGTCGGAGTTGTCGATGAACTCGCCCTTCCAGCAGTCCGGCACCTGGGTCATGTCGCAGTCGAAGTGGTCGTTGTGGAAGAAGCAGTTCAAGGTGACCTTGAGCCCGTAACGGTCATGGATCTCCTTCAGCGCTTTGAGGTAGAAGTGGTCGAAGGCCCGCTTCGGCCGCTCTTTGGCCAGATCGGTCCAGAAGAAGCTGTGGTCGTCGATGTAGCAGTTGACCCGCTTGAAGGATTTTTTATCCCACACCACCTTGATGGACTGGCTGAAGGAACCGTAGGCGCTGAGGGACTCCGCCGTGACGGTGTTGACCTTTTCGGTGAGCAGCACGTCCCCCCAGAAGCGGCGGCCGTCCCGCTGGGCGACCTGCCCGTTCAGTTTCACGGGGCCGGGGAAGTCGGAGAAGCCCTCGAAACGGACTTCAAGCCCTTTTTCGCTCTCTTTGCCGTGGTTGTGGTTCAGGACGGCGCCCTGACGGATGTTGGTGATCTGAAGCATTTTTTCTTTCCTTTGGAACTATTTTTCCCAAGCGGTGTTGCCCATGTAGCCTTCGGAGAAGAAAACGGGCTTGCAGCCGTAGACCTGATAGACGGTCTCCGCGGCTTTGGCGATCCGTTCCATGTGGTCCGGGATGTAGTTGTGGTAGTAGGGGAAGGTGTACTGTTCGTGAGTGCCGAAGTTGAAGATCTCGTTGCCCACCTCATCCGAGGCGGCGAAGACGTTCTTCAGCCGTCCGGGGATCACCTCCAGCGGCACCAGATTGCAGCAGCAGCAGCCCCGGAAGAAGGTGACGTCGAAGAAGGGATTGTACATCACCCGGTGACGGTCCAGATAAGAGGCCTCCTCCATGACGTTGTAGTGCTCTTCGAAGCCGAAGCCGAAGTCGCCGCCCAGCTGATTCCTGCTGCAGTCGGCGTTCTGCTGGGTCCTGGCGATATTGCTGGACTTGTTCCCCACCGCCCGTTCGATGGCGGAAGGCCCCCCCATGAGCCGGGGCCGGAAGGCGCTGGCGTAGGCCCGGACGCCCCGTTCCTTCAGCACCTTGACGCAGGAAGGCGAGATGATCGCCCAGTGGATCACCACCGGGGCGATGAAGGTCTCCTCGCCCGCGAAACGGACGATCTGATCGTGGACGAGATCGTAGTCATGGGCGAACTCCTCCTCGCTCGCTTCGATGTAGAGCCGGTCCGGGAACTCTCCCAGCGAATGGAAGGAGAGCTTCAGCCAGTCGGAGTTGTCGATGAATTCGCTCTTCCAGCAGTCCGGCACCTGGGTCATGTCGCAGTCGAAGTGGTCGTTGTGGAAGAAGCAGTTCAAGGTGACCTTGAGCCCGAAGCGGTCGTGGATGTCCTTGAGTCCCCTGAGGTAGAAGTGGTCGAAGGCCCGTTTGGGGCGTTCTTTGGCCAGATCGGTCCAGAAGAAGCTGTGGTCGTCCATGTAGCAGTTGGAGCGCTTGAAGGACTTTTTGTCCCACACCACCTTGATGGACTGGCTGAAACTGCCGTAGGCGCTGAGGGACTCCGCCGTGACGGTGTT
>JAFSYV010000106.1 GCA_017443585.1 Lentisphaeria bacterium | reverse complement strand
TCGCGCCAGATGCGCCGAATCTCCCGGAGCGCGGTTTCCGTCTGACCGGTCTTGAAGGCCGCTTCGAGGGCGAAACGCTGGTAGTAGGGCTCGGGCTGAAGGACCCCTTCGGCGTAAAGCTGGGCGCTCAGGGCCTCTTTCAGTTCGGGGAGCAGGTCGTAGCAGAGGCAAACCGCCGCCGGATGGGCGCTGTGAAGTTCCCGGCCGTGGCCGGGGGCGTCGCTGTCCCGGAACATCCGGCGTTCTTCGTCCCAGAGGTGCTTTTTCATGGCATCGCAGATGCGCCGGGATTCCTTTTCGGCCTGTTCCCCCGCGCCGAGCACGGCGAGGCAGTGCCACGCGGCGGCGATGAGGGAGTTCAAAACGGCGGTGTGCCCCTGCAGGTCGGATTTCGCGTTGACGTAGGCGAGGTCGATGAAGTTCCACCAGGTGGGGTGCTCCGGCACGAGGCCCGTTTCGTCGGTGAAGCGGCGGTAGTCCCCCATGAGTTCCAGCGCACGGGGCAGGATATTTTTGAGGAACGTTTCGTTCCCCTTGTTCATGAAGCAGTCGTTGAGGACCAGCACCCAGAGGGCGGGGCAGACCTGGAAGGGCATGGAGTCCCCGGCCGGGTAGACGGCGGGGAGCCAGCCGTATTTGCGTCTGCCGTCGAGGCAGGTGAGCAGCGCGTTTTCCACCAGCGCAGGTTCTGCGGTGAGCAAGAGCCAGTAATGCGCCGAGACGACCAGATCGTTGGCCCAGAAGGCCTGTTCCCGCCAGGGGCAGTCCACGAAACTGTCGGCGACGCAGTGGCGCACGGTGTGGACGCACATCCGGTCCAGCCGCTCGAAGAAGGGATCGTCGCAGGTGAACTCCGAGCGGGGCACGGGGGAGATCCTGTCGACGGCCGAAATGCGGTGGACTCTGATCGCGGTCTTGTGGTTGCGGACCGCCAGCATGAGGAAGCGGCCGCCCCGGTCGGCGAATTCCGCGGTGACGACGCAGCGGCCTCCGGCAAGGATCCTGCGGTCGGCGAAACGGTAGGCGTCCCCCGCGTGGCGGGCGCGGGGAGTCCAGTTCCCGAAGAAATAGGCGCTTTGGAGCCTGCCCCAGGCGGTCACCTCGTCATAGGCCCGGTCCACGATGACGCCCGCATCGCCTTCCAGTTCTACTTCCACGTTGCCGTAGAACTCCCGTCCCAGATCGAAGACGACGAAACAGCCGTGACAACCTTCGGGCGGCACGGCGAAGCTCTTGCCGTCGAAGGCTTCAAGGGCGTCGAATTGGACCTCGGTCGCCATCCGCGCCGCGAAGTCGTCGTCGTCGGGGGAGAACTCGGGGAGAAATCCCTGCCGGATCACCCGGGGAAAGGGATACTCCTCATTGGTCAGGGGCGGAATGGGCCGGGGCAGCAGGCGGACCTGATTGGGATTGTCCGCGGTTTCGGCGGGGACGAAGGCGAAAGCATTTTTCCGGTCGTCCCGGTTCTCGCACTTCCCCAGCTGGAAGGTGTATTCGAAAGACCTTCCGTACCGGATGTCGGAAGCGTATTCCCATGTCCCGGCGGGCTCCTCCGGGACGAAGGCCGCGAAGAGGGCAGGGCGGGCGGCGGCGACGGTCCGGTAGGAACTGCCGGGATAGTGGTACTGGATCGTGAGCACGTTTTCGCCGGGCTGCAGGGCTTCGGTCAGATCGTATGTGTCGTAAAAGAGCCGGTAGTCGCTTCCCCGCACGGGGCCCAGACCGAAAAAGCGGCCGTTGAGTTCGAACCGGTACCGTCCGTGGGAGGTGACGGCGAAAAGAAGTTTCTTCCCCCGTTCCCAGCGGAATGTTTTGCGGAACAGGGCATGGACATCGTCACTGTCGGCGGTCGTTCCGGGCACGGTGAGAAAACGGAACGGCTCCGGCAGCTCGGGGGCGGGCGCCGGCCACAGGGGAGTGAGAAGCTGTTGCCTGTTCATGGTTTCCTTTTTTGCTGCAGTTCGAAAAAGCGTTTTTCGGCTGAAATTTGCAATTTCCTGTTGCCGGAAAGCCGGGCGGCGACGGCGGTGTTCCGCCAGAAGCCGGGTTCGTTTCCGGCGAGACGGGCGGCCCGGTAAAAGAGCTGTTCCGCGTCACGGAAGCGTTTTTCCTCCATGGCGATGATGCCGGAAAGGTTGCAGGCCTGCGGCATCTCGGGCGAAGTATGCAGGGCCTGCTCGATGAGCTCCTTCGCCTCGTTTTTGCGTTTCGTGCCGTAAAGAAGTCTTGCGTAGTTGAAGAGCAGGTCGGGGGCAGGGGAGGAGCCCGAAGCTTCGAGCGCCTTCCGGAAATACGTTTCCGCCAGACGGGGATCGGGGGTGAGATTGGCCAGATTCATCCATCCTTCGGGCATGTAGGGCTCCGCCTTGACGACCCCCGCATACCACTTGCGGGCCTGAACGAAGTCGCCCTCTTTTTCGGCGATGTTGCCCAGGATGTTCTCGATGCGCGAGGAGTCTTTCATCCCCCCCCTCCGGGCGAAAAGCAGGAGATCGCGGGCGTGACTGAAGTCCCCCTTCCTGAAAGCCGCTTCGCCCAGAAGCGCGCAGCCCTCGCGCCGGTCGCGGATCACGAATCCGTAGGTGCACCAGAGGCAGAAAAGGAAAAGCAGGAGGAACGGCAGGAAGCATTTTTTCCAGTCGATCCCGGCACAGCCCGCCGCCGCCAGATAGAGGATCCCCGGAAACATCATCAGGCGGTAGCGGCCCGAAGTCACCGTCATCACCTGCGCGGCGAAAAGGGCCAGTGCGAGGAGCAGCGGGGGCCACCAGAGAGGTTCCTTCTTCCGGTTGCGGCAGACGAACCAGATCCCCGGCAGGGCGAGACAGATGATCGGCAAGGTGAGGAATCGGGTCAGATTGACGGTTTCGCTCCGGCAGAAGAGGAATCCGCCGTCGGCTCCGGCGATGAGATCGTTGCCGCTGAAGATCATGGGGATCTTCTTAGCCCACAAGAGCGCGGCCTTGCCCGGAGTTTTGCACCAGAAATCCGCCGCGCGTTCCAGCCACAGCCGGTCGGTGGTGATCCCTCTCCTGACGGCCTCGTCCCGAGCCTGGATGTGGCTCTTGCGCCAGAGATTCCCCGGACGCATGAAGCAGCCCCCCGTCGCCTTGGGATTGTTCCCGAGGTAGATGTTGAATCCCGTGTTGCCCTGGATCCCGACGGGTTTGCCGTAGTGGACCGATTTTGCGATGCAGAAGGGCAGGATCACGAGGATCGCTCCTGCGGCGAAGGCGGTACAGCGCACCCCCTCGCGTCTCACGGCGAAAAAGAGCAGCATAACCGGGAGGAATGCCCCCGCGAGGCCGTGGGTCAGGAAGGCCAGTCCGGAAAAGATCCCCGCCCCGAGGAGCCAGGGCCAACTGGCGTAGTCTTCACGTTTTTCCCCGGCGGTCAGAAAGTGGAAAACCGCGGCGAAGAGAGGCAGCAGCAGACTTTCGCTGATCAGTTCCGCCGGGTGGAAGATGAAGGGGGCGAGCACCAGGATCCCGGCCAGAAAGCAGAACCGGACCTTGTCGGAGACCCCTGCGGAGCCCATGATGAAGAAGAGCCACACGCAGGCCCCGAAGTTGAGCAGCGTCTGGATGATCCTGATCGCGGGGACTCCCGCCCCGCAAGTCTGCAGAAAGGCGAGGAAGAAGCTGTAGAAAGGCGCGTGGATCTCCGGTTCCGCCGGGAAGAAGCGCCCGGCCATAATCTCTTTTGCCCGCGAGGCGTATTCGCCGATGTCCGCGCCGATGGCCAGATCGAAGTTGTCGTACGTGGCGTATTCGAAAAGATAGAATATCCGCAGAAGGGCTCCCGCGAAAAGGATGCCGAAAAAAAGACGTTTCCTGCCCGACGGGGAAAGAAGAGCCGCCCCGGCCCCGCCGTCGGGGGAAAGAGGACGCTCCGGGTGCATGTTTTTCTTACTCTCCGACGGCCTCGAAGCGGCCGGATCCGGCGAAGACCGCCTGCCGCGGCGTGGCGGACTTCAGCGTCAGCCCAGACGAACAGCGGATGAGGGGCGTCGCCTTGAAGGCGGGCTCGAAGACATAGACGCCGTCGTCGGCGAGGTTGCGGACGACTCTCTCGTTGGCGCGGTTGGAACGCAGGTCGTAGCCGTAAAGCCCCATGACGGTCACGGGCCCTTTCAGTGCCTTGAAGGTGACGGTGTGGACCCCGTAAGGCAGCCCTTGGATCCCCTTGCGGTTTTCCATGAAGATCTTTTCGCCGCTCCTCATGATGAAAGGCTGATTCGCGGGGACTTCGAAGGCCTTTTTGCCGTCGACGTCGACTTGCAGCGTCCCGCCCTGCGGCGTATCGCCCCAGACCGGGGCGCAGGCGGTGCCGACGAAGGACGCATTGCAGCTTTCACCCGGAGCGAGGAGCTTCACGAAACGCCCGTAAGGGGCTCCGGTCTTCGACTCGTAAGGAAGGCCTTTGCCCGCGCCGCCGGAAAAGAGGCCGGACTCGACCCCGATGTAATTCCGGTTGAGACAACGCTTCGCATCGACGGCGTTGAAAACGTAGGCGGGATTGACCTCGATGACATGCCGGTCTCCGAAGGAGAGCCTGCCGTACCTGGAAAAGGAGTTGCGCAGATCGTACCGGGTCGGCCACCGGGGACGGCCCCGGCACACCCCGTCCACGAAGACTTCGCCCAGAAAATGTTTCGAGCCGGGAACTTTTTTCAGCCCCTTGGGATCGGCGTTGGGGTCAGGCTGCGCCCAGCAGTTGAAAGCGCTGTCGTCGAGGATGAAGGCGCGGGGCCGGAAGAAGCGTTTGTCGCCCATGCGGTAGAGCTTCATTTCCCCTTCCCAGTTGAGGGCCGTGGGCATCATCCGCTCCGGCAGATGGGCCTGCGGGAACCCCGCCGCCACGGGCCCGGCGCACTCGAAGGCCTTTTCCAGCTGCTTGAACCAGATATAATGGATCGCCGCCTGGGGGTGTTCGTCCCCGTTCCCGGCGGCATTGGGATTGATGAGCCGGGTCAGCCGGTCATTGACCAGACCGAAGTCGATGTAGGGGATCCCGTAACGCAGGGCGATGGCCTGCATGTCGCCGCCGTTGGGGGTGTAGCCCTTCCTGCTCTGGAAGATGCAGCCCACGAACTCGGTTCCCGGCCAGTTCCGCTGGATATACCGGATCGCCCCCTCGAAGACCGCCGCCTCGTCGGGGGTGTCGGTCTTCTCGTTGGCGCCGCTGCCGTAGATCACCAGATCGGGCCGGGGGCCCTCAGGACGGCTGAAGAGTCCGGGATAAAGCTCCCGCCAGCTCTTGCCGCTCCGGTGGCCGTTGGCCTCGGGATCCGGGGGAATCTGCAGCTCGCAATATTTCCTGAGCCCGGAGTGGGATTCCCCGACGCAGGAGCCGTCTCGGGCCATGAAGTTCAGCAGGATCTTGTCGCCCGAAAGATCGAACTTCTTCATCAGCTCGACCTTGAGCCGGCCCGCGTAGCTGTGAT
The DNA here is from genome assembly GCA_017443585.1 of Lentisphaeria bacterium. Classification (GTDB taxonomy): domain Bacteria; phylum Verrucomicrobiota; class Lentisphaeria; order Victivallales; family Victivallaceae; genus UBA1784. The sequence continues at coordinate 9,328 of JAFSYV010000106.1, read as the reverse complement.
AATGACAGGCCCAGGCGAAGTAAGGTTCCAAGTCGGGACGCCCCACGAGCTTCGCGGAAAAGTCCTTGTTGTCGGAAAGGGGCTGCTTGTACTTGGGCGATCTCGGGTCCTCCACATAAGGGAAAAGGGCGGGATTGGCGCTGCCCCGGTCGATGCTGGAGCCCATGAGGAGGATGTGGACGGGCTCCCCCTTCCACAATTTCTGCATGGTCCGGGGAATGTGGCGGTAGTACTCCGGGATCTTCCGGTAAGTCCCGATGGCCCGGTAGGCCTGCGGCCCTCTCAAAAGGGAAGGCGCGAAGATCCACACGCTCGCCCTGGAGGTGTTGGTGAAGCGGACTTTCAAGCCCACGGTGTTGTTGTCTTTGGCGAAGGACTTTTTGCCGGGGGTGAAGTTGCCGGGGATGACGAAGTTCTCGATCTTGAATTCGATGTTTTTTCCGACCTCTTTCGCCGTGACGGCTTTCGAAGCGGCGACCACCAGTTCCCCGCGGGCCATCCTGCTGAAGGTCCGCTTGTCCTTGAACCCGAAGTCCCTGCCGGGCGACCAGGTGCCGTCGGCGCTCTCGATCTTGAGGGCTTCAAGTTCCCCCTTGATGGCGTCGGGGGCGCCCTGCCAGCCCCGGAAGGTCAGACTCACGGCCTCGCCGTACAGCAGATTCGCTTCAGGCAATGTAAAGAATTGATGGAAACTCTGTCCGGGGAGTAGCTCCACACCGCCGGGGACCGAGAAGGGGGGCAGGTATTTCGGGTCGATATGGGAGTCGCGCCAGACCCGCAGGGATCTCGCCGTGTCGGCGTTCCAGAAGGGGACGTAGTCCGCAACGAGGCTCTGAGCCTTGCCGTGGCGGTGGGGGATCAGGGAATGGAACTCGAAGCCCGAATTGACCAGCAGATTGCGGGGGTCGACGATCTCCGGCTCCTCGACCGGCGCTCCCGAGGCGCAGAAGACGAAGAAAACGAAAAAGAGCAAGGCAAACTTCTTCATGCTGCAAGATCCTTCCTGTATGCGATCGCCATCCCCGCAACAACCCGCCCGAAGGGGGCTATTTTGCCGGGAAGTCGAATTCGAATTCGAAGAGGTCTCCGATCCGTTTGAGGGCTTTTTCCTCATCGGGCCCCTCGACGCGGAGCGTCGCCTGAGTGCCGCAGGTGAGCCCCAGGGCGATCAGAGCCAGGATGCTGTTCAGTTCGGCGCTGTTCCCGTTGCCGACGAGGGTGAATTTATACCCCGGAAACTCCTTGGTGATGGTGTTCAGGATGACGCTCGAGGGCCGGCAGTGGATCCCGGCCTTGTTGCGGATGGTGACAAGACGTTCTTTCATGGTCTGCTTATTCTCCGATGGCTTCGAATTCGCCGTGTCCGGCAAAGACGGCCTGTTCCTTCGTGACGGACTTCAGCTCCAGCCCCGGCGAAGAGAAAATCAGGGGAGGAGCCTTGAAAGCGGGTTCGAACGCATAGACGCCGTTCCCGGCGAAGCCCCGGACGATCCTCTCGTTGGAGCGGTTGGAACGCAGGTCGTAGCTGTAAAGTCCCATGACGGTCACGGGCCCTTTCAGTGCCTTGAAAGTGACGGTGTGGACCCCGTAGGGCAGCCCTTGGATCCCCTTGCGGTTTTCCATGAAGATCTTTTCGCCGCTCCTCATGATGAAGGGCTGATTCGCGGGGACTTCGAAGGCCTTTTTGCCGTCGATGTCAACTTGCAGCGTCCCGCCCTTGGGTGTATCGACCCAGACCGGGGCGCAGGCGGTGCCGACGAAAGACGCGGTACAGCTCTCCCCCGGAGCAAGTTCGATCACGAAACGCCCGTAGGGGGCTCCGGTCTTCGATTCGTAGGGCAGGGCTTTTTTGCCGCCGCAGGCGAACAGGGATGACTCGACGCCCGTGAACTTGCGGCTGACGGTCTGTTTCGCATCCAGCCCGGTGAATTTGTACTCGGGGGTGAGCTCCACCACATGACGGTCGCCGAAGGAAAGCCTGCCGTGCCGGAAGAAGGAGTTGCGCAGGTCGATCCCCGGCGACGCCCGCCGGGCGACGCCCCGCTTCTCGCCGTCCACGAAGACCGCGCCGACGGGAGGCTTGTATTTGGGATCGCTCTTCTCCTTCGCGGTGGGCGGTTTGGTGAACGCCGCCCAGCAGTTGAAGGCGCTGTCGTCGAGAACGAAGGCGCCGGGACGGAAGAAGCGTTTGTCGCCCGCCTTGTAAAGTTTCATCTCGCCTTCCCAGTTGAGGGAAGTGGGCATCATCCGCTCCGGCAGGTGGACCTGCGGGAATCCCGCCACCACGGGCCCCGTGCACTCGAAGGCCTTTTCCAGCTGCTTGAACCAGACGTAGTGGATCGCCGCCTGAGGATGTCCGTCCCCGTTGCCGACGGCATTGGGGTTGATGAGCCGGGTCAGCCGGTCGTTGACCAGCCCGAAGTCGATGAAGGGGATCCCGTAGCGCAGGGCGATGGCCTGCATGTCGCCGGGATTGGGAGTGTAACCGCCCCGGCTCTGGTACATGCAGCCGATGAACTCCGTTCCGGGATAGTTCCGCTGGATATACCGGATCGCCCCTTCGAACACCGCTCCCTCGTCGGGGGTGTCGGTCTTCTCGTTGGCGCCGCTGCCGTAGATCACCAGATCGGGCCGGGGGCCTTCCGGACGGCTGAAGAGCTCAGGATAGAGCTCCTGCCAGCTCTTGCCTTCCTTGTGGGCATTGAGGCCCGGATAGGGGGGCAGCAGCAGTTCGCAGTACTGTTTGAGTCCGGAATGGGACTCGCCGATGCAGGAGCCGTCGGCGGCCATGAAGTTCATCAGGATCTTGTTTCCCGGAAGATCGAACTTCTTCATCAGCTCGACCTTGAGCCTCCCTGCGTAACTGAAGTAGTGGTTGGACCAGCCGAAATAGGGCTCCAGGTCGGGACGTCCAACCACTTTGGTGGAAAATCCGGAGTGGCTGTCGGAAAGGGGCTGCTTGAATTTGGGAGATCTCGGGTCTTCCACGTAAGGATAGAGGGGCGGATTGGCGCTGCCCCGGTCGATGCTGGAACCCATGAGGAGGATGTGGACGGCTTCGCCCTTCCACAGCTTCTGCATGGTCCGGGGAATGTGGCGGTAGTACTCCGGGATCTTCCGGTAAGTCCCGATGGCCCGGTAGGCATGGGGCCCCCGCAAAAGAGAAGGCGCGAAGATCCACACGCTTGCCTTGGAAGTGTTGGTGAACCGGACCTCGATCCCCACGGTGTTGTTGTCTTTGGCGAAGGACTTTTTGCCCGGAGTGAAGTTGCCGGGGATGACGAAGTTTTCGATCTTGAATTCGATGTTCCTGTTCGTTTCCTTCGCCGTGACGGCTTTCGAAGCGGCGACCACCAGCTCCCCACGGGCCATCTTGTTGAAGGTCCGTTTGTCCCGGAACTTGAAGTCCTTCGACGGCGACCAGGTGCCGTCGGCGCTCTCGATCTTCATGGCTTTGATCTCGCCCCTGATGGCGCCGGGGGTGCTCTGCCAGCCCCGGAAGGTCAGACTCACGGCGTCGCCGTACAGCAGATTCGCCTCGGGCAGGGTGAAAAACTGGTGAAAGCTCTGTCCGGGGAGCAGTTCCACGCCGCCGGGGACCGAGAAGGGGGGCAGGTATTTCGGGTCGATATGGGAGTCGCGCCAGACCCGCAGGGACTTGGCGGAATCGGCGTTCCAGAAGGGGACGTAGTCCGCCGCGAAGCTCTGAGCCTTGCCGTGACGGTGGGGGATCAGGGAATGGAATTCGAAGGCCGGGTTGACCAGCAGATTGCGGGGATCGACGATCTCCGGCTCCTTGACCGGAGCTCCGGAGGCGCAGAAGACGAAGGAAACGAAAAAGAGAAAAGCGAACTTCTTCATAGGGCTCCTTTCCACGAGTGCAAGTTGAAATTTCGTTATATTGCATAATATAAAGCCTGTTCCGACAAATTGCAAGTGTCGACAAGGGGTTTTTCGAAGAGAAAAAAGTTTCCGCGGGATTGCAAAAAGCCCCGTGCGGGTGTATATTCTAAGGCGACGGAACAACACAAGTAAAACCACCTCGAAGGAGTTTTTTTTATGAAAAAGGTCGGCGTCGGGATCATCGGACTGGGCCCACGGGCGGAAACATTGCTTGCATCGCTGAAGTTCATGACGGAGGGGATCGCCGTCACCGCCATCTGCGATTTCAAGGAGGAGCGCATCGCACTGCTCCGGAAAAAGATCCTCGAGGCGAAGATGGACGCCCCTCACGAATACCGGGACTATCACCGGCTCATCGCCGATCCCGCCGTCGACGCGGTCCTCATCCCCACCTCGTGGAACTCCCATCTCCTCATCGCGCAGGAGTGTCTGGCCCAAGGCAAGTACGCCGGGATCGAGGTGGGCGGCGCCGCCTCGATCGACGAGCTCTGGCAGCTGGTCCGGGCCGCGGAATCGACCGGCGTTTCCTGCATGATGCTGGAAAACTGCTGCTACGGCCGCAACGAGCTCATGATGCTGAATATGGCCCGCAAGGGGCTGTTCGGCGAGCTCATCCACTGCGAATGCGGCTATCTGCACGACCTTTCCGACATGGCCTGGCGGGAGCCCGACAAGGAACGGACCATCCACAACCGTTTCCGGAACGGGGACCTCTATCCCACCCACGGCCTGGGCCCCATCGCCAAGATCCTGCGCATCAACCGGGGCAACCGGTTCCTCACCATCAGCTCCACGGCCTCCAAGGCGCGGGGATTCGCCGCGGCGGCAAAGGCCCACGGCATGGGCGACGTCACCTACAACGAGGGGGACATCGTGCTTTCGGTGATCCGCTGCGCCAACGGGGAAACGATCCTGCTGCGGCACGGCGTCTCTCTGCCCCGGCCCTATTCCCGGTGCCAGCTGGTCCAGGGGACGCGGGGCCTCTGGGAGGAGGACGCCAAGGGCATCTTCATCGAAGGCATCAGCAAGACCGAGGAGCGGATCGACTCGGCGGGGAACCCCTACACCGTCCACACCTGGGATCCCGTCGACTCCTTCTACGAGAAGTACGACCACCCCATCTGGAAAAAGTACCGGGACAAGCAGATCGGCGAACACGGCGGCATGGACTATCTGACCTTGAGCGCCTTCGCCGAAGCGGTCCGGGAACACAAGCCCACGCCCATCGACGTCTACGACGTGGCGGCCTGGATGAGCGTCACCGCCCTTTCGGAGCAGTCCGTGGCGCTGGGCGGCCAGGTGCTGCCCTTCCCGGACTTCACCGACGGCAAATGGATCGCCCGGAAACCGGAAGAGCCTTCGGCCTGGGCGCTGGACGAGATATTCGAAGATCTTCAACGATAAGGAGCATTCATCATGAGCGACAAGAAACTCGCCGTCGAAAAGGTCGACAAGAACATGGCCGTGGGCGAAGCCGGAACGGAAAACGTCGTGTGGTACACTGCGGATGACGCCCCCCTGCGCCTGACGGGGTTCTATTTCCGCAAAAAGGGCGGTGAATTCCGCCGCCTGCCGCCGGACGACAAACTGCCGCCTTCGGTCAATTACCTCTGCTGGCACACGGCGGGGGGACAGCTTTCCTTCGTCAGCGACTCGGCCTTCATCCGGCTCAAGGTGGAGCTGGGCCACGAATCGCTGATGGACCACTGCACCAAGATCGGCTCTTCGGGCTTCGACCTCTACATGGGCCGCCCCGGAGGGAAGCAGTATTTCATCGGCTCCTCCCGCATCAAGGTCAACGTGGACAGTTATGAACTGGACATCTTCCGCACCGAAAAACCGGAAATGCGGGAATTCACGCTGCACTTCCCCCTCTACTGCGGGGTGGACTCCTTCGCCATCGGCTTCAGCGAAGAGGCGGAGGTCCTCGCGCCGTCGCCCTGGTGCGACGACCGGCCCGTCGTCGTCTACGGCACCTCCATCACCCAGGGGGGATGCGCCAACCGTCCCGGCATGGCGTGGACCAACATCATGAGCCGCCGCCTGAACCGCCCGGTGCTGAACTACGGTTTTTCCGGCAGCGGCAAGGGGGAGCCCTACGTCTTCGAACAACTGGCCAAGGTGAAGGATCCCGCCATGATCATTCTGGACTACGAGGCCAACGCGGGCAAACAGGGGATCTTCGCCACCTTGAGTAACGGCATCGACATCCTGCGCAAGGCCCATCCCGAAACGCCCATCGTCGTGGTCTCCGCTTTCCACTTCAACCGGGAGACCCTCGTTTCGGGCAGTTTCGACGTCCGGGAAAAATCACGGGAGGACACCTGGAAGTTCGAGCGGGCCGAAGTCGGCCGCCGCCGCCGGGCGGGCGACAAGAACATCTACTTCGTCTACGGCGGGTGGAAGAACGAGCCCGACTGGACCGAATTCACCGTGGACGGGGTCCACGCCACCGACCTGGGCTTCTACATGTTCGCCAAGATGCTGACGCCCCGCGTCGCCCGGATCCTCGCCAAATGAGCATCGTCCCAGACACCCTTTACTGCGTCTCCTTCGAGGATTTTTCCGCCGACGGGAGCCTCGCGGCGGAAATGCTTTCGGCCCTGGAGCTGGAGTTCAGCACCTGGATCGACCGGGAAAACCCGCGGGTGATCCACACGGTCTACTGTCTTAAGGAATCGGGGGCCGACGAGGCCGAAGCCCGGATCCGGGCCCAGCTGCCCCTGTGGGAGGAGCTGGGGATCGAAACGGGAGACTTCCAGCGCTCCGTTCTTTCCGGCGTCGACTGGAGCGAGGCGTGGAAGAAGTATTTCCACCCCATCGAGATCTCGGAACGGCTCCTCATCCTGCCCAGCTGGTTGGAAGATCCCCGGAAACCGGGCCAGAAGGTCCTGACCATCGATCCCGGCATGAGCTTCGGCACGGGCCAGCATGCCACCACCTTGTTCTGCCTCAAGGTCATTGACCGTCTGGGGGCGGAAAAACCGGGAATGAGCCTCCTCGACGCCGGGTGCGGCTCCGGCATTTTGGCTATTGCGGGGGCTCTCTGCGGCTTCGCTCCCGTGGACGCCTTCGACTTCGACCCCGACGCCGTGATGGTCGCGAAGGAAAATCTGGCCCTCAACGGGGTGAAGAATGTGGAGCCCGTCACCGCCGACGCGGCGGACTACCGGGGACGGCCCGAGAAGTACGATCTGGTCTGCGCCAATATCCTCGCCCATCTGCTCAGGAGTTTCCGGGCCAACATCGCTTCGTGGGTGAGGCCCGGAGCCTTCCTCGCTCTGGCGGGGATCCTCGAAGAGGAGTTCGACTCCGTCGTTTCAGCCTACGCCGAACTGGGCTTCGAGCTCATTGAAGCCGAGACGCTGAAGGAGTGGCGCAGCGGGCTCTTCCGGAAGAAGTGACCTCCATGGAAAAGACCAACGCGCTCAGACTGCTCGACAACGCGGGGATCCCCTACCGGGCGCTGGAGTACTCCGCCGACGACGGCCGGATCGACGCCCTTTCCATCGCCGAAAAGACGGGGCTGCCGCCCGACCAGTGCTTCAAGACGCTGGTGACGGAAAATCCGGCTCATGAACACTTCGTCTTCGTCATGCCCGCCACCACCGGGCTGGACCTGAAAAAGGCGGCCAGGGCCTCCGGCTCCAAGAGCATCGCCATGATTCTGCAGAAGACGCTCCTTCCCCTCACGGGCTACATCCACGGGGGCTGTTCCCCCGTGGGGATGAAAAAACTCTTCCCCACCTTCATCGAGGAAACGGCTCAGCTCTACGACGAGATCGGCGTCAGCGGCGGCCGCATCGGGTTGACCCTCGTGCTGGACCCCTTAAAACTTGCGGAATTTCTGAACGCTCAGTTCGCCGATTTGGCGAAGTCTTCGGAATAACGGGCCCGCAGTTCGGAAAAACGCCCCTCCTCGATGGCATGCCGGATCTGCGCGGCCAGGTTCAGGAAGAAATGGAGATTGTGGAGCGTGAGCAGCCGGATCCCGAGAATTTCCCCCACGTTGAAGAGGTGGCGGATATAGGCCTTGGTGAAGTTCCGGCAGCAGTAACAGGAGCACTCCGGATCGACGGGGGTGAAATCCCGCGCGTACTTCCCGGCGGTGACGTTGATGGTGGTATTGCCGATGAAGGCCGCTCCGTGCCGCCCCAGCCGGGTGGGCATGACGCAGTCGAACATGTCCACGCCTCTGGCCACGCTTTCCACGATCTGCCGGGGCGTCCCCACGCCCATCAGGTAGCGGGGCCGGTCCTCGGGCAGTCCCGGCGCGGCGGCCTCCACGGCCTTGAACATTTCCGGCTCCGGCTCTCCCACGGAAACGCCGCCGATGGCGTAGCCGTCGAAATCGAGGGCGGTGATCTCGCGCGCCGAGCGGCGGCGCAGTTCGGGGAAGGTGGAGCCCTGCACGATGCCGAAGCGCAGCTGACCGTCGTTGAGGGGCTGCTCTCGGGACATGGTTTCCCACCTCGTGGTGAGTTCCAGCGATTTCAGCGCCTCGATCTCGGTGGAAGGGTAGGGGGTGCACTCGTCGAAGGCCATGACGATGTCCGAATCGAGGGAACGCTGGATGGCCATAGACTCCTTCGGCCCCAGAAAGAAGCGGCTGCCGTCGATGTGCGAGGCGAACTTCACGCCGTCGGGGGTCACCTTCCGCAACTTCGCCAGACTGAAGACCTGGAACCCGCCGCTGTCGGTGAGGATGGGCTTGTCGTAGCTGATGAAGCGGTGAAGCCCTCCCGCCGCCTCGATGATCCCGCATCCGGGGCGCAGGAAGAGGTGGTAGGTGTTGCCCAAGATGATCTGCGCTCCGAGCTCGTCCAGTTCACGGGGCGAAACAGCCTTCACGCTGCCCCGTGTCCCCACGGGCATGAAGACCGGGGTCTGGATGTCGCCGCGCCGGGTGTGGATCACACCCCGGCGGGCCGCCGAAGCGGGGTCTCTGGCAAGGCAGGTAAAAATGCTCATGGTCCGGAAATCTTCGAAAATTCAGAACTTGACGAACATCCCGTTGAAGAGGGCGGGGAGTTTTTCTCCCAGACCGGCCGCTTCGGCGATCTTGCCCGCAAAGGCGAAGACGGCCCCGGGGCCCTTGCCCGTGACCACGTTTCCTTCTCGCTCCGCCAACGCGGAGGTATACTTCAGACCGCCCAGATAGGCGTCGAAGCCGGGATACATGGTGAAGCGTTCCGATTTCAGCACCCCCGCCCGGGCCAGCACGATGGGGGCGGCGCAGATGGCGGCGGTGATCTTGCCCGCCTTGTGCATGCCCTGCACCCACCGGATCACCAGTTCGGATTCCAGCAGATTGGTGGCTCCGGGGAGCCCGCCCGGCAGGATGACGCCGTCGAAGTTCTCCGCTTTCAGCTCCGCAAGGAGCGCGTCCGCGACGAAAGTGTAGCCGTGGGAACCTTTCATGTTC
>JAFSYV010000105.1 GCA_017443585.1 Lentisphaeria bacterium | reverse complement strand
GCCCTCGAACCGGCCCGTTTCAAGCCCCAGAAGGAGGTCGCAAGAAACGACCGCCTCATGATACAGGGCGCTCAGGTGAAGTTCCGGCACGGCACGGGCAAGTTCCGCCAGGTCGGTCCGGAGCTGCGCCAACCGGGCATCGGAAAGGAGCTTTGATTCCAGCATCCATTCGATGCACTCCAGCTGCGTGTTCCCGGCGAAGTTCCAGACCAGAACGGAAAAAAGGTTGGGATCCATCCGGAGCGGCGCTTTCGCATTGATCAAACGCCGGTAACACTTCCACGCCGTGTCGATGTCCTTGCGCTCCAGAGCCATCCGCACCCGGCCGGACTCGAGCAAAAGGAAATGGCGAACCGTCAGCAATTCCGGCAGGGGCACCGACCCGAGATCGCCGGACGGAAACGCCCGTTCCGGCAGGGGCGGCGGCGCGTCGAAACACTTTTCGAAGCCTGAGATCGCCGACGCATTCCGCCGGGAAAACTCATCGTATGCGGCCTCGAATTCTTTTCCGGGGCGGTCCGGCAGATCATAATTCCACCACAGGGTCTTCCCCCCGATGTTCAGTTTCGGGGGCAGACTTTTGTCGATCCGGGCCGCTTCTTTCCAGAAAGTGCCGTCAATTTTCCCCGAACTTGCGTAAAGTTCCGCCAGCGCGGCGGCGGTCAGGGGACGGCCGAAGTGACGCTCCAAAGCGGTTTCAAGCTCCGCCGCACGGGCACTTTCCCGCAGGGCGAAGCCGAGAAAGCCGAAGTGGAAAACAAGGGCGATCCCCCACAGCACCAAAGTCCCTTTCCCGAAGAGCTGCCGGAGCTTTTTCCCCTCCCCTGCGCCAAGGGCCCAGGCAAGAAGAAAATAGCCCGCAAGCAGCAGAACACACCCCGCAAGAAAGAGGAAAAACCACTGCTCCGGAGCAAGGCGGAGCGGGGTCGAAATGAGCGGTCCCGCATCACACCTCCCGCCGTGCAGACAGACGTTGGTGTGGAGAACCGGCAGCGCCGCGCCGCAGCAGAAAAGTCCCGCCCCGAAAGCGAGGAGCGCCGGGATCACCCGCAGGAGCGGGCGGAAACGGCGCGCCTTCCACAAGGTCGCGCCCCAGAGCCGGAGGCAGTTCAGAAAGAGGATCATGGCAAGGAGCCCGATCCCCAGCGCCGCAAGATACCAGTTTCCCGCGACATGTCCTCCCCACGTCAGGAACCCCAGCCGGTCGCAGAAGAAAACGAAAGTGAGGAGAAGATACACTCCGACGGTCCCCAGCGTCCACGCGAAAAGGGCGGTCCGCGCCGGAGAATCGGGGCAAAACAGTTTTTTCAGCAGCGTTTTCATAAGGGCCCTTTTTCGGTTCAGGTTCGACCTATTGTCGCGGTTTCAGGAAGATAAAGGCGCGGGAGTCGTCGGGATTCCCGTCTGCGCTGAATACCTTTTCGTACAGGCCCTGATCGTCTTTGCGGTTGGGGCCCTTGCTCCAGACCGCCACGACGTCGGCCATAACCTTATGCGGTTCGAGTTCTTTCTTTTCCGCGTTCCAATGCCGACGGATGAAGGGAAGTTTTCCCTTCCGGTAAAGGAGTTCTTCGCCGAAACTGTCTTTCGGCGGGTCCTTCAGCACGTCGGGATATTTCCCCGTGCGGCGCTTTTCCAGTTCCACGCCGATCAGCGTCTCCATGGCCAGATAACGGTCGGCCAGGGCGTGGAACCGTCTTCCGCTCGCCCTCATGCCCGCCAGCATGATCCGGGGGAGGAAGTGGGAAACGGAGCGTTCTTCCCGGTACGGGAGGTGGAAAAAATCCTCCGTCTTGTACGCCTGCGCCAGAACGTCCCGGTTGCGCGTGAAGACATACCACATGGCGGGGAAAGCCCGGCGCGAGGCGTAAAGGCCGGGGGAGACCCGCTCCGTTTTTCCATCGCGCACCTTGCCGCCGTATGCGAAGAACTGACACAGGTCCATCGCGGACACCGCCTCGCCGTAGACGGCCTGTGCGTGGATTTTTTTCATCTCCCCCCGGCAGGCGGCCAGCTCCGCCCTCATTTCGCGCAGCTGCCCTTGGTTGAGCAAGCCGGAACTCAACAGCCGTTCCAGCGCGTCGAGGCGGTAATTTTCGATACCGCACAACACCAGCGCCGCAAGGAGCACGGGATCCCGGGCAAGGTGGTCGCGGCAGAACTTCATGCGCTTCACCGCCGCAAGCGCGGCGGCGGGATCCCGGTCGGCAAGGGCAAAACGGACCCGCCACTGCTCGTAAAGACAGAAATGTTCCACCTCCAGATCAGGCATCTTTTCCGCTAAGAGACATCCCGGCACAAGCTTCCGGTCACACGCGGGCAGAGGGCCTGCGAACATCTTTTCAAGTTCACGCAGTTCGGCAAAATTTTCGAACTCCTTCCTGCAGGCGGCGAACTCCGCCGGAGTAAGTTCCGTCGCCGAATCGAACACCCAGCGCAGCCGGTATCCCGGTCGATGGAGTTTCACCGCCCTTTGCCAGAAAGCGGCGTCGGGCTTGCGGTTTTGGAAATAGAGTTCCCTCAGCCCCTGCGCCGTGACCGGACGCCCGAAGAATTTTTCCAGCTCGGCCACGTGCCGCTCCGTCCGGCAGTGGGCGGTATACGCCATCCCCAGCGTGACAAGGTAAGTCACCAGGAACACCCCGCAAACCGCCGCCGCGCCCTTGCCGAAAAGGGCGCGAAGCGGCTTACCCGCCGCAGCGGCGCACGCCTTGAGGCGGCAGATAATGCAGAATACAGCAAAGAGGCACAGAAGGTAGAAGAGCCACCCATTCGGCAGACACGACCAGCGCCAGACTGCCGGAACCTCCTGTCCGAGGAGAAACCCGAACACCGTGTCGATGAAAGTCACCGCCATGGGCAGAAAGCACAGGGGCGTCAGCGCCGCCGGGATCAGCCACTTCCACTGCTTCGGCATGAAGACGAGGGGCACCGTCCAGCAGCACACCAGATAAACCGCGATGACGAAGAACTCGCCGCCGCGGGAAAAGAGGCAGGAGGCGATGAGGAGGAGATAACTCCCGATGAGGACGTATTTCCCGAAAGGCCATTTTTCCCGGGAAAGCCCCCAGTAGAAGTAGTACGTCACGCTCAGGTAATAGAGGCAGAGCAGCCCTTCAGCGATCCACAGCAGGTTCTGCCAGGCAAAGGCTGGTTTTCCGTACGGCGACATCCCCACCGCTCCGGGAAAGCAGGCGGGGAGCCCGTCCGCGACCAGGAAGACCGACGCGAGGCACCAGGTGCCGAGCCAGAAAAGCAGCGTCGCAAACACCGCCCCCTCGGCGGGGGCTCCCTCGAAAACCAGTTTCTTCAGCAGATTTTTCATAAGGGCCTCCTTTCAAGGACATTCGAAATTCGTTCAAAATCCCGCACCCTGTTAAAGTATACCACATTCCGCGCCATTTTGCAAGGGCAAAATTCAAAAAAAAAAATAGATTTTTGAGGCAAAGTTCTGTTCTGTTTTGGGTCAGACAACCTCTCACCTTCGGTTTTTACAAGCGCTCTGTAAGTGATATCAGGCCGTGCGGTGCGGAAGAAAGCAAAACGCCTCGTTTTTCTTTCCCCCCGCACCCCTTTTCTTTTCGGGAGGGCGTCCCGTCTACGGGGTGCAATGGCCGCAAACCTTTTTTGGCGCGTGTGCGGCTCCGACCCGCGTTTGGGGAGAAGCATCTCTCTTAAGCGAAAAAAAATGAGCCTCCGGAGAACTATGAATACTATGAATACTGCGAATACTGTGTCGACGGGATCTTTCACCACTGGCAGATACACACGGCGTACGACACTCAGCGTCACGCCCGCAGACTGGGAGTCGGCCCGGTGGTAGTGCCACGCGCCCGCGGCGCCTTCGCGGCGTTCAGCCTTGTTTTGGTCTGTGGCCCTGCCACTATCGCAAACCAGCGTCTGCCGGTGTCCGTTCTACAGGTCCTGCAGGTCCTACAGGGAAATCAAAAGTACCTCTCTCGAAGGAGGGAGTACGGCGAAGCCGCACGGACTGACGGAGAGCAGGGTCCCCGGAAAATGCCCCGTTAGCCCGCGGAGCGGGGGAGGCCCCTCAAACGGGGCCGACGGGCATTTTTTGGGGAGGGTCGAGGGCGACGTTCGCCCCGGTCTAACGAGGCGGTTTCAGGAGCAGCAGCGCGCGGGCGTCGTCGAGCACGCCTTTGCCCATCCCGTGGGCGTTCAGCCCCTGGTCGTCCTTCCGGTTGGGACCCTTGCTCCAGACCGCCACGGCATCGACCATGACCTTCTCTTCTTCGCGAACCTTCTTTTTCGCGTTCCACCGCAGGCGGATGTAGGGGACCTTCCCCTTCCGGTAAAGAAGCTCCTCCCCGAAGATGTCCCTGGGCGGGTCTTTCAGCACGTCGGGATATTTCCCCGTTCGGCGCTTTTCCAGTTCCACGCCGATCAGCGTTTCCATGGCCAGATACCGGGCGTTCAGGGAGTCGATGGTCCTGCCGCTCACTTCGAGCCCGGAAAGCAATACACGGGGAAGAAAGTAGACCGTCGAGTGCTCTTCCTTGTACGGAAGCCGGGACAAGCCTTCGGCCTTGTACGCCTGCGCCAGAACGTCCCGGCTGCGGGTGAAGACATACCACCCGGCGGGGAAGACCCAGCGCCAGGAGTACAGCCCCTGCCGGGCGTGCGGATCCTGCCCCGTGATGCCGAAAGCGAAACGGTCGCAGAGCTCCATCGCCCCCACGGCCTCCGCGTAAACGGCCCGGGCGTGGACCGCCGTCAGCTCCCGGCGGCAGGCGGCCAGCTGGTCCCGCAGCTCTCGCAGCTGAAGATCGGTGAGCAGGCAGGAACTCAGGAGCCGTTCCACGGCGTCGAGACGCTTCCTTTCCACCGCCGCCATCATCAGCTGCGAGGACCGGACCGGGTTCCCGGCGAGGCAGTTCCGGGCAAGCTCCATGCGCTTCAGGGCCGCCAAAGCCGGGGCGATCTTGCGGTCGGCGATGGCGAAACGCACCCGCCACACCTCGCACCGGACGAATTCCCGCAGCGCCGCAAAATTCGGATCCTTCACCCCGGCAAGTCCGCCGCGGCGGAAATCCGGCTCGGCGGCGGGAGGCGCGGCGGAAAGCATCTTTTCCATTTCGCGCAGGGGAACGAAGTTTTCCAGCGCTTTCCGGCACCGGGCGAACTCCGCCGGAGAAAACTCCGTGTGGGGCTCGTAGACGCACTCGGGGAAATTTTTCGACAGCTCCCGCATCCGCCGCCAGAAGTCGGCGTCGGCCTTGCGGTCCTGAAGATGGAGTTTCGTCAGCTCCTCGAAGGTGAGGGGACGGCCGAAATAATGCTCCAGTTCGGCCACGTCCCGTTCGGTCCGGAAGTGGGCGGCACAGGCCATTCCCAGCGTGACGGCGTAGGTCAGCAGAAACACGCCGCACACCGTTTTCGCCCCCTTGCCGAAGAGGGTGCGCAGGGGCCTCCCCGCCGCCTCGGCGCAGGCTTCGAGACGGCAGAAGATGCACAGCACCGAAAAGAGGCTCAAGGGATAGATGAGCCGCGGGTCGGGCAATCTGCAGCAGGAAAGAAGCGAGGGGAGCGTTTCACGCACGTCGACGAAAAGCCATATCACCGCGCCGGCGGTGACGGTCCCCGAGACCGGGAGAAAGCACAGAGGCTTCAGTGCCGCCGGGATCAGCCACCGTCCCTGCTTCGGCATGAAAACGAGCGGCGTCACCCAGCACATCAGCAAGTAAAGTACGACCCAGAAGAGCGCCCCCGCCCCGAACAGCAGAAAGACAGCGGCGATGAGCAGATAACTCGCCCGGAGCACGTGCCTCCCGAAAGGCCACCTTTCCGCGGTCACCACCTGGTAAAAATGGTTCGTCACGACCGTGTAATAGAGGCAGATGAGCCCTGCGGCCGCCGGCAGAAGATGCTGCCAGGCGAACACCGGGGCGGCGGCACTCGACATGCGGAACATGCCGGGAAAACAGGCGGGGATCCCGTCCGCCATCAGGAATACCGAGGCCAGACACCAGGCGCCGAGCCAGAAAATGAGCGTCGCGAAGACCGCCCCCTCGGCGGGGGAATCCCAATAGCACAGCTTTTTCAGCAGATCCTTCACGACGGAACGCCCCCCCCTTATCCGGCCCGGCCGGACAGTCTTATTCGGAGTTGCCCCGTTCGACGCTGATGATGAGCCATGTCCACAAATGGCCCCGCTTGACCTTGTTTGCAGTCAGGTCCAGCATCAACTCCCTCCGCCCGTCACTGAAAAAAACGACGGGGCGGGGAATGTCCCGCAACCCGGTGTAAACCGCGCCCTCCCTGATGCAATCCACGTCGGCAGCCTTGAACTTCCACCGCCGGGACCACCAGCGGAAAGGACCCTTGCGGTAAACGATCTCCCGCGTTTCGGGCAGATAGGCGATCGTTATACGGCTGTGCAGGGCGGAAATGGTCCCCATGACCAGAAAGAAGGCGATGACGGCGAAGATCGCCGCGATGCCGGGATGGATGGTGAAGCCGAAGACCGTAACGAACAGCCAGCCCGCCGAGATCAGCGCAAGGAAGATCCCCCAGAAGCTGAAGGTCGTGACGGACATCTCCTCCCGCCCCTCCTCGCGGCGGTAAAAGACGCCCGAGCCGGGAGTCACCTCGCCGGAATCTTCCGGCAGCTGAAAAAAGGCTTCCCGCTTCCCTTCTTCATCGGGAGCGCAGGGAAAGACCTTCCGGCAACGGGGGCACCAGAGCAGATCGGAAGCAACGGCGAAAACCGGCGTCTCATTCGCACATTCGGGGCATTTCATGAAAAGATCCTTTCGGTCAGAAAATCTTCCAGTTTTTGAGCATCTTCGGCATACAGGTCGCCGAAAAGAGCGTAATCCGTACCGTCTTTCAGGATGACCTGAACAAACCAGCTCTTCGGCTTGGAGGACGAGGCGTCGGATTCGATGCTTTCGATCTCATCGAAGGAGGCGACCCGGAGTTTGAAAAGGCCGCCCCCCGTCAGCGTGCGCGCCTTCCGGTCCACCGTGACCCCCGCGAGGGAGACGGGGAGTTGGAGTACGCTGAAAAGCGCGGCGACAGCGCCGAAAACGGTCATGTAATAGTTCCGGTGCGCCGGGGCACGGTTCATGAGGAGCCCGCCCGCGCAGAGGGCGGCCCCGAAAAGAAACATCAGCCCCAGATAAAAAAGGGCGTGGCCGGGGCTCCGGCGGAGCGTTTCGGCATCGTCCTTTTTCACCAGCGTGAAGTTTTCCGGCAGATCGACCGTTCCGGCGGCCGCCGCGGCGGCGGACGCGGCGGCGGTCAGTTCCCGGCAGGAAAATCCTTCATTGCACTTCCGGCACCAGGCGAGGTCCGTCGCCGGATTCAAGTCGTTGGGCAGAATGACACCGCCGCATTTCGGACATTTGAGTTCCATAAGATGTTCCCCCTCATGAGTCGACGGTATAATGTACCTCTGCCACCTGCATTTTGCAAGTGCCTGTTCAAAAAAAAAGGGGGTAAGGGGCGAAAATCTGTTCTCTTTACCTTCGGTTTTTACAAGCGCTCTGCAACTGTCATCGGGGCGTGCGGCAGGGGGGCAAACCACTTTCGTGTTTTTCTCCCCCTCGCCCCCCCCTCTTTTCCGCGGGGCACCCCGTCTATGGGGTGCAGCGGCCGCCGACCTTTTTGGCGCGTTTGGGGCGACCACCGGCGCTTGGTGAGAAGCCTCACTCGTTGATTACAGCGCCCCCCTCGGCCAGCCTTTGGCTGATCCGAGGCGGGCTTACTGCTCGTCGCCACTTCGCCCGCGGCCTCCGGCCGCGTCCGCCGCCCGATGCGGCGGCGGTTCGCTTCGCTCGGCTCCTGCGCGCTCGGCGCGAAGCGCCTTCGCCGGGGCGGCCCTGCCGCAGGTTTTGACGCACTCCAGACAGCGGGATCTTTCACCACTGGCCGATACGCGCGGCGTGCGACACTCAGCGTCTCGCCCGCAGACTGGCAGCCGGCCCGGCGGTAATGCCAAGCGCCCGCGGCGCCTTCACGGCGCTAAGGGTAGTTTTGGTCTGCGGCCCTTTCACTATCTCACTCCCACGTTAGCGAGCCGCAGCAACTCGAGGGCGAAGCGACAGTTGCCGCGTAGAGTCGAGGCCGACGTTCGGTCAGACGAAGAAGCCTTCGAAGAGCTCCTGCATGGTCCCGGGACAGACGGCGGTCCGGTTGTCCGAAACGCCCCACTGGTTGCTGCCGTTGTAGTAGGCCCGCACCCGGCCCTCCTCCTGAATGAACTCCGCGTCGCTTGCGTTCACGTCCCAGACGTCCGGGTGGCCCTCCGGGTCGGGTCGGCTGGAAAAATCCGGGAGTAGGACGGGACGGTCCTCCGGGGCCTCTTCCCAGTGTATCAGGTCCTTCGACCGGGTGATCGAAGTGCGGAAACAAAGTTTCCGCGTCACGGGGTGGATGAAAAGATCCACGTAGGTCACGTAGTAGAAGGGCGCGAAAAAGTACATGGCGGGGCCGCCCGCGTATTTGCGCCAGACGCAGAGGGCCTCCGGGATCGGCCGCCAGTTCAAGAGGTCTTCCGATTCGAGGAACTTGAAGGTGAAGATAGGATACTTCGAGTCTGCGCACTCGTAGAGCAGCACGAAACGCTTCCCGTCGAAGGTCACGGCGCTGTTGCAGATGCCGATGCGTTCGGCGCTCAGATCGAGGATCGTCCGGGGAGAACTCCACGAGATCAGGTCCTCGGACACCGTCTCGGCGAGGCGGAACCCGCCCCCCTCCTGCCACCGGCCGAAGCAGTAACAGCGGTCGCGCCACACGAAGGCGCTGACGAAATAGCAGTTGAGCAGAGGGATGGAGATCAGCCGGTCATCGGACTCCCGGCGGACCCGGAAGTGGTTTTCCGCCGGGCGCTCCCCCACGGCAAGGCCGGGAGTGAGAAAGTGGGCCAGCACGTTTTCCAGATGATAACGCTCCCCCTTGAAGACGAAAGGGGTCATTTCCCCCGGCAGCGAGGCGGAATCGAGCTTGTGCCACTCCTTGAAAGGCGTGGTCAGGGAAAGGGGCGGATAGGGTCCCCCTTCCACGGGGACCTTCAGCGAAAAGACGCAGACCCACAGCAATACGCCGGGAAGATCGGCCATCTTGTCGCAAAAGGTCCGGCAGCCCCGAGCGGCGAATTCGGAAACGATTGAATCCGCTTCGGTCCGGTTCCGGGGGTTGAAGAGGGCGTAGTCGGGCAGCGGCGTCGCGTAAAGGACCTTGTGGTCCGTCAGGGCCTGCAGAATATCCCCCGCGACGCCGACGGTCAGATCCTCCCACGCGAGACGGTGTTTTTCCCTGAAAGCGGCGATCCCCGCGACGATAAACGAACGCTCTTCTTTCACTTTTCTTCCCTCCCTTTCGATGAAACAAAAGGGAGAACGAAGAAACTTTTCAGCGCTCTTCGTTCCCCCTCGGGTCCGGTGAGAATTACCGGGATTATTTGCTGAACAGCCGCTTCAGCAG
>JAFSYV010000104.1 GCA_017443585.1 Lentisphaeria bacterium | reverse complement strand
GCCAGTTTGGTGCAGTCCTCGAGGGGGATGTGCTCCAGATGGTCGATGGCGATGGGGACTTCATATCCCACCTCGGCCCGGACTTCGGCCATGTAGTTTTCGAGGAAATCCAGCCCTTTTTCCGTGAGGTGGATCCCCGTGAAGGGGTGGGCCGTGTTGAAGAGGTCGAAAGCCGCGCCCCGCATGGCGGAAGGATTGATGGAGCCGTGGGGCGTCTTGAAGACCTGCTTGTACTCCTTCATGGTTTCGAGGAACCCCAGAGGCGCGCAGAGGGCCCCCGGCACATTCATCAGAAGTTCGATGCCGAGGTCCATCTTGAGAAAGGTGAACCCCCGTTTCATCCGTTCTTTGAGGGCTCGGCCCATGTCCCGGCCGCTCCCTTCGGAGTCGGTGTCGCAGTAACAGCGGATCTTGTCCCGGAATTTGCCCCCCAGCAGCTGCCAGACGGGGACGCCCCAGGCCTTGCCCGCGATGTCCCAGCAGGCGACTTCGACGGCGCAGACGCCCCCCGCCTGACGGGAGTGCCCGCCGAACTGTTTGATGCGGCGGAAGATCTTTTCCACGTTGCAGGGATTTTCGCCTAAGATGCGGCTCTTGAGCATGGCGGCATAGGTCCGACTGGAAGCGTCGCGGACTTCGCCGAAGCCCACGATCCCCTGATTGGTGTAAAGTTTCAGCAAGGTGCACCGCTTGGGGGCGCCGTCGATATCGGCGAAGCGCATGTCGGTGATCTTGAGCTCGGCGGGGTTGATTTTCATGGGGAAACTCCTGTTAAGGTTTATCGGAAATTTTGATTTCGTTCACATTCGGCGGCCGCCTGTTTGAGGACCTTTTCCCACTTGCGGCGCCTGGTCCCGGCGAAGTCGCCGACGGTCCCGATGAGGGTGAAGGCCGCGAAGATCCGGCCCGAGCCGTTCCGCAGGGGGACGGAGAAGGCGGCGATGTTCCAGCGGTTTTTCCTGAGGTTGAGGCAGCAGCCGTTCCGCCGCGCCTCGGCCACGGCCCGTTCAAGGAGCCGGGGATCCGCCTTTTCGGGGATGGGGGCGGAACACGCTTCGAGCAGATTTCTTATCTCTTCATCGGGGGAATCCGCCAGCAGGACCGCCCCCACGGAGCCTTCGACCACGGGGAAGGTGGAGCCGGGCTGGCCGGTCAGCGCCACCGGCCCCGCCGGTTCGGCGCGGCAGTCGGTGACTTGTTCGTTCCCCCGGCGCAGGGAAAGCTTGCAGGCGATGCCGTACCGGGCGCAGATTTCCTCCACCTTGGTCCGGGCGTGCTTCAGGATCGCCAAATCGGCATCGAAGCCTTTAAGCAGAGGCAGCAACCCGGCGGCAAGGGCATAGCGCCTGGCGTCGTCCTTTTCCACCCAGTTCCGGGCCCGGAGCGTCTGCAGGATCCTGTACGCCGTGCTCATGGAAATGCCCAGACTCTTGCTCAATTCCCCCTGCGAACAGGGAGAAGCAGCCAGCATCTCGAGGATCTGCACGGTCTTGTCGACCGCCGGGATCGTATTGTTCATATTTGAACACATTATCGTTCTCTTTTGAATCATTTGCTGATAATATACCCCATGAAAACGCGAAATGCAAGCCCCGTTTTCGGGAAAACTGCAAAAAAAACTACTTCCCCATGCGGCCCCCGCCGCCGCTTGCACGGTATTCATAGTATTCATAGTCCGCCGGGGGCTTGCTTTTCGGCGCAGAGGCGAGTATATTATAGGCGTGAGTAGTTTTTTTCCCGGAGATTCCGCCATGAAACGTTTTCTTTTGATCATTGTCGCCCTTCTGCCCCTGCTGCTGCCGGGGGCGGAGGTCCCCGAGATCTCGCCGGAGCAATTGATCCAGGCCGCGGGGCTGCCCCTGCTGCCGCCGGATGGCGGATGGACCAGGGGGGAGTTTGAAAAAGCCATGAGCCGGAGCGGCCTCGTTTTTCAGGGGACATCCACCCGGCGAAGCGCATTCTTGCGGAACCGGAAGGTCTTCGACATTCCCGCGACCGAGATGCTGGTGATTTCCGACGCCGACGATAAGGTCACTTTGGTCGATGTCATCTATTTCAACAAGGGGGACTCCGTGCACTCGAGAAACATGCGCCAGCATATCAAAAGAGCCGGACTGGACCTCAAGAAGAATCTGACCCGGCTTCTCGGGGAGTCGGGAAGGGAAAAGTTCGGGGCCAAGGGACTTCAGAACAGCGCGTCGGTCTGGACGTACGGCACGGTCCGTTTTCTCGTCGAACTGAGGCGCGAGGAGTACACGATTTTGCACGTCGCTTATGAAAACGGCCCGGAAGCGGGCAAGGCAAAGCCCGCGGCGAAGAAAGCGT
>JAFSYV010000103.1 GCA_017443585.1 Lentisphaeria bacterium | reverse complement strand
GTTCGGAAAAAAATCGATTTGCTTTTTCGGTGACTTCCCGCTATATTAAGGAAAAATGCCTTGAAGGAGCGGTAAAAAAATGAAATATCCGATGGAATCCACGTACGGCGGCTGGCACAGGTTCACGGGAGAAGTCCGGGAAGAGATGGTCCCGGCCCCCGGCGGAGTCAAACTTTTCACCCGGGTGTTCCTGCCCGACGCGAAATTCCGGGGGCCCGCGGTGATCTACCGTTCGCCCTACGTGACGAAGGATCCCTTGTCGGGGCCCGTCAGCGGGGAGCCCGCCGATCTGGTTGCGGCGGGCTTCGCGGTGGTGCACCAGCACTGCCGGGGCTGCGGCCTGAGCGAAGGGGAGTGCTTCCCCTACCTCTACGAACGCGGCGACAGTCTGGCGCTCCACGAGTGGATCCGGCTTCAATCCTTCTACGCGGGCGAACTCTATCTTCTGGGGAGCAGCTACACGAGCTCCGTCCATCTGGCCTGCCTCAACGCCGTGGGGCCGGACGTGAAGGGGGCCTTCCTCGCCGTGCAGGACTGCGACCGCCGCCGCATCATCTACCGCAACGGCTTCTACAAGTGCGGGCTCCACGGCCGCTGGGTCCTCGGGATGTACCGGAAAAACCAGCTTGAGAAGAAGAACACCGGCCCCGACGTTTTCCGCACCATGCCGCTCACGAATCTGGACCGGGCGTCCTTCGGCGAAGAGGCGCCCTTCATCATCGAGGAGCTCCGCCACCCCGACCCGGCGGATCCCTTCTGGCAGACCGAGGCGGGCGGGGCGGACTACGCTTCGGCCCTCGAAGGGCTCAAGATCCCCGTGCTTTTCGTCACCGCCTTCTACGACATCTACACCGAAGGGGTGCTCGCCATGTGGAACAGCCTCGCCCCCGCGGCCCGGAAGCGCTGCGCGCTGGTGGTGACTCCCTTCGCCCACGGCTACTACGGCCCCGAAAACCCGGAGATCCCCTTCCCCAACGGCAAGCTGGAGACGGCGTGGCCCCACTGCGCCGTGGACTGGTTCGGCGCCCTGCGCGACAACCGGGCCCCGCGGTTCGTCACCTTGGGGCAGACCACATGGTACGCCCAGTACGAATCGGTGTGGCGCACCGCGCCCTTCCTGACCGAAGGAAAAAGCGAAGTGACCTTCTATCTGCAGGGCGACCGGACCCTCGTCCCCTCCCCCGCCCCGGAGGAGGAACTTTCCTACCTCTACAATCCCTACGATCCGGCGGAGTTCAAAGGGGGCTGCTGCAACAACTTCGGGGGCCAGCAGAGACAGGATCCGCCCAACTCCCGGAACGATATTTTGTCCTTCGTTTCGGCCCCGCTCGAAAAGCCTCTCCGGCTCCAGGGTTCCGGCGAAGTGAGGTTGAAAGTCCGTTCCGACTGCCCCGACACCTGCTTCTACGCCCGGCTGAGCCTGGTCAACAAATCAGGGGAGACCTGGTGCCTGCGGGACGACATCGTTTCTTTGCGCGCTCAAAATCCGCGATATGTGCCCGGCAAAACGGCCGAAGTGCGTCTGCATTTCGCCCCCAACGCGGTCTATCTCGCTCCCGGAGAGCGGCTCCGGCTGGACGTCAGTTCCTCGTGCTGGCCGCATTTCATCCCCCACCGGAACAAGCTGGGCCCCTACTGGGAACAGGAGAGCGCGGCCATTGCCAGAAATACCGTTTTCGCGGGCGTTTCCACCCTGACGCTCCGCGAGGACAAAAAAACAAGGAGTTGACTCAAGAAGCCGCATGAAAGAGTTCATCGCGTATTGCGGGCTCGACTGCGAAAAGTGCGAAGCGCGGATCGCGACCGTCAACGACGACGACGCGCTCCGCCGGAGGGTGGCCGCACTCTGGTCGGAACTGAACCATGCCGAGATCACGCCCGAAATGATCCGCTGCACCGGCTGCCGCCTGCCCGGGGCGAAGACCCCGTACAGCGACTCCCTCTGCCCCGTCAGGCAGTGCGCCCGGGAACGGGGGCTCGTCACCTGCGGGAACTGTCCCGAAATGAAAACTTGTGAAAAACTCCGGCCCGTCACGGGAAACAACCCCGAAGCCCGCCGGAATCTGGAGTCCGAAACTAAGACAAATTGAACGAAAGGAGTTGAAAAATGTTCGAAAGTTATGCCGCCATCGCAAAACAGGTCTGGAAGCTGGACCGCTCCATCAAACGCTATCATTCGTACACGGGGACCCTGGCGATGAACGCCATGGCCCGGCTGGGGAAGATCACCGGAGACAAAGAACTCATCGAAGAGGTCCGGCAGGTGCTGACGCCCTTCGTCGAGGGGAAAGTTCCCGCCGTCGGCGGAGCTTACGGGCCAACCGTCTACCGTTTCGGCGGCAACGCGACCGCTTTCATGGTGCTCCGCGGCTTCATGCCCGAAGCGAAGGAGGTCCTGCTCAAGTCCGCCGAGATGCTCTGCACGCAGCAGCCCCGGAACAAGGAGGGGCTTTTCGAGTGGCCCCAGAAACCCAACCAGCCCGAGTGGCACGATTTCATCTGGATCGACACGGTCTTCGGCGTCTGCCCCTTCCTGGTGTGGGCGGGGCTGGCCTTGGAGCGGTCCGATTTCATCGACGAAAGCATCAGGCAGATGATGGGCCACCACAACCGGCTTTTCGACCCGGCGACTAAGCTCTATTTCCAAGCCTTCAACGCACGGGGGAGCGGCAAGGTGACCCCGAGCCACTGGAGCCGGGGCGAAGGCTGGGGGCTGCTCGCTCTGGCGGAAATGCTCTACGACGTGCCGAAGGATCATCCCCGTTACGGGGAACTCCTCAAAGCCTACCGCGACGACCTGGAAGGCTGCGCCGCCTGTCAGGATCCTTCCGGCATGTGGCATCAGGCCTTGGAGACCCCCGAGAGCTACCTCGAAAGTTCCGGCACGGCGTTGATCCTCTACGCCATCAGCCGGGGGCTCAAGAACGGCTCCGTCGCGAAAGAAGACCACGACCGGTTCCTCAAAATTTACTTGAAGGGCCTGCGGGCTCTTCTGGGGTACATCGGAATCGACGGCTCGGTCTTCAACGCCTGCAGCGGCTGCCTCGCTCCCGGCGAAGGCACGGCGGAGGACTACGCGAACCACCCGTGGAAACTCAACGACCAGCACGGCATGGCGGCGGTGATGATCTGTCTCTCGCAGGCGGAAACCCTCTGCGCCAGGTTGAAGATGATCCCCGCGCCGGAAGAACTCGTGAACTGCAAGGAGTTTTGATATGTTCGACCATCCCTTTTCCAACACGCTGTACGAACACTATGAAGCGATCAACTCCCGGATCTTCGCGGAACGGGACGCCCGGCTCTACGGACTCAGGAACGCCGACGACGCCCGGCGGTACGTCGATGAAGCGAAGCGGAAACTCCACGAGATCTTCGCCCTTCCCAGGCGCCCCTCGCCGGAGTGCCGCATCACGGGGAGTTTCGAAGCGAACAAGGTGCTGGTGGACAAACTGATCTTCCGCTGTTCCGGGGAGCGCTGGTGTTCCGCCTGGTTCCTGCGCCTGCCGGGGTCGGAGCGCCGTCCGCCCGTGCTGGTGGTCTGCGGGCACAGCATCGACGGCAAATTCAGCGAAGCCTACCAGATGGCGGCCTTTTCCCTCGCCCGCAAGGGCTTCGACGTCATGTTCATGGACCCCATCGGCCAGGGGGAAATGTACCAGCACCGGGAGCTCCCCGGCCTCGGCGCCACCGAGGAGCACAACCACCTCGGCCGCTTCTGCACCCTCGAAGGGACGAGATTGTGTACGTTATTCGTCGACGACGCCATGTGCGCCATCGACAACCTGCTCGCCCGGCCGGAGGTCCTGCCGGGGCCGGTGGGCGTCACGGGCAACTCCGGCGGCGGGCAGATGACCTATTTCCTCCACGGCCTCGACGACCGGGTGGGCTTCGCCGCCGCATCGTGCCACATGAACACGCTCCGGGCGATCTTCCGGGACGAAACGGCCACCGATGCCGAAAGCTCCCCCGCGGGGCTCCTCGGGGCCGGGTGCGATCGCCCCGATTTCGGCATCGCGGGGGCTCCGAAGCCCCTGCTGCTGATCGGTCAGGACAACGATTTCATCGACCTGCGCGGGCTGAAGAAGGCCTGCGCCGACATCCGGCACGTCTACGATCTGCTGGAATGTTCCGGAGAGCTCGAACTGCGCATCGGGGCCGGGAACCACGGCTTCGTCAAGCACGGACGAGAGGCGGCCTACCGCTTCTTCACCAAACGCATGCTGGGGAAAGAGGACGCTCCGGAGCCGGAGGGGATCCAGCCCGTTTCCCCGGAGATCGGGAACGTGGCCCCCACGGGCCGGGTCATCGACATGGGAAACATGCATTCCCTCCCCGAACTCTTCATCGGCGCGTGGGAAAAGCGCAAATTCGACGCTACTCCTGCGGAAATTTCCTCGTTCCTCAAAAAGGCGCTGCATCTGGAACACTTCGAAGCGAAAGCCCCCGACTACCGGATCCTGCGGCCCCAGGGCCAGCCTTCGGGCAAGGGCGTCTGCTGCCGCTGGGTCTGGAACACGGACGGCACTCCCGCCATGGCCGGGCTGGAACTTTTCGCCCCCTCGACCTTCGTTCTGGTCCCGGAGGGGAAAAAGGCGACGCTCGTCGTGGCGGAAAATTCCGCGATGGAGGAGCTTGCCGCCAGAGAGGGACAGGAGGGGCGCTTCTTCGCCCTCGACGTGCGGGGCATCGGTCTTTCCGAATCCGAAGCGGGCAGCCCGTGGGGCGAGTACACGGCCGCCTTCGGCCGGGAGTATTTCCTCGACAACACCGCGAGGCTCATGGGGGATTCCCTCATGGGGGGCCGGGTCCGGGATCTCCTGAGCGCCGCGGCGCTGCTGCATTCGCTCGGCTATGACGAGATCACCCTCGAAGGTTCCGGCCACGCCGCGCTGACGATCGCCTACGCCTGCGGGGCCGTGGGGAAGCTCCCCGGCGTCACCGCGCTTCGGCTGCACAAGGCGCACCCCACCTTCACGAAAGAGGACATTTCCTTGCGCGCTCCCGTGTTCCTCACGGGGATGATGAAGCTCTTCGACCTGCCTCAGCTCTACAGCGTTCTGGAGCGGGATTACGCGGTGACGCGGGACTGAGTGCTCTTCAGGATTCGCTCATGGTGAGCGCCCGTTCCTCGGTGAGGACCGAGTCCGGCGTCCCGCCCTTCGCCAGAAGGACCAGGTCGTCGGCGAGGCACTGCCAGCGCTCCTCGAATTCGATGGAGTTGTTGGCCCGGTGGGGCGTGATGAGCACGTTTCCCCGGTTGCGCAGGGGGGATTCCGCCGGGAGCGGTTCGGTCTCGAAGACGTCGAGGGCGAGGAAGATCGGGCGCTCCGCCGCGGCGGCGGCCATGGCCGCTTCGTCCACCATCTGCCCCCGGGCGATGTTGACGAAGAGGGCGTCCTTTTGCATCAGTGCGAACTGCCTGGCCCCGACCAGGTGATGATTGGCGGGGGTGTTGCCCCCGGCGAGGATGATCACTTCGGACTCGGCGAAAGCGGTGTCGAGTTCGACCTTCTTCACGCCCGCCGCCGCCGCTTCTTCCGGTGAAAGGTGTTTGCTCACGACGGAGATGTCGTTGGTGAAGGTCTTGAAAAGCTCCGCGATGGCTCTTCCGATCCGGCCGTAGCCGACGACGGCGACCTTGCGGTCCTTGAGGATCCGGGAACGGGGGTACTTGAACCGGGGCCACAAACCAGCGCACATATCGTGGTAATAGTTGTTGATCCGCAGGAAGGAGCAGAGCACCAGGGCGAGGGTGTACTCCGCCATGGGCCGTTCCCGGGAGGCCCCCGTGTGGAGCACCGCGATCCCCTTGCGGATGGCGTGGATGTCGGCGATGTTCTGCCGGGTGCCGCCGTAGGCCGAAGCGATGATCTTCAAATTCGCGGCCTTGTCGATGACCCGTTCCGAAACGAGCATGTTGGCGGTATAGGGCACGATCAGCGCCTCGAAAGAGCCGGCGCGGGCGAAAAGCTCCTCCTCGGAGCATTTTTCGAGTTCGGCGATGTCGTAGAACTCGGCAATGCGGGTTTTCGCCGCGGCGTCGGCAATGGGACACAGGGAAAGCAGTTTCGTTTTCATAGGTTTGGTCTCCTTTTGCGTAAAATATACTCGCCGCGGGCCGCTTTGTCAAGGCGGTCCGGGAAAAAAAAGCAAAATGGGCCGACGTTCGGCCTCACCACCCAAAAATTTCGAGCAAAAAAAAATAAATAACTTGATTTTTTGTCTTTGGCGGTGTATTTTATGTTTAAGTGTAAAAAGATAACGCAAAAAGAGGGTTTTCGATCATGCCTGACTTCACTGTGAATCCGGTTCTCAACGCCGACCTCGGCTGCACCATCAACGCGACTCCCGCGCCGCAGACCGCCGCGCCGGACATCACCGCCGGGGCTCCCGTGCCCGCGCCGGAGCCGGACGCCAAGGCCACGGGGGACCCCGATCTGGCTCCGGGGCAGAAGCGGCCCGAGGGGGCGCAGAAGTCCATCTACGGCGAGATCCCGCAGATCCCCGTGCTGGACGCCGTCGAGGGGATCAAGTTCGACTTCAACCACGGGATAAGGATCCTCTTCCCCCGGAACGAAAAGATCTATCACGTCACGTTCCTCGACATCGACACGGGGGTGATCCTCTACAGCAACGACACCCAGCCGGGCTCCTTCGTGACCTCGGTCAAGAAGTTCTACATCAAGTTCCGGCTCATCATCCACGAGAAGGGGAACGAGAAACCCATCTTCGAGCATGACATG
>JAFSYV010000102.1 GCA_017443585.1 Lentisphaeria bacterium | reverse complement strand
TCGCCGTCCACGAGGAGGTTGTTTTCGATCAGCAGACCGGGGGACTTGCCCGCTTCGATGAATCCCCCCGCCTTCCAGTCGGTTTCGGCCCGGCAGTTGCGGACCGTGACGCCGGGAGCGTAGGAAAGGAAGATGATCCCCTTGCGCGAGGTCTTGTCGCCGTTGAGAAACGTGATCCCGTCGATGACGAAATGGCCCATTCGCCGCAGGGTAATGGAAGGAGAATAAAACCCTTTGGCGTCGATGACGGCTTTCCCCCCGCCCGTGACGGTAATGGGCTTCCCGGGCGTTCCGCCCCGCATGGGAATGAACTGCCCCGTGTGAACACCGGGCAGGAGTTTCACCGTGTCGCCGGGAAGGACGGAGCAGGAGGCCTCTTCGAGGGTCAGTTTGCCCGGTCCCACCTCCCAGACCTTCGGGGCACGGGGCGCGGCGGCGGTCCGGAACCGGCCGACCGGAGAGGAAACCTTCTTCCCGCCCCGGCGGCCGGTGAACATCGCCTGAAACTCGTATTCCGTATCGGGCGCAAGCCCCGTGATGCCGAGACGGTGACACGAGCCCTGAACGTTGGAGGCGGCAGTTTTTATATTCTTCGAGCCTTTGGGCCAGACCGCGATCTGTCCCCAGCCGTCGCAGTCGGGAGTCCGCCAGGTGATGACGGCGCCGTCATGGGAAATATACCGGGCGCCCAGCTCCTCGAAGGTCACTGCGGGGAATTTCGGTTCCGGCAAGTTCACCTTGAGGGACTTGGCCTTGAGCAGTTCCGGATGATCCGACTTGAACTCCGACTCCTTGCGGACGTTGCCGAAGAACTTCACGGGAGTCCCCTTGAAGGCATCTTCCCACGTGTCGTATCCCCCGATGCCGGGCCAGCCGACGGAACCCTTTATAAGGTTGTTGGTGATGACGCACTCCACGGGCTTGGTATCCCCCCTGAAACTGCCGCAGAAGATGTTGTCGCGGACCAGACTCCCGGGACAGCCGGACTTCCAGCGGAACGAGGGCAGCGTCTCCACATAATTGGCTATGACATGGTTCCGGGGGCTCTGCTTGCCGTAGTGGTTGATGCCGAAGTTCAGTTCCTGCGCCTTGCGGTGACGCAGGGTGGCCCCCGCCGGTCCGCTCCAGTTGCCGATGATGAGATTGTCATGAGCATGGCTGAGGGTCATGTAGTTGCCCCGGTAATTGTTCCACGCGGCCCGGTTGTTCTTGAGCAGACTCCACGAGGCCCCGTCGAAGATCACGCCGCAGGCGGTGTTGAAATAGAAGGCGCAGTCCGTCACCGTGACGTGGCTTGCCGTGTTCTTTTCGCAGGGGCGGTTCATGCGGACGTAGACCGGTTCGCCCGCGTACATGAAGGTCAGATTTTCAACGTGGACGTAACTCCCGTGGATCCGCAGGGAGACCCGGTTGCGCAAGAGCGAGATCCCTTTCTGCTCCAGGGCGGCGAAGTGGACCAGCAGGCGCTTTTTCGCCTTGTCGTGATAAAAGGTGCCGGGCAGCTCCCGCGCCGCCCGTTCGTTGGGCACGCACTGCAGTTCGATGCCCGAAGGCAGTTCGTGGATCGAATTGTAGAGAGGAGCGACACGGCAGGGAAAGATGAAAAGCGCCCCGTCCCTTTTGCCGTTGAAAAGTTTTTGACCGCCGACGATGACCGCCTTTTCCCCCTTCGCCCCCATGATGCGGATGGGAGAGCCGGGTTTGCCGCACTGTTCGGCGAAACCCACGGAATTTTCCTTGACATTGATCTTGATCTCGGGCTCGAAGTACTCGCCCCCGCCGATGAGGAGCGTGTCCCCGGCCCGCAGCAGAGCGGCCCCGCGGGCGATGGTCCGGAAGGGGGTCTCGCGGCTCCTCCCGTCGTTTTTGTCATCTCCCTTCGGAGAGACGTAAAAGGTGCGCCCGGGCCGGGTCATGGGCCCCGCGCCGTAATCGGCGATATTCACCGCCTGGAGCAGACATGCCCAGACAAGCACCGACAGAACCAGGATCTTTTTCATCTCGTCTCCTTAACTTTTCAGCCCCGGAAGTCCGGAATCCCGGACCGCCGGGGACGATCGATATACTATAGCATCTTTCGGCGACTTTTCAAGTTCATTCCCCGCGACCGGCCCGAAAAAGAGGCAAAAACGCACTTCCCTCCTTGCCTCAGTCGGTGACGATCTGCGTTTCCTTCGGCTCCCACCGGCGGCGGGACGGCGCACAGGGCGCGACCTTGAGTTTGTAGTGCCCCTTGCCCAGCAGAGAGTCCACTTCCTGCAGGAACTCCATGGTCACGACGACGGTCATGCGGCTTTCGATGTAGACCACGGAGTCGTCGGGCCGCATGAGGGCGATGATGACATCGGACTCGCCGGGGAAACGCCTGAGCAGAGCGGCCACGGCCTCGAGTTTTTCCTTCGAGGCGTCGGGGGGCAGATGCAGATAGAGCTCCTGGGTGAGGGTCTGAGGGGCCTCGGCCAGAGGCAGGACCCTTTCCACGGCCAGCCGGGGGCTTTCGGATTCCTCGCGCTTGGAGACGGTCACCTCGACGGCCACGGGCATCCCCTGTTCGAGGGTGATCCCCTCCTTGGCCATCGCGCCGAGGGCGCGTTCGTAGAGCATGCATTCGCAGTGGGCGTCCAGATCCTCCAGATGGAGCACCCCGAACTGCTTGCCGGAGTTCTTGGAAAACTTGAACTCCACGCTGTCCACCATGCCGGTCAGGCGGACCGTGTCGCCGTCGGCGGCCTTGTCCAGCAGGCGGATGGGCAGCGTGGAACAGCTCCACAGCAACGTCGTCCAGCTGTCCAGAGGGTGACCTGAAACGTAGAAGCCCAGAAGTTCCTTTTCGCTCTTGAGGATATCCTCCCAGGCGAACTCCGGCAGATCGGGCACGGGGATGGAAAAGCCGTCATCGGCCCCGTCACCGCCGTCGCCCAGCATATCGAAGAGGGAGCCCTGCCCCGCGGCCTTGTCCCGCGCCCGTTCGGCGGCGTAGGCCATCATCTTGTCGGCCACGGCCAGGATCTGGGAACGGCGCAAGCCCAGGGAGTCCAGCGCCCCCGCGCGGGTCAGGTGTTCGACCATGCGGGAGTTGACCTCGGAGCCGCAACGTTCGCAGAAGTCAAGGAAACTCTTGAACTTGCCGTCCTTCTTGCGGCTTTCGATAATCTTGCCCGCGGCCCCTTCGCCCATGCCCTTGATGGCGCCCAGTCCGAAACGGATGTTGGGGCCGTCCACGGAAAAGCTGATGCCGCTGGAGTTCACGTCGGGAGGAAGGATGGAGATCCCCATTTCCCGGCAGGCGGAGATCAGAAAGGCGATCTTGTCCGCGTTTTCCAGTTCGCTGGTGAGCACCGCCGCCATGAACTCGACGGGATAGTTCGCCTTGAGGTACGCGGTGTAATAGGAGACGACGCCGTAAGCCGCCGAATGGGATTTGTTGAAGCCGTATCCGGCGAAAAGTTCGATCTTGCCCCAGATGGTCTCGGCCAGTTCCGCGGAAATGCCGCTGTGCTCGGCGCATCCGGCGATGAATTTTTCCTTCTGCTTCGCCATGACGTCCACCTTCTTCTTGCCGATGGCCCGGCGGAGGATGTCCGCGCCGCCCAGAGAGAAGCCTGCCAGGACCTGCACCACCTGCATGATCTGCTCCTGATAGAGCATGATGCCGTAGGTTTCCTTGAGGTAGCGTTCCATTTTCGGGTGGTCGTAGATGATCTTTTCCTCCCCCTTCTTCCGGGCGATGAAGGTGGGGATGAACTGCATGGGACCGGGCCGGTAGATGGCGACGAGGGCGATGAGGTGTTTCACCGTTTCCACGCCGAAGTTGCGGCAGAGGTTGCGCATGCCGGCGGACTCGAGCTGGAAGACGGCGATCGTGTCCCCCCGCCGGAGCATTTCGAAGGTCTTCTCGTCATCCAGCGGGATATCGTGCAGTTCGATGTCGATGCCCTGATTTTCCTTGATGAGGTCCTGCGCGTTGCGGATGATGGTCAGCGTACGCAATCCCAGAAAGTCCATCTTGAGCAGTCCCTGCTGCTCGCAGGGGACGGCGGTGAACTCCACCACCATGCCGCCCTGAGCGCTCCGGGCGAGAGGCACCAGATTGTCGAGGGGCTGGTCGCCGATGATGACGCCCGCGGCGTGGATCCCCGGCTGTCGGTTCAATCCCTCGAGAACGGTGGCGTACTCCCACACCTGCCTGACTTCGGGATCCCTTTTCAGCAGCTCGGCCAGCTCCTTGTTTTCGGCCTCGGCCTTGGCCAGAGTCATCTTGGGGTCGTCGGGGATCATCTTGGTGAGACGGTTGCCGAATTCGAAATCCTTGCCCAGCACACGGGCCACATCCTTGACCACGGCCTTGGCCTTGAGCTGACCGTAGGTGGAGATCTGAGCCACGCTTTCGTGGCCGTACTTGTCGCGGACGTAGTCGATGACCTCGCCCCGCCGTTTTTCGCAGAAGTCCACGTCGAAGTCGGGAGGACTCACCCGCTCGGGGTTGAGGAACCGTTCGAAGAGGAGGTCGTATTCCAGAGGATCGATGTCGGTGATCAAGGTGAGATAGGCCACCACGCTGCCGGCGCCGGAGCCGCGGCCCGGACCGACGGGGACGCCCTGCTGCTTGGCGTGGGCGATGAAGTCCGACACCACCAGAAAGTAACTGCAGAAGCCAGTGCGTTCGATGATCCCCAGCTCGTAGTCCATGCGGTCGATGACCTTCTGCTGCTCGGGGGTGAAACTTTCGGCGTGACCGTCGAAGCCGTAGCGCATCTGCATGTTGTCGAGGCAGATCTTCCGCAGATAGTCCTTGCCGGGCACGGTGCCGTCGGGCAGCCGGTAGACGGGGTAATGGTTGACCTTGGGCACGTAGTGGAACTCCATGGAGCAGCGTTCGGCGACGAGCCGGGTGTTGGTGATGGCTTCGGGCAGCTCCTTGAAAAGCTCCCGCATTTCCGCCTCGCTCTTGAAGTAGAACTCCGGGCTCGGGAAACGGAACCGCTTGGGATCGCTCAGCTTGGAGCCGGTCTGGATGCAGAGCATGACCTCATGGGCCGCCGCGTCCCCTTTTTCCATATAATGGACGTCGTTGGTGGCCACGAGTTTGAGGTCGTATTTTCTCGCCAGCTCCACCAGCAGCACGTTGGCCTGGCGCTCCTGCTCCATGCCGTGGTCCATGAGTTCGATGAAGAAGTTTTCCCTGCCGAAGATGTCCAGATACTCCTTCAGGGATTTTTCCGCCCGCTCGAAGTTGCCCAGAAAGGCGGACTGGGGCCGGACGATCTGGTCCCCCGGATCGAAGGAAATGAGCATGTCCTCCTTCGAAGCGGGCTCCGGCTCGTGGTAGTCGGCTTCGTCGTCGTTGGAGCCCCCCAGGAGCATCCGGGGGATCTCGCCCGCGATGCAGGCCGAGAGGGCGATGAGCCCTTCGTGGTATTTGGCCAGAAGCTCCTTATCCATGCGGGGCTTGTAATAGATGCCCGTCCGGTAGGCTTCGGAGATCAGCTTGCACAGATTGTGATACCCGGTCTCGTTCTCGCACAGCAGCACGAGATGGAACCCCTTGATGAAGGGCACGGCGGGGTTGTGGTCGAAGCGGGAGCCGGGGGCGATGTAGGCTTCGCAGCCGATGACGGGATTGATCTCCGCGGCGGTCATCAGCCGGTGGAACTCCTCCACGCCGCCCATGTAGCCGTGGTCGGTGATGGCGACGGCGGGCATTTCGTACTTCTGAGCCAGCTTCACCAGCTTGGGGGCGGTGCAGGCTCCGTCGAGCATGCTGTAATGGGTATGGAGATGCAGATGGACGAAATCGGATGGCATGTTCGTTTTTCCTTATGGTTCCGGAGCCGTCAGAAGACGCCGTTCAGGGATGAAAGCTGTTCGTCGATGAACTCCATGGCCTTGCGGAACGCCGCGGCCCGGTGACTGATCCGGTTCTTCAGCTCCCGGGGCATTTCGCCGAAGGTCTGCTCGTAACCGTCGGGCACGAAGAGAGGATCGTAGCCGAAGCCCCCCTCTCCCCGTTCCGCGGTCAGGATCTTCCCCCGGACCTCCCCTTCGAAGGTCTCGATCACTTCGCCGTTGAAGGCGATGGCGATGACGCAGACGAACCGGGCGCTCCGGTCGGTGACGCCCTCGAGTTCCCCGAGGAGCTTCCGCCTGCGGGCGGCGTCGTTTTCGGCGTACCGGGCGGAAAAGACCCCCGGACGGCCGTCCAACGCGGCGACTTCCAGTCCGGAATCGTCGGCGAAAGCGGCGGCGTCACAGTATTTGCTCACGGCCGCGGCCTTGAGCGAGGCGTTTTCGGCGAAGGTGCTCCCGGTCTCCTCCACGCCGGGAAAACCGGGATAATCGGCCAGACTCTGGAGTTCCACATCCTGACCTTCGAGCAATGCCCGGTACTCCTCGACCTTGTGGGCATTGGATGACGCGATGACAATATATGACATTTTTTTCCTTCCGTTTTTGAAAAATCGCAACTTCAGGCATATATTATACCACAAACAGTGTTTTTTCAAATGAAAACGGGATTTTCGGAGCAACTTTTCGCAAAATTTTCCGGTTGGAAGCTCTTTTGCGGTTTTTCCGGCGGCGCGGACAGCACCGCCGCGCTGCTTCTTGCATCGGAGTCGAAAGAGCGCTTCGGGTATACCCTCGAAGCGGTCCACTTCAACCACCATCTGCGGGGGGCGGAGTCGGACCGGGAAGCCGCCGCCGCCGCCGCCTTCGCCGAGGACCGGGGAATCCCCTTCCGGTGCATCGACCTGGCCGTGAAGGATTCGGGAAGCGTGGAAAACGCCGCCCGCGAGGCCCGGCTCGAGGCGTGGAAAAGACTTTCCGGGCCCCGGAGCGCCGTGGTGCTCGGCCACCACGCGGGGGACCGGCGGGAAAATCTGCTCATCCGGCTGCTCCGCGGGGCCAACTCCTGGGGCCTGAGCTCCATGCGGGCGGTCTCGGAGGTCGAAGGCGTCACCTTTCTCCGGCCTCTCCTCCGGAACTCCCGCGAGGAGATAGAGGATTTTTTGCGCGCCCGCGGCATCGTCTCATGGGCCCAGGACTCCTCGAACGGCGATCCCGAATATCTCCGCAACTATCTGCGCAACACCGTGCTTCCCGAGCTCGAGGCCCGGTTCCCCGGCTCCCTGAAAGGGCTGGACCACTCGCTCCTCGCGCTGGAAGCCGACGCGGACTTCATCCGGGACTGCGTGGACCAATTGCCGGGCGACCGCTCCAGCGTCGCTTTCTGGAAGAAACAGCCGGCCGCGGTGAAGATCCGGCTGCTCCGGGAGCTGACGGGAGCCGTTCCCAACGGGGAGCTGCTGGCCCGACTCGACGAGGCGCTGGAGCACGTTTCCGGCGAACTGCTGCAGATCCCGGTCAATGCCGACACGGTGATCCGGCTCCGCAGCGACACCATCGAAGCCGCCCCCGCCCGGGCCGTGCCGCCGCCCGCGGAATTTCTCTGGGAGTGGCGGAAGACCCCCCGCATCCGGCGGGGGAACTGGGAGTTCACCGCCACGCTCCCCGCCACGGTGGAAAAGTGCGGCCCCGACTGCGCCTTCTTCGACGCCTCGCTGCTGCCGGAGATCCTCGAGATCGGCCCCGTCCGTCCCGGCGAGCGGATGACGCCCTTCGGCTCGGACCGGGAAAAGAAGATCAAGAAACTGCGCACCGACCGGGGGATCCCCGCCGACGCCTTCTACCCCGTGGTCCGGGGCCGGGGGTTCGTCTACTGGGCCGTCATGGTCCGCCATTCGGACTGGGCCAGAGTGACGAGATTTACCTCGAAAACGGTCAAACTGCAATTCAGAACGGTTCCTTCGGAACAGAAAGAGGAGCATCCATAATGAAAAAGATCCACTGCCGCACGGCCGCCCATGAGTACGACATCCTCATCGGGCCGGAGTCGTGGAAGCAAACGACGGGATTTCCGGGCCGCAAACTGCTGGTCCGGGACGGAAACGTCACCGATCCGGGGATCCCCGCCGACGGGACGGCCGTCCTCCCCCCCGGCGAACAGCACAAGACCTTCGGTACGGTGGAGTCCATCTGCCGGGCGGCGGCCCGGCTCCGGCTCAACCGGAAGGACCGTTTCATCGCCCTCGGGGGCGGCGTCACCGGCGACCTGACCGGCTTCGCCGCCGCCATTTACATGCGGGGAGTCCCCTTCATCCAGATCCCCACCACGCTTCTCGCCATGGTGGATGCCAGCGTGGGCGGCAAGACCGCCGCCGACCTGCCGGAAGGGAAGAATCTCATCGGCGCCTTCCATCAGCCCGACGCGGTCTTCATCGATCCGGGCTTTCTGCGGACTCTGCCCCGGAAGGAGCTCATCTGCGGCATGGCCGAAGTGGTCAAGACGGCGGTCATCCTCGACGGGGCTTTCTTCGACCGCCTCGAAGCGCTGGGGAGCGCCCCCGTCGCGGCTCCCGATTTCGACGGCGTCTTTCCCGAACTCATCGGGCGCTGCTGCGAACTCAAGGCCTCGGTGGTGGAAGCCGACGAAAAGGAGCAGGGGCTCCGGGCCATCCTCAACTACGGCC